>DASRKB010000190.1:0-5822 GCA_035649175.1 Burkholderiales bacterium | reverse complement strand
GTTCCAGAACCGCGCCGGGTGGTAGGGGTTCAGGCGCATCGCCTTGCGGATCCACTCGATGCCTTCCTCGGGCTGTCCGAGCCAGGTGAGGATCTCGCCCTGCTGGACCACGATCAGGTCGTCGTTGGGGTTTAGGCTGAGCGCACGGTCCTGATGATGGACCGCGCGGTCGAAATCGTTCTGCCGCAGCCGCAGGGCGGCGAGCACGCGCTGCACGTCGCTGTCCTTGTCGTCCAGGGCGGCCGCGCGCGTGATCTCGTCCTCGATGACGCGCTCGCCGGTGTCCGGATCCGTCCAGCCGTAGGTCAGCTGCTGGCCGACGATGCACGCCTTCCACGCGTGCGCGTGCGCGTACTCCGGGTCGAGCCGGATCGCCCTTTCGATCAGCTCCATCGCCTTGACGTTGTCGGCGCGCTTGGATCGGTGGTGGAGCGTTTTCGCGGTCGCCACGCACTCGTAGGCGGCGAGGTTCTCGGTCGGCTTGCGCGCGGCGCGCTCCCGCATCGCGGCCTCCACGCGGCCGGGTAGCACGGCGACGATCGCGTTGGTCACCTCGTCCTGCAGCGCGAAGATGTCCTCGAGGTCGCGGTCATACCGCTCGGCCCAGATGTGCCGGTCGGACTCGCCGTCGATCAGCTGCACCGTCACCCGCACGCGCTTGCCCGCCTTGCGTACGCTGCCCTCGAGGACGTACTGCACGCCGATGTCGCGTGCCACCTTGCGCACGTCGACCGCCTGCCCCTTGTACTTGAAGGACGTATTGCGCGAGATGACGAACAACTCCGGAAAGCGCGACAGGCCGGTGAGGATGTCCTCGGTGAGGCCGTCGGCGAAAAATTCCTGCTCCGCCTCACCGCTCATATTCGTGAACGGCAGCACGATGATCGAGGGCTTTGCCGCCGCGGGCGGTGCGGCGCCCTGCGGCGCGGCGCCCTGGTCGTCGGCGCGTACGCGGAACACGCGCACGCGCGCGGCGATGTTCTTCAGCGCCTGCTCGCCGAGGTCCTCGAAGGCGAGATCGAGCTTGCGCCGCACCTCCTCGTACACCTTCGCGGAGACGCAGATGCCGCCGGGCTCCGCGAGCGCCTCGATGCGCGCGGCGATGTTGACGCCGTCGCCGTAGAGCCGCCCGCCCTCGACGACTACCTCGCCGAGGTTGACGCCGATGCGGAAGGCGAGGCGCTTGTCGGCCGGCAGCTTGCCGTTGCAGCCGTCGATCTGCGCCTGCATGGCGCGCGCGGCCTCGAGCGCGTTGACCGCGCTCGGGAACTCGGCGAGCACGTTGTCGCCCGCCATGTCGACGACGCGGCCGCCATGGCGCGCGATTGCCTCGGCTGCGGCCTCGCGGCACGCGGCGAGCGTGCGCACCGTTCCGACCTCGTCCTCGCTCATGAGCCGGCTGTAGCCGGCCGCGTCGGCGCTAAGGATGGCCGCGAGTTTTCGTTCCACGCGCATAGCTTACAGCAGCGACGAAGTAGACGAGGCTGAGCGCGACTTCGAGGAACGCCAGTTTCTGGGAAATGCCGACGTCGCTCCAGGCGCGCGTCACCCCCTCGGCGAAGTAGGCGAGGATCAGCATGCTCGACCATTGGTAGGTGTAGCGCCGCCCTTCCAGGATGCCCATCAGGGGCAGCGCGAGAGGAAGCGCCTTCAGTGCCATGAACGAGCCGCCGGGCCGCAGCGGCGCCAGCCGCAACTCCCATGCCACGCATAGAACAATCAAAGCCGCCAGGCAGACGAAGGAAACCGTCCTCAGGAAAATCACTTGAGCCGGAGCGCGAGCTCGGCAAGCCGTTTTCCCTGCGCGATGCAAAGGAGCCGCTCGTCCTCGCCCACCGGCTGGTCGTCGGCAAGACCCGCGAAGTGACTCGCGCCGTAGGGCGTGCCGCCGGCGCGCGTCGCGTTGAGCTCGGGCTGCGTGTAGGGCAGTCCCATGAGGAGCATGCCGTGGTGCAGGAGCGGCAGCATCATCGAAAGCAGCGTGGCTTCCTGCCCGCCGTGCAGGGTGCCGGTGGAGGTGAAGACGCATGCCGGCTTGCCGGCGAGCGCGCCGCGGTTCCACAGCAGCCCCGTGCCGTCGAGGAAGTGCTTGAGCGGCGCCGCCATGTTGCCGAAGCGGGTCGGGCTTCCGAGCGCGAGGCCGTCGCAGGCTTCCAGGTCCGCGAGCTCGCAGTAGGGTGCGCCGGTGGAAGGGATGGGGCTTTCATCGCCGGTGATGTTGGTCGACACGCGCGGGACCGTGCGCAGCACCGCCTGCGCGCCGGGCGCGCGCTCGACCCCGTCGGCGACGAGCTCGGCCATGCGCCGCACGGACCCGCCGACGCTGTAGTACAGGACGAGGATCGAGGCCACGCCGGTATGATAAGAGCAATCCCATGAGGCCGAATGCCGACTGGCGCGCGCTCGGCGAGTTCTGCCTGGCGTTGGTGCGCCGCTTCTACGAGGAGCGCTGCTTCCAGGCGGCGGCGAGCCTTTCCTACACGACGCTGCTCTCGCTCGTGCCGGCGTTCACCGTGGCGCTCGCCATCTCGACCGCGTTCCCGGTGTTCGACGAGACGGTCGACGCGCTGCAGCTCTTCATCTTCGAGAACTTCCTGCCCGACGCACGCGGCATCGACACCATCGCGGACCAGATCAACTCGTTCACCCAGAACGCTGCGCGGCTCACCGCGATCGGCGCGGCCTTCTTCGCCGTGACGGCGCTTCTGCTCATCCGCACGATCGACGAGGCGCTGAACGGCATCTTCCGCGTGCAGCGGCCGCGCCCGGTGGTGCAGCGCGTGCTGATCTACTGGGCGGTGCTGACGCTGGGGCCGGCGCTCGTCGGCGGGAGCCTCTCGGCCACCTCCTTCGCGGTGGGCGCGTCGCTCGGCTGGCTGCAGCTCGACGTCCTGGTCGATGCGATCCTCGGCGTGCTCCCGTTCCTCTTCACCGTCATCGCCCTGGCGCTGCTCTACGGCGTGGTGCCTTACCGCCACGTACCGTGGCGCCACGCGCTCGCCGGCGCCATCCTCGCGGGCATCGTGTTCGAGCTCGCCAAGCGCGGCTTCGCGCTGTACCTCGTGCGCTTCCCGACCTACACCCTGATCTACGGCGCGTTCGCCACCATCCCGATCTTCCTCATGTGGATGTACCTGTCGTGGCTGGTGGTGCTCGCCGGCGCCACGCTCACCGCCATGCTGCCCGCTTATCACTTGCGCGACCGCAAGCTCGTGCCGGGCAGCGACTACGTGGACGCCCTGGCGGTTCTCGGGACGCTCGCGCGTGCGCACGCCGACGGCCGCGTGGTCAACCTGCGGCGCATCACCGCGCAGAATCGCCTCATGCCGCACCGCTGCGAGGAGATCCTGGAGAGAAGCCGCGCGCTCGGCTGGACGGTGCGGACCGAAAGAGACGGCTGGGTGCTTGCGCGCGACGCCGAGGAGCTGCACCTGCGCGACCTCTATCGCGCGTTCGTCTTCGACGAAGAGGCCGCAAAGATGAAGCCCGACCACCTGGGATTATCTTTGCGGCAGTACGCAGAACACGAAAAGGAGAAGGGATGAAGAAGGAAAAGAGTTCGGGGTCTGACCCCGATCTCAGGATTGAGAGAAGAGAGCGGCTGATCGTCGCCCTCGACGTTCCCGGCGCCGCCGAGGCGCGCGCGATGGTCGAGCGGATCGGCGACGCCGCGTGCTTCTACAAGGTGGGCCTGGAGCTCTTCACCGCCGGGGGGTACTTCGAGCTCCTCGAGTGGCTGGTAAAGCGCGGAAACCGGGTGTTCGTCGACCTCAAGTTCTTCGACATTCCCGAGACCGTCGGCCGGGCGGTGGCGGCGCTGCGCGGACGCGGGGTGACGTTCGCGACCGTGCACGGCAACCAGCGCATGATGGAGGCGGCGGGCAAGGAGAAGGGCGAGGTGAAGATCCTCGCGGTCACGGCGCTCACCAGCCTCGACCGCGGCGATCTTGACGACCTCGGCTTCTCCTGCGACGTGGAGCGCCTCGTCCTTTCCCGCGCGCGGCGCGCCATCGAGGCGGGCTGCGACGGGGTCATCTCCTCGGGCCTCGAGGCGCCCCGGCTCAAGGCCGAGTTCAAGGACAAGCTCCTCGTCGTCACCCCCGGCATCCGGCCGGTGGAAAACCGCGCCGACGATCAGAAGCGCACCGTCGACGTGGCGCAGGCCTTCGCCAACGGTGCCGACTACATCGTGGTGGGCCGGCCGGTGCGCGCGGCGCCCGACCCGCGCGCCGCCGCCCAGGCCATCCAGGCGACGATCGCTTCGATCTTTCCCTGAATCGCGGCTCGAGCGCTGTAGTTGCCGCGCTACACGCGGATCAGGCATTCGAGGATATCCGGCCCCGGCAAGGGGCCCTAGCATGGGACGCACATTCCCCCGACTTGCATACGCACCTCCCTCCCTTCGTGCGTATGCGGGCACCCGGCCCCGGTACCCCTACCGGGGCCTTCTTTTTTGGGGCGGGCAGAATAGGCAGTTACAAGAATGAGAGTCCTGTTCGTCACCCCGGAGTGCGCCCCCCTCACCAAGACCGGCGGGCTCGGCGACGTCAGCGAGGCGCTGCCCGCTGCGCTCCGCGCGCTGGGGCACGACGTGCGCCTCCTGCTTCCCGGGTATCCGCAGGTCCTGGACGCGCTCGCCGCCAGCGAAAGCGCGCGAATCGACCTCTTGGGATTCGAAGTCAGGTTCCTTGAATCAGCAAACTTCTTCATCCTGGATTGCCCCGGCCTGTACCGGCGCGAAGGCGGGCCCTACCAGGACGCCGCCGGGAACGACTGGCCCGACAACGTGCTGCGCTTCGGGGTGATGTGCCGCGCGGCGGCGATGATCGGCCGGATCTGGCCGCACGAAGTCGTCCACTGCAACGACTGGCCCGCGGGCCTCGTGCCGACTTTCCTCGGGCGCAAGGGGCCGCCCACCGTCATGACGGTGCACAACCTCGCCTTCCAGGGCAACTTCGACGCCTCGTACGCGGCGCGCCTCGGCCTGCCGCCGGAGAGCTTCCGCGTGGAGGGCGTCGAGTTCCACGGCGCGTTGTCGTTCCTGAAGGGCGGCCTCGCCTATGCCGACGCGATCACCACCGTGAGCCCGACCTACGCGCGCGAGATCCAGACCGAGGCGCTCGGCTTCGGCATGGACGGGTTGCTGCGCCATCGCGCCGGCGCGCTCACCGGCATCCTGAACGGCATCGACACCGAGGCGTGGGATCCCTCCACGGATCGACGGATTGCCCGGAGGTACACCAGTCAAAGCCTCGATGAAAAATCGTTCAACAAGAGAGCTTTGCAGGAGCGCATGGGGCTCGAGAAGAAAGACGTGCCGCTCCTCGGCATGGTGAGCCGGCTCACGTGGCAGAAGGGCACGGACCTCGTGGCCGCCGCCGCCGAGGAGCTCGTCGCGCTGCCCGCACAGCTCGTGATGCTGGGATCAGGAAACCATGACCAACAGGAAGCTTTCCGGAACCTCGAAAGACGATACCCGGGACAAATCGCCGCGTGCGTCGGCTTCGACGAGAATCTCGCCCACCTGATCGAAGCGGGCGCCGATATGTTCCTCATGCCCTCGCGCTTCGAGCCCTGCGGCCTCAACCAGATGTACAGCCAGCGCTATGGCACGCCGCCGGTGGCGAGGGCCACCGGTGGGCTCGCCGACACCATAGCCGACGGCGAAACCGGGTTCCTGTTCGAGGCCGCGGAGAGCACGGCGCTCGCGGCAGCCCTCCGCGGCGCGCTCGCCGCGTGGCGCGAGCCGTCGCGCTGGCAGGCGATCCAGCGCGCCGGCATGGCGCGCGACTTCAGCTGGTCGGAACCCGCCCGTCGCTATG
>DASRKB010000189.1:0-3529 GCA_035649175.1 Burkholderiales bacterium | reverse complement strand
GGCGGAAGAGATTCGGGTATTGCATCTCTTTATTAGATCAGTTTCTCAAAACCAGGACTGTCCCGAGGACGATCAGCGCGCCGCCGCCCAGCATCGCGGCCGAGATCGTCTCGTCGAGGAAGAGCCAGCCCCACAGCACGCCGAACGCGGGGATGAGGTAGGTGACGGTGAGCGCGCGCGTGGCCCCGACGTCGGCGATGAGGCGGAAGTACAGCACGAACGCGACGCCGCTCGCGAGTAGCGCGAGCGCCAGCACGTTCGCGACGACGAGGGCGCTCGGCTCGCCCGGCGCAGGAAAGAAGGGCAGGATCGGCGCGAGGACCACGGCGGCGGCGAGCTGGTTGCCTGCGGCCATGGCGCGCGGCGGGACGCCTTTCGCGAAGCGCTTCACGAGGACGCCTACCACGCCGTAGAGAAAGCAGGCGCCGAGCGCCGCGGCGATCGCCCAATAGAAGAGCGGGCTTGGTGCCGCGCCCGCCGGCCGCACGAGGAGCGCCACGCCCGCCACGCCGAGCGCGAGTCCGAGGCTCTTCTTCGCCGTGACGCGCTCTTCGCCCAGGGCCGCGCCCCAGGCGAGCCCGAAGATCGGCGCGGTCGCGTTGACGATGGCGAGCAGAGACGCGGGGGCATGTATTGCGGCGAAAGCGTAGAGCGCGAAGGGGACCGCGATGCCGATCGAGCCCACCACGAAGTAGGGGCGCCAATGCGTGCTCAGGCCGGGATTGAAGCCGCTGGCGCGCAGCCATGCGAGGAGGGCGAGGCCGCCGAGCAGCACGCGCAGCTCCGGCGTCCAGATCGGACCGAGCACCGGCGCGGCGACGCGCATGAAGATGAACGCCGCGCCCCAGATCGCCGCGAGCGCGACCAGCCGACCCGCGTCGCCGGCCGTCATCGACCGTCGGTCATTTCTTCGCGCGCTTCTCCAGCTCGAGGAGCCTCGCCTTGCGCTCGAGGCCCCAGGCGTAACCGCCCAGACCGCCGTCGGTGCGTACCGCGCGGTGGCAGGGCACGGCGAGTGCGACCGGGTTCGCGCCGCAGGCGCTCCCCACGGCGCGCACCGCCGCGGGCGCGCCCACCTCGCGGGCGATCTGGGCATACGTGCGCGTCTCGCCGCGCGGGATGCGCCGCAGCGCCTCCCAAACGCGGCGCTGGAACACCGTGCCGCGGATGTCGAGCGGCACGCGGGAAAGGCCGGTCTCGCCCTTGAGGAACGAAAGGATCTTGTGTTTCAAGTGCGGAAGACTGCCGGGAACGAGCTCCGCCCCGCTGAACTCCTCCCTGAGGTCTTTCTCCAGCCGGTTCTCGCGGTCGCCGATCTTCACCGAGCACAGGCCCTTGTCGGTCGCGGCGATCAGCACCGTGCCGAGTGGCGAACGGAAGCTCGTATAGCCGATCGTCTGCCCCTTACCGCGCGCGCGATAGTCGCGCGCCTTCATGCCGAGATCCGCTTTCTCGTAGAAGCGCGAGACCGACCCGTAGCCTGCGGCGAACACCGCGTCAGTCACCCGGCTGCCGTTACGGAGGGAAGCCTTTAACTCTTGCTGGCGGTGGGCGTCCTGGTAGCTCCTGGGGGAGACCCCAAAAGCGTCCTTGAAGCGCCGCTGCAGGTGGAAGGGACTCGCGCCGACCGCCCGCGCCAGCTCCTCCAGGGTCACGCGCTCGCCGCGCCTCGCATCGAGATACTCCTTCGCCTTGCCGACCATGCTTTCCATACCGGCAGTCTAAGGCGCCGCCGCGGGCCGATCCATCCGGATATTGCGCGGCGCAGGCGATCAAGGAGGGCTAGCCGAAGTAAGCGATCGGTAAGCCATCGGTGAGCGATCCGCGGGCGGCCGGCGCGCATTCTCGGCGCATGGAAACCCAAGCCATCCGCCTGACCCCGCGCGAGTCGCAGGTGCTGAAGCTGCTGGCCCACGGCTGCACCTACTCTCAGGTGGCCGACCGGCTCGGCATGTCGCATCACACGGTGGCTACGCACGTGAAGAACGCCTACCGCAAGCTCGACGTGCGCTCGGCTGCCGCGGCGGTGATGCGCGCAGTTCAGCTCCATCTGCTGCAGCCCAATGAAGGCTAGCGCGACGGGATCCCGTCTCCGAGGACCGGCTACTGCAGCGACCCGAAGATCTGTACCGCCACCGCGGCGCCGCCCGGCCTTACCTGGGGCGCTTGTCGACGACGCGCTTCGCCTTGCCGATCGAGCGCTCGATGGAGCTGATCGGCACTTCGCGCACGTCGGCGCTGATGCCGATGTAGGACTTGATGTCGTGCTTGAGCGCGTCGGCGCCTTTGCCCTCGACGAGCACGGTGAGATGGTCGAGCGGGCCGTCCTTGGAGACTTCCAGCACGTAGTGCGGCGAGAGGCCGGGCGTCCTGAGGATCAGCTCTTCGATCTGCGAGGGGAAGACGTTGACGCCGCGGATGATCAGCATGTCGTCGGAGCGGCCGGTGATCTTTTCCATGCGGCGCATAGTGCGCGCAGTGCCTGGCAGCAGGCGCGTGAGGTCGCGCGTGCGATAGCGGATCACGGGCAGCGCCTCCTTCGTGAGCGAGGTGAAGACGAGCTCGCCCTTCTCGCCCTCGGGAAGCGGCGCGCCGGTCTGCGGATCGACGATCTCGGGGTAGAAGTGGTCCTCCCAGACGGTGAGACCGTCCTTGGTCTCGATGCACTCCTGCGCCACGCCCGGACCGATGACCTCAGACAATCCGTAGATGTCGATGGCATCCACGGAAAGGCGCTTTTCTATGGAAACCCTCATTTCATTGGTCCAGGGCTCGGCGCCGAAGATGCCGATGCGCAGCGAGGTCTTTCTCGGATCGACGCCCTGGCGCTCCATCTCGTCGGCGATCGCGAGCATGTAGGAGGGCGTCACCATGATGATCTCGGGCTTGAAGTCCTGGATGAGCTGGACTTGCCGCTCGGTCATGCCGCCCGAGAGCGGGATGACGGCGAGGCCGAGCTTCTCCGCGCCGTAGTGCGCGCCCAGCCCGCCGGTAAAGAGGCCGTAGCCGTAGGCGACGTGCACCTTGTCGCCGGGGCGCGCGCCGGCGGCGCGGATGGAGCGCGCCATGACGTGCGTCCAGGTGTCGATGTCCTTCTGCGTGTAGCCCACCACCGTCGGCTTGCCGGTCGTGCCCGACGAGCCGTGGATCCGCGCGATCCTCTCGCGCGGCACCGCGAACATGCCGAAGGGATAGGTGTCGCGCAGGTCCTGCTTCTCGGTGAAGGGGAACTTCGCGAGATCGCCCAAGGTCTTCAGGTCGTCGGGGTGCACCCCATGATCGTTGAACCGCCGGCGGTAGAAGGCCGAGTTCCCGTAGGCGTGCCGCACCGACCATTTCATGCGGTCGAGCTGAAGGGCGGCGATCTCGTCGCGCGAGGCGGTCTCGATCCGGTCGAGCCTCTCGGGCCGGGTCATCAGGGCTTGCATGTGCTTCCTCCCCTTCGGTTCCTTGCTGCCGTCACTCCGGCAGATGCGTTCCCTTCACCGTGCGCGAGTGGCCGCGGAACTCCGCCACCTGCTCGCCGCGG
>DASRKB010000188.1:0-19609 GCA_035649175.1 Burkholderiales bacterium | reverse complement strand
TGCCGCGGCTCGACCGTTCGTTTCGGTCCATGAACTGCATCTGGGCCGCAGGAATCTGCGTTGCCTCGCCGCGGCGGGCGCCCTGCGGTCGGTCGCCGGGCACCGGCGCCTGGCGTACTGGGCGGCGGCCGGGGCCGGGGGGCGTTCGCCCTTGGACGTGCCCGCCGGCGAGCCGCTCCCACGGCTCGAGGCGCCTCGAGAGGGCGAGGAGATTGCCGCCGACTACGCCAGCCTTGGACTGACGCTGGGGCGCCATCCGCTGGCATTGTTGAGAAAGCGGTTGTCGAAGAGAAAGCTGATCGACTCTCGGACCCTGAATCGGCTGCCCGATGGCAGCTTTGCCCGCCTGGTCGGCCTCGTGACCTGCCGCCAGCGCCCCGACACGGCGAGCGGCGTGGTCTTCGTGACCGTCGAGGACGAAGCGGGCTGCGTGAACGTCGTCGTCTGGCGCGACCTGGTAGAAAGCCAGAAGCGCGAGCTGCTGGACGCGCGGCTGCTCGGCGTGATGGGCCGCGTTGAGCGCGAGGGCGAGGTCGTGCATTTGGTGGCCCGGCGCCTCCATGACTACACTCCCATGTTGGGATCGCTGATGACGGCGTCGCGTGACTTCCACTGACACCATCCTCGCCCTGATTGCCGGCCGGCGCGAGCGCCGCCCGGCAACCGCCTTCCCCGCGCTCGACCAGCTCTTCCGCCGCCTGGCCGCCTGCGCGGGCAACGAGGCGCTCGAGGCCGAGGATTGCATCTGGCGCGTCTGGATGGATCATCCCCACCGCGCAGCCGCGCATGCCCTGGAGCTCGCCACCCGGGACATCGCCGCCCGGCGCTCTGACATCGCCGAGACGCGCCTCACCGCGCTGCTGCGTAGCGCACCCCGTTTCGCCGAGGCCTGGCACAAGCGCGCCACGCTCTACTACCTTGCCGGCCGCGACGAGGAATGCCTGCATGACATCTGCCGCACCCTGGAGCTCGAGCCCCGCCATTTCGCGGCTATGCTGCATTTCGCCGAAATCCTGCTCGGCGAGGGCGCCGGCGCCGAGGCGCGCTTTGTCTTTCGCGCCGCGCTTTCGCTCAACCCTCACCTGACGCGCGCGCGCGAGGCACTAGCTGACAAAGCCTGACACCCGTGCCGAGGGCGTCGGGCGCGG
Source organism: Burkholderiales bacterium (assembly GCA_035649175.1). GTDB lineage: Bacteria > Pseudomonadota > Gammaproteobacteria > Burkholderiales > SG8-39 > SCGC-AG-212-J23. Next base: position 18,461 of record DASRKB010000188.1, on the reverse strand, counting down.
CCCCATATAATCGCCAGATGAACGACGGCGCCTGGAAGGTCACAATCGCGAAGGATCTCGAGGATCTGATCCCGACGTTCCTTCGGAACCGCAACAAGGAGCTCGATACCCTTCGCGCGGCGCTGTCGGCGGCGGACTTCGAGCAGCTGCGCCAGCTCGGGCACCGCATGAAGGGTGTCGGCATTTCCTACGGGTTCGACCAGGTATCGGCCATCGGCAAGAGCATCGAGGAAGGCGCCCGCCGCGGCGACCGCGCCTCGCTCGAGGCAAGCGTCAAGCAGTACGGCGACTACCTCGCCAAAGTGCAAGTCACCTATGAGTGACCTGGCCGCGGCTGGCGTCATGGCGGACGCGGCGGCGGCGTTTCGAGTGCTGGTGGTCGACGACGACCCGGACATGGCGGACTACCTTGCGCGGTTACTCACTAAGGAAGGCATGGCTGCGGACACCGTTCCCAACGGAGAGGCGGCGATCGCCAGGATCGCCGTCGCCCCGCCGGATCTCGTGCTCCTCGACGTCATGCTTCCCGGCGCCGACGGCTTCGCGGTGTGCGAGCGGCTGAAATCCCAGCCCACGAGTGCCATGATTCCCATAGTGCTCGTCACCGCGCTCGAGGACACCGAAAGCCGCGTGCGGGGCATCCACGCCGGCGCTGACGATTTTCTCTCTAAGCCGGTACGCCGCGAGGAGTTGATCGCCCGGGTCAAGACCCTGCGGCGGCTGCACGAGACGCGGCGCGAGCTTGAGGCTCGGCGGCTTGGAGCCGAGATCCAGCACAAGGAGACCCTGCGCAAGGCCTTCGCGCGCTACGTCTCGCCTAGGCTCGCCGAGCGCATCATCTCCGAGCTCGCCGAGGACGGCGCGCCGTTTCGCCGCGAGCCACAGCGCGTGAGCGTGGTCGCCCTGTTTGCTGACCTGCGCGGGTTTACGCGGTTGACCGAGACGACATCGGTAGCCGAGGTGGTCGGCATGCTGAACGAGTACTTCCAGGCCATCACCGATGCGGCGTACCGCCACGAAGGCACGATCTTCAGCATGGCGGGCGACAGCCTGCTCGTCGGTTTCAACGTGCCGTTCCCCCAGGCCGACGCCGCGCAGCGCGCCTGCCGTACTGCTCGCGACATGGTGGAAGGCTTCGCTCCGGTCCTGCAGAAGTGGATCGGGCGAGGCGGGCCCTCGACCGGGGTTGGCATCGGCATCGCCTCAGGCGAGGCGATCCTCGGAAACGTCGGCTCTGCGCACTACATGAGCCACACCATCATCGGGGACGCGGTCAACACCGCCGCGCGGCTGATGCAGATGGCCCGCGCCGGCGAAGTGCTCATCGCGCGCCCGGTTTACGAGGCGGCGCCAGGGATCTTCCCGGCGGAGCGCATGGCTCCCCGAGGGGGGCTAGCCCTGCGCGGCAAGTCGGAAGCGACCGAGGTCTGCTCGATCAGGATCTAGCCGTGCGCGTCCTCATCATCGACGACGACGAGGACCTGCGCAACCTGCTCGCGCACTATATCCGCGGCCGCTGGCCCGACGCGACGGTCGATGGCTACGACCCGCTCAGCCACGACGTCCCGGGCCCGTCATTTCCGCTCTCCTCCTACGACGTGGTGATCCTCGACTACATGCTGGGGCGCGGCGACGGACTGGAGTGGCTGCAGATCCTCAAACGCAGGGCCGACTGCCCAAAGGTACTCTTCCTCACGGGCGCCGGCAACGAGGTCATCGCCGTGCGCGCGATGAAAGCAGGCGCGGACGACTATCAGCGCAAGCAGGAGATGACGCGCGAGAAGCTGCTTACCTCGCTCCGCGATCTCACCGCGGGAGCCCTCGAGCGCACGGCGAGCCCCGACCTCGCCGCACGCATCGAGGGCCAGTCGCTGCGCGACAAGGTCCGCATACCGGGAATCCGTGTCTTGCACATGATCGGCGAAGGCGGCACCGCGCGCGTTTACCTCGCTTCCCGCGAAAGCGACGACGAGCCGTTGGTGGTGAAGATCCTACGGTCCGAGATCACCAAGGACCGCAAGGCGCTCGACCGGTTCATGGAGGAGTACGCCATCGTCGAGCGGATCCAGAGCCGCCACGTCGCGCGCATCCATGGTCATGGCAACTCCGGCGAGCACGCCTACCTGGTCATTGAGTTCTTCGAGGGCGGCGACCTGAACCGAAGGCTCGCCGCCAGACCCCTCGCGCCCGAGGAGGCTCTGCGACTTTTCCGCGACCTGATGTTCGCGCTGGGCGACATCCACGAGAAAGGCATACTGCACCGCGACCTGAAGCCGCAGAACCTCATGTTCCGCGACGACGGTAGCCTGGCGATCGTCGACTTCGGCATCGCCAAGGACATCGCGGCGGTGGACCGCACCAGCCATGGCGAGGTCCTCGGCACGCCGCGTTACATGAGCCCTGAGCAGGTGCAGGGCAGGGTGCTCGATTTGCGCACGGACATCTATAGCGCCGGCGTGCTGCTCTACCAGATGCTGACCGGCAAGCACCTCTTCGACGGCGAGACCGCGGTGGAAGTGGCGCTGCACCACCTCAACACGCCGCCGTCGCCGCTACCGGATAGCCTGGCGCGCTACCAGCGGCTCTTGGACAAGCTGGTGGAGAAAGACCGCGACGCGCGCTTTCGCAATGCCGACGAGGTTCTCGGCTACCTCTCCCGGAAGTTTTTTTACCACGAGCCAGCCAAGCTGGACATCACGCAGAAGCTGCACTAAGCGAGCGTAGGTCAGGAGCGGCCCGCCTATGGCAGCTTTGCCCATATCGCGCGCAGCTGCTCCGGCAGGTCCTTGGGCGAGAAAGGCTTGGAGATGGTGCCGGCGGCGCCCATCTTCATGAGCTCGTCGAGGTCGCGCTGCGCCGCTTTGGCGGTGATGAATACCACTGGAAGCGCGCTCGTCTCCGGTTGCAGCTTCATCTGCCTGAAAAGCGCAGGCCCGTCCATCGCGGGCATCATCCAGTCGAGCATCACGAGATCCGGCACGAAGCGCGTCATGGCGTCGATGGCGCGCGTGGGGTCTCCCACGATCTCGACCGTCATTTTGCCGACGCGCTCAAGGGACACGCGCACGATGCGCTGGATGTCCTCGTCGTCCTCGACGTAGCAGATGCGGTTAAGCGGTCTTTCAGGCATTGCGATTCCTCCTTTGCGCTAGCGGGCGTGGCGCGGCAGCTCGAACCAGAAGCTCGTGCCGCCACCGGGCCGGTCCTCGAAGCCGATGCGGCCGTGCATGAGCTCGATCAGGCGCTTGCAGATGGCGAGCCCAAGACCCGTCCCGCCTTTCTGGCGCGTCGCCGTGGCGTCGGCCTGCGTGAAGCGGCCGAAGATCTTCCCCCGGAAGGCCTCCGGGATCCCCGGACCTCGGTCGTGCACGCCGATGCGCAGGACGTCATTGCGCTCCTCGAGCGAGATCTCCACTACGCCCCCCTCCGGCGAGAACTTGGCGGCGTTGGACAGCAGGTTGGTCATCACTTGCAGCAGGCGCTTGTGGTCGGCGTAGACCTCCCACGCCGGCAGCGTGCCTCGTGCCTGGAACCGGACCTGGAATCGGTCGCCGAAGGCCTTGTTGAGCACGATCGCCTCGCGCACCAGCTCATCCAGTCGCATCGCCTGCGATACCAGCGTAAGCTTACCGGACTCGATCTTCTCGATGTCGAGGATGTCATTGATGAGATCGAGGAGGCGCTGGCCGTTGCGCTCGGCGACCACCATGAGCTCCTCAATGTCCTTGGGGGCCTCGCCCAGCACGCCGGAGTTGATGAGCTGCAACGAGCCGATGATCGAGGTGAGCGGCGTGCGAAGCTCGTGACTCAGCGTGGACGTGAACTCTTTCTTCATGCGCTCGGCCTCAATCTGCGCGGTGATGTCCCGACCCTGCGCAATGACCGAGATGAGCGCGCCGTCGGGGTTGACGAGCGGTGTCACCGTCCACTCGCAGACGAGATCGATGCCGTCGCGCCGGGGATTTCGCACCTTCATCCCTGCGACCGGAGAGCGCGAAGCGAGCAGCCGGGTCCACTCACGGTCGAACTGTGCGTGGAAATCCGGGTGGACCAGGCGCTTGATGGAGCCGCCGGCGAGCTCGCTCGCGGCGTATCCGAAGAGCAGTTCCGCCGCATGATTCACCTGCGTCACCATCGCGTCCGAGTCGAGCTCGATCACCGCGATGGGCGCGCGCTCCGCGAATAGCGCGAGCTTGCGGCCGCTTGCCTCGACCTGTCGGCGAGCCTCGCCGAGCTCGACGAGCTGCCGCTGCAGGCGCTGGTTCAGCACGCTGTAGTCCTCGGTGAGCCTTCCGTAGGCGTGCCGCAGCCGATAGCCGGCGTGGAACACCTGGGTAAGGCGCCAGGCGATCGCCACGTTGATCGCGTAGAACATCGGCACCAGGAGCGCAAGCTCGACGAACAGCCGATTTCCAAAGGTCGCCAGGACGTAGGTGAATGGCGCCACGATGCCGGCCGCGTACAGCGCGAAGATCGGCCATGATGCGGCGTAAACCGGAATGCCGCCCGACATCATCCCGGCGAGCAGAAATGCGAGGAACACCTGCTGCTCGTCGGTGTGCGAGGGGAAAAAAACCGCAGCCGCGAATCCCCAGTTCGCGCCCATGGCGAGCGCTGCGATGCCCAGCCGGCGCAGCCACTGCGCGGCATGTGCAGCGCGCTCGACGCTGCGCCGGTACGACACGAGCAGCCCGGCGCTCGCCACGCTGACCGTCAGCACGAGCCCCCACCAGAAAAGCACCAGGTCGCGCAGCCTCTCGTCCCAAAACTCGAAGGTGGCGATCCCGCCGATGGCAAACGTGGTGAGGATGCCCAGCCACATCTGGCCGTACAGTTGCTCGACACGGTCGGCGAGCACCAGGCGCGGGTCGGCGCGGTCGCGGATTCCGGCGGAAACGGCAGCGGGCGCGCTCGCCTCGCCGTTTGCGGTCGTGGTGTGATTCATGCGCAGGCCAGAAGCCTGCGCATTCTATAGGCAAAGCGCAGCCAGACCGCGCCGCGCCGCCTTTACAGGGCTTTGCCGCTGCGGACTATGCCGACCGCCACGCCTTCGATAACGAGCGCTTCGGAGCGCAGGTCGACCTCGATCGGCGCGAAATCGGGATTCTCGGCTTCCAGCTGAACCGCGTAGCCGCGGCGGCGAAAGCGCTTCACGGTCACCTCGTCGCCGAGGCGGGCGACGACAATCTGCCCGGAGCGCGCCTCCGGCGTGCGATGCACCGCGACCAGGTCGCCTTCGAGGATGCCCGCATCGCGCATCGACATGCCGCGCACGCGCAGAAGGTAGTCCGCGCGGGGCGTGAAGAGGTTCGGATCGACCTGGTAGCGTGCCTGGACGTTCTCCTCCGCGAGCATGGGAGCGCCCGCTGCCACCCGACCGATCACTGGGAGCTCGAGCAGGCGCCCCTGCCGGGCAGCGCGCCCGTCGCGGACGCGGATGCCGCGTGAGGCACCGGAGGAGATCTCGATGGCGCCCTTCTTCTCCAGCGCGCGCAGGTGCTGCTCCGCGGCATTGACGGAGCGAAAGCCCATCTTCTCGGCGATCTCGGCGCGTGTCGGTGGATAACCTGCGACTTCGGTGAGCTCGCGGATCAGCCGCAAGACTTCGTTCTGTCGCTCGGTCAACGCCTCCATATAGTGGCAATATATACAGTATGCGAAGGATTGTCCACTTGGACATGGACGCCTTCTATGCGTCGGTCGAGCAGCGGGACCATCCTCGCCTGCGCGGCAGACCGGTCGCGGTCGGAGGCCAGCCGGCCTCGCGGGGCGTAGTCGCGGCGGCAAGCTACGAAGCTCGGGCGTTTGGCGTGCGCTCGGCGATGCCTATGTCGAGGGCGGTGCACCTGTGCCCGCACCTCGAGATCGTGCGGCCGGACTTCGAGCGCTATCGGCAAGCGTCCGCGGAGGTGATGGCCATCCTGCGCCGCTGCACCCCGCTCGTGGAGCCGCTGTCTCTCGACGAGGCGTACCTCGATGTCACCGCGAATGCCTGGGGCGAGACGCTCGGGAGGGAAGTGGCGAAGCGTCTGAAGGCGGAGATCCGCGAAACGACCGGTCTGACCGCCTCCGCCGGCGTCGCGCCGAACAAGTTCCTCGCCAAGATCGCCTCGGGGTGGCGCAAGCCGGACGGCCTTACCGTGGTCGCGCCGCAACGGGTCGAGGAATTCCTGCAGAGGCTTCCGGTCGAGGCGCTCTGGGGCGTTGGGCCGGTGACCGCCGAGAAGCTCCGTCGCATTGGCGTCGAGAGACTGGTCGAAGTCAGGGAGGTGGACGCGGCCATTCTGCAAGAGACCGTCGGAAGCCTCGCGGACTGGCTCGTACGGCTTTCGCGCGGGGAAGATCCGCGTCCCGTCCAGCCCCACCGGCCGTCGAAGTCGGCGAGCAGCGAGAACACCTACGCGCAGGATCTCCTCGACGTGCTCGCCATCCGCAAGGAGATCGACCGCATGGCGCGGGAGAACGCCGACTGGCTCGCTGCGCACCGCCTCGCAGCGCGCAGCATCGGCATCAAGGTGCGCTACGCCGGCTTCGACACCGTGACGCGCAGCCATACGCTTTCACGGCCCACGAGCGATGCCGATGTCCTCAGCTCATGGGCGCTCGCGCTGCTCGAGCGCACGGAGGCCGGAAGCCGGCCCGTCCGCCTGCTGGGGGCGCGGGTATTCGGCCTTACGGCGCAGTGAGGCCCTCGATCAGCGCCGCGTCGTCCTGCTCCGGGCGGTTGACGCGCGCACTGACGGCGTGGGCCGTCATCCGGTCGGCGGGATAGCTGCGAAGCATCCCACTTGCGTCCAAGCCGGGGCCGAGCCAGTCCGCATAGTCCTCCGGCGTGACGATCACCGGCATGCGATCGTGGATGGACCGCATGAGCTCGTTCGGCGTAGTAGTGATGAGCGATACGCTGCGCTCACCCCTCCACAACAGCACGATGCCGGCGAGGCCGAAGAGCGGCGCGTCGGCGGGACGGACGTAATAGGGCTGTTTGCGCCCCGCGGCGCTCTTCCATTCGTAGAAGCCGCTTGCCGGCACGAGGCAGCGGAAGCGGCGGAAGGCGCCCGCGAAAATCGGCTTCTCCGCGAGCGTCTCGGCGCGGGCGTTGGCAATCCTTCCCCAGGGCAGCAGCCGCGCGCCCGCCGCCCGAACCGCGAGGATGTCGGTTCCCGGGCAGACGTTGTAGCGCGGAGCAAAATCCGGAACCGACGCCAGCCCGAACTGCAGCCGCACCACCTCCGGGCTGGCATGGAGCGCATAGCGGCCGCACATCGGGCGAAGGTTACAATGACCCGCGTGATCATCCAATCGCTGCTCGACACCGACCTCTACAAGTTCACCATGATGCAGGTCGTGCTGCATCATTTCCCCGGGGCGCAGGTCGAGTACAAGTTCAAGTGCCGTACCGAGGGCGTCGACTTCCGCCCGTATGTCGAGGAGATCCGCGTCGAGGTCGGCATGCTGTGCAGCCTCGGCTTTCGCGACGACGAGCTCGCCTACCTCCGCACCCTGCGCTTCATGAAGTCGGACTTCGTGGACTTCCTCGGCCTGTTCCGCTTCAACGAGAAGTACGTACACATCGCCGGGGGCGAGCGCCCGGGCGAGCTCGACGTCACCATCCGCGGCCCCTGGCTGCACACCATCCTCTACGAGATCCCGGTGCTCGCCATCGTCTCGGAAGTGTATTTCCGCCGCACGCAGCCGCGACCCGACTTCGACGAGGGGCGGCGGCGGCTGCGCGCGAAGATCGCCCTTATCCGCAAAGTCGAGCCGGAGGCCGGCTTCAAGATCTCCGACTACGGCACGCGGCGCCGATTCTCGCTGGCATGGCACGAGGAGGTGCTGCAGACGCTCAAGCACGAGGTGCCTGGGTACTTTGCCGGCACCTCCAATGTCTGGTTCGCCATGCGCAACGGCCTCACGCCGCTCGGCACCATGGCCCACGAGTACATGCAGGCCTGCCAGGCGCTCGGCCCGCGTCTGCGCGACTCGCAGACATTCGCCTTCGACAAGTGGGCTCAGGAATACCGGGGCGATCTCGGCATCGCGGTAGCCGACACCTACGGCACCGACGCCTTCCTGCGCGATTTCGACATGTACTTTTGCAAGCTCTTCGACGGCGCGCGTCAGGACTCGGGTGACCCGTTCGCCTGGGGGGAGCGCCTGATCGCGCACTACCGGCAGAACCGCGTCGACCCGCGCACAAAGACGCTCATCTTCTCCGACCAGCTTTCGGTGCCGCTTGCCATCGAGATCGCGCGGCGCTTCCACGGCCGGGCGCTGACCGCGTTCGGCATCGGCACCAATCTCACGAACGATCTAGGCTACGAGCCGATCAACATCGTCATCAAGATGACCGAGTGCAACGGCCAGCCGGTGGCCAAGGTGTCGGACGCGCCAGGCAAGACCGTGTCGAAGGACGCGGGGTACCTGCGCTACCTGCGGCAGGTTTTCGGCCTGGAGCCGGCAGAGAGAACCTGAAGAACACGGCGATCGGGGTGCTGGGCGCGTGCTTCGCGCTCAACATGTTCGGGCGAGGCCTGGGGGACACCTACGCGGTGTTCATCGTACCGCTCGAGCGCGAGTTTGGCTGGGCGCGCTCGCAGCTGACCGGCGTCTACTCGATCTACCTGCTCGTCAACGGCTTCACCGCGCCCCTTGTCGGCCTCGCCTTCGACCGCCTCGGCCCGCGCTGGGTGTACGGCATTGGCCTCTCGTGTCTCGGGGCGGCGTTCTTCTTCGCCGCCGGGCTCACGAGTCTGCTGCAGTTCTACGTCTTCATCGGCGCGATGGTGGGCATCGCGGTGAGCTTCAATGGCATGGTGCCGGCGTCGGCCTTGCTCTCCCGCTGGTACCCCACGCGCCTGTCGACCGCCATTGGCATCGCATACTCGGCCACGGGTATCGGCACGCTGCTCTTCGTGCCGCTCGCGCAGTACCTCGTCGCCGCGCACGGCTGGCGCGTCACCTATCAGGCCCTCGGCGTCGGATTGCTGGCGCTCGCGCCGGTCGCAATGCTGGCGCTCCCCTGGGAGCGCTTCCGTGCGGGGCGGCCCGAGGAGCGCCGGTCGCGGGAGAAGGCGGCAGGGGAGGGCTGGACGCTAGCCTCGGCGGTGCGCTCGCCGGTGTTCTGGGGGCTGGCGCAGATCTTCTTCTGCACTGCGGCCGGGATGTTCTCGATCATCGTCCAGCTGGTGGCGTTCCTCATCGAGGCCGGGTTCTCGCCGCTCACCGCAGCGAGCGCCTTCGGCGCGATCGGGATGCTCTCGGCACTGAGCATCATGGGGAGCGGCTTCCTGTCCGATCGCTTCGGTTACCGGCAGACGGCGAGCGTGAGCTTCGTGGGCACCGCGGTCGGCATGATGCTTCTGCTTCTCATCACCGCCTGGCCTTCGGCGCTGCTGCTCGCAGCCTTCGTGCCGATCTTCGGTTTGTGCATGGGCGTTCGCGGCCCCATTGTCTCCTCGATTGGCACCCGCTATTTCGCGGGACCGCGCGTCGCGACCATCTACGGCGTCATCTATGCCACCAACGCCGTCGGCGCCGCGCTTGGCTCGTGGCTCGGGGGGCTCCTCCACGACCTCACGGGAGGCTATCGCTGGGGCCTCGCGATGGCGCTCGCTTTCATCGTCTGTGCCGCGGCGCCGTTCTGGACCGTGCCGGCGCTCAGGAACTACCGCTGATGTTGTGCAGCCGCCGCGCGCGCTCGGCGAGCGTGCAGCCGCGCAGGTCGGCGGCTCCTTTTTCCGTGACCACGACGCCGGCATCGCTCCGTGCCACGGTGACCGGGCCGGAGAGGCGCTCGACCACCCGTGAGGCGGGGAGGACGATGATCGACACGCCGCCCGGGGACTGGCCAGCGGCGCGCATGAAGTCCGGGGCGCCGCCTATCGCGCCGACGTAGCTGCCGTTCGCCAGCTCGCTGTTCGCCTGGCCGGTAAGGTCGACCTCGACGGCGGAGTTGATGGCGACGAAGCGCTCGATGGCAGCAAGCGCGCGCGGCCCGTGCGTGTGCTCCGACGAGCGCAGGCGTACCTGGGAATTCTCCCGCGCAAACTCGAAGAGGCGCCGGCTGCCGATCAGCATTGCGCACGCGACGCTTTCCGCAGGCAGCGAAAGAATTCCGTCTCCCACGGTCCCCGAGTGGACGCGAAGCCCGCGATGGCTCTTGAGCGCGCCGCATACGGCATCGGGGAGCGTGCCGATTCCGAACTCGAGCGTTGCGCGCTCCGGCACGTACGCCGCGGCATGCCGGCCGATCGCTTCCTCGAGCCCTGAAGGCCTCGGCGCGGGAGGCGCAGCCGGCGGGCGGGAGCTCGCCGCGAGGAGCGCGAAGTCGGAAGCACGGAGCAGCCTTTCGCTGTGCGTCCATGGAATCTGCTCGTTGACCTCGGCGATCACGGCGCGCGCCGTCTCGATCGCCGGGATCAGATAGTCGGCGGCAAGCCCCATGCTGTACTCGCCGCGGGAGTTGGGCGCGCTCACTTGGATCATCACGACGTCGCACGCGATCGTGCGAACGCGAATGAGGGGCGCGATCTGGGAATAGGCGATGGGCAGGATCCCGATGACGCCGGCGTCCGCGAGCACGCGGTTGCGTCCGATGCCGCAATAGGAGGAGAGCCGGAGATGGTCCGCGTGCTCCGGCTTCACGATGCCGGAATAGCTCGCCCCCAGGAACAGCTTACAGCCCGACAGCGTGGCGCGCTGTTCGACCAGTGACTCGAGGAGCGTCTGCGGCTCGGCGCAAGCCTGGCCGCTCACGATCCCATCGCCCGGTCGCACTATACCGGTGAGATCCACCATGGAGGTCAATTACGATCGACGAGTATCAGCGGTCGAGCCCCTGATCGTCGTAGGAGGACGGGTCGGAGATTGGCTCGATGTGCGTGTCGACCGCGGCGTTGGGAACGAGGTCGCGGATGCGCGTTTCGATCTCCTCCGAGAGGCGGTGCGCCTGCGCCACGGTCCACTGATCCGGGACGAGGATGTGAAAAGCCACGAAGCGCCGCCGACCCGCCTGCCGCGTGCGCAGGGCGTGGAAGGAGACGCCGTACCGGCGCGAGTACTCGGCGAATAGCTTGGCGATCTCGCCTTGGTCGTCCGCCGGAATCGCAGCGTCCAGTAGGCCGCGCAGGGATCGACGCACCAGCCCGAAACCGATCCACGCGATATGCGCGGCAACCGCGATGGCGACGAGCGGGTCGAGGCGCAGCCAGCCGGTCAGCGCGACGAGTGCGACGCCGAGGATCACGCCGCCCGAGGTCCACACGTCGGTCAGCAGGTGGCGGCCGTCGGCCTCGAGCGTGATGCTGTGGCTCGCACGGCCGGCGCGCACCAGGGTGAGGCCCACGGCAAGGTTGATGATGGTCGCCACGCCGGTCAGCCCGATGCCGGCGTAGGGCAGCGAGAGCGGCTGCGGCTCGATCAGCCGCGGCACCGCCGCCCCTACGATCGCGGCCGCGGCCAGGAAGATCAGCGCCCCTTCGGCGCCCGCCGCGAAGTACTCCGCCTTGGAGCGCCCGTAGGGATGCGCCGCGTCGGGCGGCGAGGCGGCGACACGCAGCATCGAAAGCGCGAGTACGGCGGCCGCGAGGTTGACCAGCGACTCCACGGCGTCGGAAAGCAGGCCGAGGGAGCCGGTGAGCCACCAGGCGAGCGTCTTGAGCGCGATGGTGGCGAGCGCCGCCGCGATCGACAGCCAAGCGTAGCGCTCAAGCGCCGTAGGCACGGTAGAGCAGTACTCCGGCGGGAAGCGACGCGCGCGTCCCGGCGAACTCCAACAGCGTGATCGTCTCGCCGGAGACGGCGGCGAAGCGTCGCTTCTGCAGGTAGCCTTCGACCGAGAGCTCCCCCATGCCGTATGCCACGGCGCGGGCTTGCGGATGTGGGCCCGCGTTGCCGGGCTCGATCTGCTCGCAGGCCCAGCGCCGGAACACCACCGCCTTGCCGAGGCAGCGCCGAGACCATGGCGTCTGGTTGTTGAAGTACCGCAGGTACGCCGGCGACTCGAGCACCGCGGGTGAGTCGAGCTCGTAGGTGGCGAGGTACTTTCCCTCTCCGGGCCGGCAATCGGCGACCCAGCGGCGAGCGCCGCGGAATCCCGGTATGGAGAGGCGCTCGGCGAGGTGCTCGGTGTCGTACCAGGCGTTGAACTCCTCCTCCATTTGGGCCGGAGGCTCGGTGAGCGTGAGAAGCAGTCCGAAGCGCGTCATTCCGCGATTACCCGTCCTTTCTCGATGCGCCAGGCTCGGTCGGCGACCTGATCGGCAAAGCGCCGGTTCTGCTCGCAGAGTAGTACGCTCATCCCCGCGCTCTTCAGCCGCCTTACCGCGTCGGCCATCTGCCGGACGATGACCGGGGCGATGCCCTCTGAAGGCTCGTCGAGCAGGATGGCGGTGGGGTTGCCCATGAGCGTTCTCGCAATCGCGAGCATTTTCTGCTCTCCGCCGGACATCCGCGACCCTGGCCGGGAGCGCATGCCGGCCAGGTTGGGAAAGAGCTCGAAGAGCCGCTCCGCGGTCCATGGTGGCAATCCGCTGCGGGGCGGCCGGCGACCGACGGCGAGGTTCTCATCGACCGTAAGGCCGGCAAAGATGCGACGCTCCTCCGGGACATATCCCAGGCCCAGGCGCGCGATCTCGAAGGGCTCCAGCGCCTCGATCCGCCGGCCGTCGAAGCGCACCTCGCCGGCGAAGGGACGCACGAGGCCCATGATTGCCTTGAGCATCGTGGACTTGCCGGCGCCGTTGCGCCCGGCGAGAACCCCGACTTCCCCGCGCTGCAAGGCAAGGCTCACTTCGAAGAGGGCCTGCGCTTGTCCGTAGCCCGCGCTGACGCGAGCGAGCTCAAGCATCGCCAAGGTACACCTCGCGCACGCGTCCATGGGCCCACACCTCGTCGGGCGCGCCGGAGGCGATGATCTCGCCGGAATGCAGCACCATGACGCGCGTCGCGTGGCCGAACACCATATCCATGTCGTGCTCGGTAAAGAGGATCGCCAGGCGCTCGTCACGCGCGAGCGACGCGGTGAGCGCCATGAGCTCGCCTTTTTCGTCGGGTGCCATGCCGGCGGTCGGCTCGTCCATGAGCAACAGCCTCGGCCGGTTGGCGAGCGCGATCGCGAGCTCGACGCGCTTCAGGTCGCCATAGGCCAGCACCGCGCAGTGGCGGGCGGCTTGCTCGCGCATGCCGACGCGTTCGAGGAGAGCTTCCGCTTCCTCAATGTTGCAGGCGGCGGCACGGCGCCATAGGGACTTGAGCTTCCGTTCCCGCGAAAGCAGGGCCATCTGGACATTCTCGCGCACGCTCATCGAGCTGAAGGTCGCCGTGATCTGGAACGTTCGTCCGATGCCACGGCGCCAGATGTCCCGCGGTGCGAGCCCGACGATGCTGCGCTCGTCCACAAGGATGTCGCCGGAATCCGGCGCGAGCTGCCCATTCAACAGATTGAAGCAGGTGGTCTTGCCGGCGCCATTCGGTCCGATCATTGCCACCATCTCGCCGGCAGACACGTCGAACGACACCCGCTCGAGCGCGCGCACGCCACCGTAGGACTTGGAGATGCTCCTTACCGCGAGAATCGCCATGCCCGGATTGACCCGGCAATGCCTAGCGGAAAGCCCATGACGAGGGCGAGTACCAGCGCGCCGATCGCCGCACGCCAGTAGTCGAAGGAGCGGGACACGGAATCTTCCAGCCACGTGAAAAGCGCGGCACCCCAGGCTGGACCGGTGAGCGTATGCAGGCCCCCCAGCAGCACCATGACGAGAGCGTCGACCGAGCGAGGCACAGAAAGCGTCTCCGGGGAGATCGAGCCCTTGGAGAACGCGTAGAGCGCACCTGCGACACCGGCGAAAGTGCCGGCGAGAACGAAGGCCGCCCACTGGATCGATCGCACGTCGATGCCGATGGCGTCGGCACGCAGCGGCGAATCACGCCCGGCGCGCAGGGCGTAGCCGAAGGGCGAAAAGAGCACCCGCCAAAGGAAGGCGATCGCCGCCATGCAGACGATGAGCGCGAGGTAGTAGTAAGCGGTCTTGGACGCAAGCCAGGGAGCGGGCCATACGCCGACGAGACCGTTGGAGCCCCCCGTCATGGCATCCCACTGGAAGACGACCGACCAGGTGATCTGCGCGAAGGCGAGCGTGAGCATCGCGAGGTACACACCCGACAGACGCACGCAGAACCAGCCGAAGAGGGTCGCGCCGGCGAGCGCAAAGAGCGGCGCCGCGGCGAGGGCGAGGCCCATGGGGAGCCCGGCGCGCAGCAGAAGCAGTCCCGCACCGTAGGCGCCGAGCCCGAAATACGCCGCGTGGCCGAACGAGATCAGTCCTCCCGGCCCCATCATAAAGTGCAGGCTGACGGCGAAAAGCGCGAAGACCGCGATGTCGGTCAGCAGGATGAGCGCGTATTCCTCGGCGAAGCCGGGAAGCGCCAATAGCGCCACCGCGAGCATGGCCAGCAGAAAGCCGGCTTTGCGCGAGGGTTCGGAGACCGGGGAGTGGGTGGCTCCCGAGATGCGGGTGAGCGGCTGCGGGCGCCCGAGGATTCCCCAGGGGCGCACGACCAGCACGATCGCCATAATGACGAACTCGACCACCAGCGTGATCTTCGAATATCCCAGTCCGACGCAGAACGCCTTGACGAGGCCAATGAGGAGGGCAGCGACGAAGGCGCCGGGAATCGATCCCAGCCCCCCGACCACGACCACCACGAAGGCGTCTGTCACCACCGCGAGGTCGACTTCCAGGCTCGCGGGCTCCCGCGGAATGGCGAGCGCGCCACCCAGGCCCGCGAGCGCCGCGCCGACCATGAACACGCCGGTGAAGAGGCGGCGCTGGTCGACGCCCAGGGCGCCGACCATCTCCCGATCCTCGGTCGCCGCGCGCACCAGCACGCCCCATCGGGTCTTCGTCAACGTGAGGTGCAGCGATAGGAGAATGACCGGTCCGATGGCGATCAGCAGCAAGTCGTACTGCGGGAAAGCACGGCCGGCAATCTCCACGGCACCGGAGAATCCCGGCGCGCGCGGCCCGAGCATGTCCACCGGGCCCCAAGCCCAGAGGACGAAGTCCTTGATGAGCAGCACCAGGGCGAAGGTGGCGAGCAGCTGCAAGAGTTCCGGCGCGCGGTATATCCGCCGCAGGAGGCACATCTCGACGAGAGAGCCTAGCAGCGCCACACCGAGCGCGGCCAGCGGCACGGCCACCCAGAAGCCGGTCCGTTCCGACAGCCAGACGGCGGCGTACATGCCGAGCATGTACAGCGAACCGTGAGCGAAATTGACGACGCGCGTGACGCCGAAGATGAGCGAGAGGCCTGCCGCGATGAGAAAAAGGGAGCTCGCGCCTGCCAGCCCGTTCAGGAACTGCAGAAGGAGGGTGCTGCTATTCACTCCTTGCGCAGCTTGCGGATTTCCTCATCCGGAGGCAGGAACTTCGCCCCGTCGGCGTAGCGCCAGTTCACCATCGCGCCCTTGCCGTCCCTTCGCGCCAGCTGGCCCACGTAAGCGCCCATGGTCGACTGGTGGTCGATGGACCGCCAGCGAATCGGGCCGAAAGGCGTGCTCATCTCGAGGCCCTTCAGAGCGGCGATGAGTTTCTCGCTGTCCGCGCTGTCCGCCCTCCGCAGGGCCTCGGCTACCGCGTGAACCGCCGTGTAGCCCACGACGGAGCCGAGATAGGGGTGCTGCTTCCAGCGCTTCTGGTACGCGTCGCGAAATCGCCTGTGCTCGACTGTGTCGATCTGCTCCCAGGGATAACCCGTCACCCACCAACCCTCGGGCGTCTCCGACTTGAGCGGCTCGAGGTATTCCGGCTCCCCGGCGAGGAGGTTGAATACCTGCAGGTTCCTGAAGAGCCCGCGGGTGTTGCCTTCGCGCACGAACTTCTGCAGGTCCGCGGCGAAGAGAGAACTGAAGATGGCGTCAGGCTTGGCGTCGGCGAGCGCCTGCACCACCGCGCCTGCGTCGATCTTGTTCAGCGGCGCCGCCTGCTCCGCGACGAACTGAACGCCGGGCTGCGCCTCCGAGAGAAGCTTCTTGAAAGAGGCGGTGGCCGACTGCCCATACTCATAGTTGGGATACACGATCGCCCAGCGCTGCTTTTTCAGCTTAGCCGCCTCGGGCACGAGCATGGCGACCTGCATGTACGTAGACGGCCGCAGGCGGAAGGTATAGCGATTGCCGTTCTCCCAGACGATCTTGTCGGTGAGCGGCTCTGAGGCTACGAAGACCACCCTGCGCTGCGCGGCCAGGTTCGCCACGGCTAGCCCGACGTGCGAGGCGAAGGTGCCCATCAGCACATCGACCTTCTCACGGGAGATCAGCTCCTCGGCGGCGCGCACCGCGTCGCCCGGCGTGCCGCCATCGTCGCGGATGACCAGCTCGAGCCTGCGTCCCCCGGCGCCGCCGGCGCGGTTGATCTCCTCAACGGCAAGCTCCATGCCTTTACGGTAAGGCTCGAGAAAGGCAGGGAACACCTTGTAGCTATTCAGCTCCCCGATCTTGATGCTCTGCGACAAGGCGGGCGAGGATGCCAGCATCCCCGCGACAAGCAATGAGAGAAGACGCTTCATGATTGCCCTTCGACTTTCGCGCCGCGGTCGGGCTTGACCTTGTCGGTGCCGCCCGGGAAGACGCGCCAGAACTCCCTGCGCACGAGGCTCGCGAGGGTCGCGCTCTTGTTCAGGCCGTGATACTTCGCCACCGCCTCGAGCATCGAGAGGTCGCGGGCGGTGGCGGAGAAGGTGCTGACCCTTGCTTTCGGCATATACAATGTTTATACAAGTCTTGTAGCAATGCTGTCAAGGGGCCGTCGGGCAGGGGCGACAGTTCGAGCGCGCACGCTTGCGCGGATGCAACGCTGAAGGCGGCAAAGACGTTATAGAGCGAGTAGGCTGTTGTTCACGTCACCCCTGTTAGTTACCTTCTCGCGGGCAGGGGGCCACACACATGGGAGACCAGGAATGAACAAAGCGTACTTAGCTGGTGCAGCAGCTGGCGCAGCGCTCGCGCTGAGCGCCTGCGTGACCCAAGGGACCTACGACAAGCTCGAGGCCGAGAAGGCGCAGGAGATCGATGCGTTGCAGTCGCAGCGCGCCGCGCTTCAGACCGAGCGCGACTCTTTGCAGCAGCAGAAGGTACGTCTCGAAAAGGACAAGGCAGCGCTCGAGCAGGACAAGGCAGCGCTCGAGCGGGAGCAGGCGGCGTTGCGCGCGCAGACCGAGGCGCTCGAGAGAGAGCGCGCGAAGCTGCTCGAAGCGAGCAAGCGGTCCCAGGCGCAGTACGACTCCCTGGCGCGAGAGCTCAACGAGGAGGTTCAGAAGGGACAGCTCCAGGTGCGCCAGTACAAGGACATGCTGACGGTGGACGTAGCCGAGCAGCTCTTTTTCGATTCCGGCCGGGCAACGCTCAAGGAGACCGGAAAGGAAGTCCTGAAGAGGGTCGCCGACGCCATCAAGTCGTATGACGACAAGGCGATCCGGGTCGTAGGGCACACCGACAACGTGCCGATCAGCGGCGCGCTGCAGAAGACATATGCGTCCAACTGGGAGCTCTCGGTGGCGCGGGCGACCACGGTGGTGCGGTTTCTGCAAGAGTCTGGCATCGAGCCCGAGCGCCTCGTCGCCACCGGCCGCGCAGAATATGCGCCGGTCGCGGAGAACGATAGCCCGGAGGGGCGCCAGAAGAACCGGCGCATCGAGATCACGCTGATCAACAGGAATCTTCTCTAGAAGGACAGACTCCCCGCGCGCGCGGGGCCGGTCGCTCAGGCGGCCTTGCGCTCCGCGGGCGGGGGGAGGAGCTTCAAGCAGCGCTCGATCCAGAGCGCCGTGAGCTTCTCCTGCACGCTGTTCTGCGCCAGGCGCTGGGCGAGCGCGCCGAAGTCGACCTGGTCGAGCGGCTGGTCCTGGTTGAAGCAGGAGAACACGTACGTCGTCTTGCCGGTGGCGGGGTCGACGTGCGGCTGAAGGCACTGCGCGCAGATCTCCTTCATCATGCACTGCATCGGGCTGTTGATGGAGCCGATGGCGCGGTGTTCCTTCTTCAGGAAGCTCTTCAGTGTGGAATGACGGGCTTGCGCTACCGCAGCCATCATGCGGTCGGAGCCGATGGCGATAATGCGGTCGGCATCGGAGAACGCGATGTGCTGCGGCCCGAGCTTGTCGGAGGCGTACGCCTCCATGGCCTGCACGATGTTGCCGAGGAAGGCCCGGTCCTGCGCGCGGCGCGGCGTGAACCCGGGCGCCTCGTCGCAGCACCACACCACCACGTCGGAGGCGGCCTCGATGTCCTCGAGGCGGTAGCGATCGGCCGCGTGCTTGTAGCCGGCGAAGTAGATGACCTTTGAGCCGGCCGCGCGCAGCGCTCGTCCGATGGAGAAGAGCACGGCGTTGCCGAGGCCGCCGCCGACGAGGACCACGGTCTCGTCGGCCGGGATCTCCGTGGGCGTGCCCGTGGGCCC
>DASRKB010000187.1:0-3583 GCA_035649175.1 Burkholderiales bacterium | reverse complement strand
GTAGTTCTTCGCCTCTCCCCCATACTTCTTCGACAAAATGTGCGTCATCGCCGCCGTCAGCGTCGTCTTGCCGTGATCCACGTGACCAATCGTCCCAACATTCACATGGGGCTTGGTCCGCTCAAATTTGCCTTTTGCCATATTCCGCTCCTACTTCTTTTGCTCGTCTTTCTTGATGATGGTATCGGCGACGTTCTTCGGCGCCTCGGCGTAGTGCTTGAACTCCATGGTGTAGGTCGCCCGTCCCTGCGTCAGGGACCGCAGCGTGGTCGAGTAACCGAACATCTCGCCCAGCGGCACCTCGGACTTGATCGCCTTGCTGCCGGGCAGGTCATCCATGCCCTGAATGACGCCCCGACGCGACGAAAGGTCGCCGATCACGTCGCCCATCTTTTCTTCGGGCGTCTCCACCTCGACCGCCATGATCGGCTCGAGCAGCACCGGGGTGGCGCTGCGCATGCCGTCCTTGAAGGCGAAGATCGCCGCCATCTTGAAGGCGTTCTCGTTCGAATCGACCTCGTGGTAGGAGCCGTCGAAAAGCGTGACTCTGCAGTCGACCACCGGGTATCCGGCCAGTACGCCGTCCTGCAGCGCCTCCTTGACTCCCTTCTCCACCGCCGGGATGTACTCGCGGGGGACGCGCCCGCCCTTGATCGCGTCGACGAACTCGAAGCCCTTGCCCGGCTGCGGCTCGAGCTTGAGCCACACGTCGCCGTACTGCCCGCGGCCGCCCGACTGCTTGACGAACTTGCCCTGCTGCTCGACCGTCTTGCGGAAGGTTTCGCGATAGGCCACCTGCGGCTTGCCTACGGAGGCCTCAACGCCGAACTCCCGCTTCATGCGGTCGACGATGATCTCGAGGTGCAGCTCGCCCATGCCGGAGATGATCGTCTGCCCCGATTCCTCGTCGGTGTGGACGCGGAACGACGGGTCTTCCTGCGCGAGGCGACCGAGCGCCGTGCCCATCTTCTCCTGGTCGGCCTTGGTCTTCGGTTCGACGGCCTGCGAGATGACGGGCTCGGGGAACTCCATGCGCTCGAGCAGGATTACCTTCTCGACGTCGCACAGCGTCTCGCCGGTCGTGACGTCCTTGAGCCCGACCGCCGCCGCGATATCACCGGCGCGGACTTCCTTGATCTCCTTGCGTTCATTGGCGTGCATCTGCAGCAGCCGCCCGATGCGCTCCTTCTTGCCCTTCACCGGGTTGTAGACCGTATCGCCGGAATTCAGCACACCCGAGTAGACGCGCACAAAGGTGAGCTGGCCGACATAGGGGTCGGTCATGATCTTGAACGCGAGGCCGGCAAACGGCTGGTCGTCGCCGGCGCTGCGGGTCGCCGGCTGGCCGTTCTCGGTCTCGCCCTTGACCGGCGGGATGTCGACCGGCGACGGCAGATAGTCGATGACCGCATCGAGCATCGCCTGCACGCCCTTGTTCTTGAAGGCCGAGCCGCACAGCATCGGCACGATCTCGTTGTTGATCGTGCGGATGCGGATGCCCCTCTTCAGCTCTTCGACGGAGAGCTCGCCTGACTCGAGGTACTTGTTCATGAGCTCTTCGTTCGCCTCGGCGGCCGACTCCACCATCTTCTCCCGCCACTCCTTGGCCTGCGCGGCAAGCTCGGCGGGAATCTCCTTGCGCTCGAACTTCATGCCCTGGGACGCCTCGTCCCAGTAGATCGCCTGCATGGCCACGAGGTCCACCACGCCGAGGAACTTCTCCTCCGCGCCGATAGGGATCTGGATCGGCACCGGGTTGCCCTTCAAGCGCGACTTCATCTGGTCGTAGACCTTGAAGAAGTTGGCACCGACGCGGTCCATCTTGTTCACGAAGGCGAGGCGCGGTACGCGGTACTTGTTCGCCTGGCGCCATACCGTCTCGGACTGCGGCTGGACGCCGCCCACGGCGCAATAGACCATGCAGGCGCCGTCCAGGACGCGCAGGCTCCGCTCCACCTCGATGGTGAAATCGACGTGGCCCGGAGTGTCGATGATGTTGATGTGGTGCTCCGGATAGGTGAGGTCCATGCCCTTCCAGAAGCACGTCGTCGCGGCCGACGTGATGGTGATGCCGCGCTCCTGCTCTTGCTCCATCCAATCCATGGTGGCGGCGCCGTCGTGAACCTCGCCGATCTTGTGGTTCACGCCGGTATAGAAAAGGATGCGCTCGGTGGTGGTCGTCTTTCCGGCGTCGATGTGCGCCGAGATGCCGATGTTCCGATAACGCTCGATTGGGGTTTTACGCGCCACAGCCATTCCTCAGAACCTATAGTGGGAAAAGGCTTTGTTCGCTTCCGCCATACGATGGACCTCTTCCCGCTTCTTCATCGCACCGCCGCGGCCTTCGGCCGCTTCCTGCAGCTCGCCGGCGAGCCGCACCATCATCGACTTCTCGCCGCGCTTCTGCGCGGCCTCGCGGATCCAGCGCATGGCGAGCGCCACCCGCCGGACGGGCCGCACTTCGACCGGAACCTGGTAGTTGGCGCCGCCGACGCGCCGGCTCTTCACTTCCACCACCGGCTTCACGTTCTGTACGGCCTGCGAGAACACCTCCAGCGGGTCCTTGCCGGACTTCGACTTGATCGTGTCCAGCGCCCCGTACACGATACGCTCGGCGACCGCCTTCTTGCCGCGCGTCATCAGAACGTTGACGAACTTCGCGAGCTCGACGTTCGCGAACTTGGGATCCGGCAGGATCTCGCGCTTCGGAACTTCTCTACGACGCGGCATCGGGCTCGTTCTCCGTTAGGCCGACTTGGGCGCCTTGGCACCGTATTTGGAGCGCGCCTGCTTGCGGTCCTTCACGCCCTGGGTGTCGAGCGAACCGCGCACGATGTGGTAGCGCACGCCGGGCAGGTCTTTCACCCGGCCGCCGCGGATCAGGACCACCGAGTGCTCCTGCAGGTTATGACCCTCGCCGCCGATGTAGCCAATGACCTCGAAGCCATTTGTCAGGCGCACTTTGGCGACCTTACGCAGCGCGGAGTTCGGCTTCTTGGGCGTGGTGGTGTAGACACGGGTGCACACCCCCCGCTTCTGCGGAGAGCCGGCGAGCGCCGGGACCTTCGACTTCGGGCGCTTGGCAATCCGCCCTGCACGCACTAACTGGTTGACCGTGGGCATGTTTTCGAGGTTCCAGAAACAAACCGGGCGGCCACGTCTACACCTCCGTAGCCGCCCAGGGGCTAAAAAAGAGGCTGCCCTCGCCGAAGTTCTCGCGCCTGTGGCCGGTGATGAGCACGAAGGGGCCGTCGGCCCAATCCGATCCCAGGATCGCGGAGAGCGACGCGTCGATCGCCTTCCAGGTGTCGGGCTCGCGCTGCCGGGAGACCTCCATCAGCAGCGCGTCGATCACCGTGTTGCCGGTCACCTCGACGGCCTCCTCCGCGACGCCTTCCCGCAGCAGCGCCGCTCGTGCGGAGTCGGTGGGCGCGAAGTGGAGCGCCACGATCGGGGACACGAGCCTTCGGTTCATCTCCTCGGGGAACGGCGAACGGAGGTTCCCGGTCCGGAGGCCCGCTTCGACGTGCCCGACCGGGATCCCGCGGTAGAAGCACGCGAGCGCCGCCACCAGCACGGTCGT
>DASRKB010000186.1:0-36582 GCA_035649175.1 Burkholderiales bacterium | reverse complement strand
CAGATCCCGGGACCGACCAACGTCCCCGAGCGCGTGCTGCGCGCGATCGACTTCCCGACGATGGACCACCGCGGCCCGCAGTTCGCCGACCTCGGGAAGGGCGTGCTCACCGACATGAAGCGCGTCTTCAAGACCACGCAGGGCGAGGTGGTGATCTACCCTGCCTCCGGTACCGGCGCCTGGGAAGCAGCGCTCGCGAACACGCTGTCGCCGGGTGACCGGGTTCTCATGGCCGAGACGGGGCATTTCGCCGCGCTGTGGCGGCGCATGGCAGGCCGGCTTGGGCTCGAGGTGGACCTCATCGAAGGCGACTGGCGCCACGGCGCCGACCCGGAGGCGATCGAGAAGCGTTTGCGCGCCGACGCGGAGAAGCGCATTCGCGCCGTGTGCGTCGTGCACAACGAAACCTCGACCGGCGTGACCTCGCGGATCGCCGAGGTGAGGAAGGCGATCGACGCCGCGGGGCATCCGACGCTTTTCATGGTCGACACCATTTCGTCGCTCGCCTCCATCGACTACCGGCACGACGAGTGGAACGTCGACGTCACCGTCGCCGGTTCGCAGAAGGGCCTGATGCTGCCGCCTGGGCTGTCGTTCAACTGCGTGTCGCCCAAGGCGCTCGAGGCCTCCAAGTCCGCGCGGCTGCCGCGCAGCTACTGGGCCTGGGACGAGATGATCGCCAACGGGCGCGGCGGCTACTTTCCCTACACGCCGGCGACCAACCTGCTCTACGGCCTGCGCGAGGCGCTCGCCATGCTGCTCGACGAGGAAGGCCTCGACAACGTTTTCGCGCGCCACCAGCGCCACGCGGAGGCGACGCGCCGCGCGGTGCGCGCTTGGGGCCTCGAAGTGCTCGCCACCGACCCGCGCGAGTATTCGGCGTCGCTCACGGCGGTGCTGCTGCCCGCGGGCCACGACGCGGACCGCGTGCGCACGGTGATCCTCGAGGCGTTCGACATGTCGCTCGGCACGGGACTCGGTAAGCTCGCCGGCAAGGTGTTCCGCATCGGCCATCTGGGCGATTTCAACGACCTCGCGCTCGCCGGCACGCTGGCGGGCGTGGAGATGGGTCTCGCGCTCGCCGGTGTTCCCGCGAAGAGCGAAGGGGTACAGGCGGCGATGGCCTACCTCGCCGAATGCAGGGCGAAGCCCGCGCGCGCCGCCGCCTGAGCAGTCCGTGCATGGTGCTAGACTCCTCGCCCCATGGCGAGCCTCCTTGAAGTAAAGAATCTGCAGACCAGTTTCTCGACCGCCTCCGGCGTCGTGCGCGCCGTCGACGGCGTGTCGTGGGACGTGCGCGAAGGCGAGACCGTCGCCTTGGTCGGCGAGTCGGGCTGCGGCAAATCGGTTTCTGCGCTGAGCGTGATGCGCCTGGTGGCGGAGCCCGCCGGCCGCATCGAGGGCGGCCAGATCCTGTTCAAGGGGCGAGACCTGCTCGCACTCAGCGACGAGGAGATGCGCCATGTGCGCGGCCGGGAGATCGCGATGATCTTCCAGGAGCCCATGACCTCGCTCAACCCGGTGCTCACCATCGGCCGGCAGCTCACCGAAGGACTGGAGATCCACCTGAACATGGCGCGGGAGCCAGCGCAGGCCCGGGCCATCGAGCTGCTCGGCATGGTGGGAATTCCCGACCCCGCGCGGCGGCTCGGCCAGTACCCGCATCACTTCAGCGGCGGTATGCGCCAGCGCATGATGATTGCCATGGCGCTCGCCTGCAACCCGTCGCTCATCCTCGCCGACGAGCCGACCACCGCGCTCGACGTCACGATTCAGGCGCAGATCCTGGAGCTCATGAAGGGCCTGTCGCGGCGCCTGGGCGTCGCCATGCTGATCATCACGCACAACCTCGGGGTCGTGGCGCGCTACGCCGACCGGGTGAACGTGATGTATGCCGGGCGCATCATCGAGCAGGCGAGCGCCGCGGATCTCTACGGCGACCCGCAGCATCCGTACACGCTTGGGCTGCTGCGCTCCGTGCCGCGCCTGGACGAGCCGCGCCGCGCGCGCCTCGCGCCCATCGAGGGGCAGCCGCCGGACCTCACGCGCCTGCCGCCGGGGTGCGCTTTCGCACCGCGCTGTGCCTTCCGCGTCGAGCGCTGCGCCGAGGCCGTGCCGCCGCTGCGCTCGATCGGCTCCCCCGCGCATCTGACGGCGTGCTGGGAGGCCGAGCGCCTGGTCAAGCGAGCCGCCGCATGAGCGACGCGCTGCTTGAGGTCCGCAACCTGGTCAAGCATTTCGCGGTGGGCGGCGGCATGTTCGGCGGTCCGGTCGCCACCGTGCGCGCCGTCGACGACGTCAGCTTCTCGGTCCGCCGCGGCGAGACGGTCGGCCTGGTGGGTGAGTCGGGCTGCGGCAAGACCACAACCGGGCGCTGCATCCTGCAGCTCGAGCGACCCACGAGCGGCCAGATCCTCTTCGAAGGCACCGATCTCACCGCGCTCCCGGCCGAGGAGCTGCGCGTGCTGCGCCGCCGCATCCAGGTGATCTTCCAAGACCCTTTCTCATCGCTCAATCCGCGCATGACGATCGGCCAGATCCTGGCCGAGCCGCTTAAAGTCCATCGCATCATTCCCGAGAAGACTGCGCGGGCCGAAAGGGTGCAGGAGCTGCTTGCCCAGGTCGGGCTGCTGCCACAGCATGCCCATCGCTATCCGCATCAGCTCTCGGGCGGGCAGCGCCAGCGCGTAGGCATCGCCCGGGCATTGGCCACGGAGCCCTCGCTCATCATCTGCGACGAGCCCGTTTCGGCGCTCGATGTGTCGATCCAGGCGCAGATCATCAACCTGCTGGAGGAGTTGCAGAGCCGGCTCGGGCTCACCTACCTTTTCATCGCCCATGACCTCTCCGTGGTTCGCCACATCTCGGACCGGGTGGTCGTGATGTACCTGGGCAAGATCGCGGAAGTGGCCGACCGCAACGCGCTCTACGAGGCGCCTGTCCACCCTTACACGCGTGCTTTGCTCTCGGCGGTGCCGATCCCCGACCCGAAGCTCGAGGCGAAGCGCGAGCACACCGTGCTGCGCGGCGAAGTGCCCAGCCCTCTGAACCCTCCCCCTGGATGCGTGTTCCACCCACGCTGCCCGATCGCGGAACCGCGCTGCAATGCGGAAATCCCATTACTGCGCGAAATTCACCCCGAACACCGGGGCGCCTGTCATCTCGCTTGACAGGCAGTACTTCACGCCATTAACTAGCGGGCAGATCAAAGGGCTCCCCATGCCGGCGCCCGCTTTGAGGACAACTCTAGGAGGAGGTGTTTCATGAAACAGCTCGCGCGCGTTCTCGCGCTCGCAGTGGTGCTTTCCGTGCCCGGCCTGGTCCAGGCGCAGCGCAACGGTGGAGAACTGGTATTCCCAGTTCCCTCGGAGCCGCCTTCGTACGACGGTCACCGGGAGGAGACTTTCGGGCTGATCCACCCGATCGCGCCGTTCTACAACACGCTGCTGCGCGTCGATCCCAACGACAAGAGCGGCACCAAGCCGTACCCGTCGATCGCCGAGAGCTGGAAGGAGTCCGACGGCGGCAGGACCTACACGTTCAAGATCCGCTCCGGCGTCAAGTTCCACGATGGCTCCGCCCTGACCTCGAAAGACGTCAAGGCCTCCTACGACAAGATCATCTTCCCGCCGCCGGGCGTCGGCTCGAGCCGCAAAGGCCAGTATGCGGTGGTCGAAAAGGTCGAGGCGCCGGACGCTACCACCGTGGTGTTCCGCCTGAAGCAGCCTTCGGGCTCGTTCATCGCCTCGCTGCTTTCACCCTACAACTTCATCTATAAGGCCGACATCCTCGCAAAGGATCCGAACTGGTACGAGAAGAACATCATGGGAAGCGGCCCGTTCACCTTCGTCGAGCACGTCAAGGGCTCGCACGTGGTGGGCAAGAAGAACGCGAACTACTGGGACAAGGGCAAGCCCTACCTCGACGGCTTCCGCGCCATCTTCATCCGCAGCTCGGCGGCGCAAGTCGCAGCCGTGCGCGGCGAGCGCGCGCATATCCAGTTCCGCGGCTTCACGCCGGCCGACCGCGACAACCTGAAGTCTGCGCTGGGCGACAAGATCACGGTGCAGGAGTCGGCCTGGGACTGCATCCTGCTCGTCGCGATCAACCACGAGCAGAAGCCGTTCGACGACAAGCGCGTGCGCCGGGCGCTCACGCTCGCTCTCGACCGGCATCAGGCCTCGGAGTCGCTCTCCAAGATCGCCATCGTGAAGTCGGTAGCCGGCGTGCAGGTGCCCGGCACGCCATTCGCCACGCCGCCCGAAGAGCTGAACAAGCTTGCCGGCTACTGGACCGACATCAACAAGGCGCGCGCCGAAGCGCGTCGCCTGCTGAAGGAGGCGGGCGTGCCCGAGGGCTTCCAGTTCACCTTCAAGAACCGCGGCATCCCGATGCCGTATGAACCGCTGGGCGTGTGGCTGATCGACCAGTGGCGGCAGGTCGGCTTGAACGTCAAGCAGGAGGTGATCGAGCCGGCGGCTTACTTCGGCGTGATCCGCAAGGGCGATTACCAGGCGGCGATGGACTTCCAATGCGGCTACATCGTCGAGCCCGACCTCGACATGTACAAGTTCCTCTCCGCTGACCGCAACCCGGCGAACTATGGTCGCTACAAGGACCCGGTGCTCGACGCGCTCTACGACAAGCAGAGCGGCGAAACCAACGTCGAGAAGCGCAAGCAGATCATCCGGCAGTTCGAGAAGCGGCTGCTCGACGAGGAAGCGCACTACCTGATGACCCTGCAGTGGCACCGCATCATCCCGCACTCGTCCAAGGTCAAGGGCTGGACGGTGACGCCGAGCCACTACCTCAACAACACGCTAGACACGGTCTGGCTCGAGCAATGACGTTCGATACGCCGACGGCGCGCAGAGCGCCGTCGGCGTAGCCAGCCATGCTGCACTACATCATCAAGCGGCTGCTGCTGATGATCCCGACGCTGTTCGGCGTCGCGGTGCTGATCTTCCTGCTGCTGCGTGTGGTTCCCGGTGACGTGGTCGAAGCGCGCTACATGAGCCAGGGAAGCCAGTTCACCTCGCAGGACCTGATGGACATCGAGCGCAAGAAGCTCGGACTCGACCAGCCGCTGTGGAAGCAGTTCACTTCCTGGATGGGAGGCGTGCTGCGCCTGGATTTCGGGCTGTCGATGTGGACCGGCTCGCCCATCACCGAAGAGATCAAGCTGCGCTTTGCGCTGTCGCTGCAGCTCGCGGTCATGGCCACGGTGGTGGCGACGCTGCTCGCCATCCCCCTCGGCATCCTCGCGGCAGTGAAGCAGGACACCTGGATCGACTACGCGGTACGGGTCTTCTCCATCGCCGGCTTGGCAATGCCCTCGTTCTGGCTCGGCATCCTCATGATCCTGGTGATGCTGATCGTCTTCAAGTGGCTGCCACCGATGGTGTTCACCCCCTTCTGGGTCAACCCCTGGGACAACATGGCCCAGCTCATCTGGCCGGCGCTCGCCGTGGGTTACCGCTATTCTGCAGTCGCGACCCGCATGATGCGCTCGGCGATGCTCGAGGTTCTGCGGGAGGACTACATTCGAACGGCGCGCGCCAAGGGCCTCTGGCTGAAGCTCATTCTCTCGCGCCACGCGATGAAGAACGCGATGCTGCCGGTGCTCACCGTGATCGGCCTGGAGTTTGCCTTCCTGCTGGGCGGGCTGGTGGTCACGGAGCAGGTGTTCAACCTGAACGGCCTCGGACTGCTCTTCGTCGAGGCCATCTCGCACCGCGACTACACGCTTACGCAGGCGCTGGTATTGATCGTCGCCGCCGTGTTCATCTTCGTGAACTTCGCGACCGACATCGCCTACGCGTGGCTCGATCCGCGCATCCGCTACCGCTAGATCATGGCCATCACCAAGGAAACCCTCGACCGCCTCGCAACCCCCAAGCGGGAGCGCGCCCGCTGGCTGCAGGCGACGCTCGATTTCAGCCGCCAGCGGCCCCTTGGCGCAATCGGCGCGGCCATTATCCTCGTCATGGCTGTGGTCGGGCTGAGCGCAGAATGGCTCGCCCCCTACGACGCGCTTCAGACCGACTACGGCGCGATGCTGGCGGCGCCGAGCGGCGCACACTGGCTCGGTACCGATGCCTATGGCCGGGACGTCCTGTCGCGCATCGTCTTTGGCTCCCGCACTGCGCTCATCGTCGGCCTCGGCGCCTCCATCATCGGTGCCACGCTCGGCGCCCTGATCGGCGTGGCGAGCGCTTTCTTCGGCGGCCGCATCGACCTCATCGTGCAGCGCATCATGGATGTGCTCATCTCGTTTCCCCTGATCATCCTGGCGCTCGCCGTGGTGGCGATTCTCGGCACCGGCGTGCAGAACGTAATCCTCGCCATTGCCATCCCCATGATTCCGCGTTGCGCGCGCGTTGTGCGCTCGAGCGCGCTCGCGGTGCGCGAGATGCCGTATGTAGACGCGGCGCGCGCCGCCGGCTTCACTAATGCGCGCATCGTGCTGCGTCACATGCTGCCGAACGTGACGGCGCCCTACCTCATCATGCTGACAGCTTTCCTCGGCCAGGCAATTCTGCTCGAGGCATCGCTATCCTTCCTCGGCCTGGGCGTGCAGGAGCCGGTCGCGGCCTGGGGTCTGATGCTGCGCGGCGCAGCGGTCGAGTTCGCCGAGACGGCGCCGTGGATGGCGATCTTCCCGGGCCTTGCGATCAGCCTCGCGGTGTTCGGCTTCAACCTCTTCGGCGACTCGCTGCGCGACGCGCTCGACCCGCGCCTTCGGACCCAGTAACGCTAGACCGCCCCTGCGGCGCGCAGCTTCTCGACGTCTCCCGCGCCAAGTCCCAGTAGTCCCTGGAGCACTTCGTCGGTGTGCTGCCCAAGAAGCGGTGGCGGCACGGAGTGCTCGACGGGCGTGGCGGACAAGCGCATCGGGCTTCGCACGAGCGAAACCTGCCCGCCCGCGGGATGCGGCAGCTCGAACCGCAGGCCGCGCGCCACGGCCTGTGGCTCGCGGAATACCTCTTCCAGCGTGTTGATCGGGCCGTTGGGCACCCCCGCGGCCTCCAGCGCCTGCACCCATTCGCGCGTCGAGCGCCGCTCGAGGATCGGGCCGATGATCGCATCCAGTCCGGCGCGGTTCTCCACCCGCTTGCCGTTCGTGGAGAACCTAGCGTCCTTGACGAGCTCCGGGCACTTCGCGACCTCGCAGAACCTGCCGAAGAGGTTGTCGTTGCCGCAAGCGAGGATCATCGCCCCGTCCTTGGTGCGGTAGGCCCCGTAAGGAACAATGTTGGGGTGGGCGTTGCCCAGGCGCTTCGGGGAGACGCCGGTCGCGAGGTAGTTCGCCGCCTGGTTCGCGAGCACCGCTACCTGCGTATCGAAGAGCGCGAGATCCAGGTGCTGACCCTTGCCCGTCTGCGCACGGTGCACGAGCGCCGCACACACCGCGACGGTGGCGTACATGCCGGTCATGATGTCAGCGATCGGCATGCCGGCCTTCTGCGGCCCGCCACCGGGCAGGTCGTCGCGCTCGCCGGTGATGCTCATCATGCCGGCCATGCCCTGGATCATGAAGTCGTAGCCCGGCCGGTCCCGATACGGGCCGGTGTGGCCGAAGCCGGTAACCGAGCAGTAGACGAGGCCGGGGTTGCGCTCGGCGAGCTGCGCGTAGCCCAGGCCGTAGCGCTCCAGGTCGCCGAACTTGTAGTTCTCGAGCAGGACGTCGCTCTTCGCCGCCAGCTCGCGCACGAGGCGCTGACCTTCGGGCTTCGAAAGATTCACGGTCACGGACTTCTTGCCGCGGTTGGCGCAGGCGAAATACGCCGACTCGCGCGTCTCCTTGCCGGATGCATCCTTCAGCCAGGGCGGCCCGAAGGCGCGCGAGTCGTCGCCGCTACCCGGTCGCTCGATCTTGATCACCTCGGCGCCGAGGTCTGCGAGGTTCTGCCCGGTCCACGGCGCCGCGAGGACGCGAGAGAGGTCGAGTACGCGAATGCCGGCGAGAGGTCCGCTCATTTCAGAAGATGATAGACCAGCTCGGCGAACCCGGCGCCCGCCTCGGCCTGCGTGACGAAGGCGGGCGCGGCGGCGAGTCGCCCTGCGAAACGGCGCACGTTCGCCACGCCCACGGCGTTCTGGAAGAAGCCGAACATCGGCGCGTCGTTGGGCGAGTCGCCGACGAATACGATCTCGCGGTTGCGGCTTTCGATATCGATGTCGAAGCGCTCGGCGAAAAGCGTGCGCGTCATGGCGAGCTTGTCGTAGTCGCCGAACCAGCCGTTGACATGGATGGAGCTCACGCGCGCCGTCAGGCCCGCCTCGCGCATCAGGGCGGCGATGCGCTCCGCCGCCTCGAGCGGCAGCGCCGGCACGTCCTCGCAGTAGTCGATTGCGAGATCGGTCTCGCGGTAGGGCTGGTCCGAAGCGATCGCGCACCCGGGCACCGCGGCGAGAATGCCTTGCGCGATGGCATCGAGCCGCGTGCGCTTGGCAGCCCGCACCGCGGCGCTCTCCTGGAAGCGCTTCACGAGCTTGCCTTTCTGGAACGCAAAATAGAACGCGCCGTTCTCGCCCACGACCGCGTCCACCGGCCACATGCGCGCGATGTGGTCGCACCACCCGGCCGGCCGGCCGGTTACCGCCACCACGCGCCGGCCCTCCGCCTTCAGGCGCTCGAGCGCTTCGTAGGCCTGCGCCGTGAGCCTTCCCGCCGTCGTCAGAGTGTCGTCGATGTCGAAGAGCAGCGCGGCCACGCCGCGCGGATCGAGCGCGCCGAGCGGCTTCATCTACCCAGCACGTGCGCCACGCGGCCGCGCTGCGCCTCCGACATGTGCAGGCCGCATTTCGTGCGCCGCCACAGCACGTCCTCGGCGCAACGCGCCCATTCGTGGTCGACGAGGTAGCGCACCTCGCGCTCGGTGAGGCCCCCGCCGTAGTTCTCGCCCAGCCGGCCGTCGCCCACGACCTCGTCGGCGAGCGAGCCGTGGCGCCGGAAGATGCCGCGCAGGCATTCCTCCTCGATATGCCGGTGACGCGCGAAGAACGGGCGGCGTGCCGCCTCGACGCTTTCGAA
Source organism: Burkholderiales bacterium (assembly GCA_035649175.1). Lineage (GTDB taxonomy): Bacteria > Pseudomonadota > Gammaproteobacteria > Burkholderiales > SG8-39 > SCGC-AG-212-J23. The sequence goes on along the minus strand of DASRKB010000186.1, from coordinate 27,545 downwards.
ATCGCTGCCCGGCAGCGGTGAGCGCGCGGTCCACGGCCCGCGCAGCCCCGAAAAGTGCGGCGCGAGCTTTTCCAGCGCCTGCTCCGCGAGTCGGCGATAGGTCGTGATCTTGCCGCCGAACACCGAGAGCACCGGCGCGCCCGCCTCGTCGTCCAGGCGCAAAGTGTAGTCGCGCGTGACCTCCGAAGGATCCGCCGAGCCATCGTCGTAAAGCGGACGCACGCCGGCGTATTGCCACGCCACTTGCTTTCGCTCCAGCGGGCGCGCCAGATAGCGGCTCGCCGCCTTGCAGAGATAGTCGATCTCGGCCTCGCTCGCGCGAGCCTCTTCTCCTTCCTCGATCGGGACATCGGTGGTGCCGACGAGCGTGAATTGCTCCTCGTAGGGGATCAGGAACACGACGCGCCGGTCGTCGTTCTGCAGGATGAAGGCATGCTCGCCGTCGTAAAGGCGCGGGAAGACGATATGGCTGCCGCGCACGAGGCGCACCGCGTCCGCGCTGGGCTGGCCTAGGCGCTCGTTCAGCACCTGCTTCACCCAGGGGCCCGCGGCGTTCACCAGCGCGCGGACACGCAGGTGCTCGCCGGAGGAAAGGCGCACGCGCCAGCCCCCCCCTTCGCGCCGCGCGCTCAGGCATTCCACGCCCACGAGGATGCGCGCGCCGCGCTGCGCGGCATCGCGCGCATTCGCCACCACGAGGCGCGCATCGTCGACCCAGCAGTCGGAGTAGGCGAAGCCGTGCTTCAGCGCCGGGGCGAGGCCAGACGCATAGGGCGGAACATCAAGCCGCACGGCGCGCGACCCGGGCAGCAAGGAACGACGCGCGAGGTGGTCGTACAGGAAAAGTCCTGCGCGGATCATCCAGCGCGGCCTGAGCTCGGGGACGTGCGGCATGACGAACACCAGCGGCCGCGTGAGATGGCCCGCCACGCGCAGCAGCACCTCGCGCTCGGCCAGCGCCTCGGCGACCAGCCGGAACTCGTAGTGCTCCAGATAGCGAAGGCCGCCATGAATCAGCTTCGAGGACGCCGAGGAGGTCGCGGCGGCGAGATCGCTGCGCTCGGCCAGCACGACGGAGAGCCCGCGCCCTGCGGCATCGCGCGCGATGCCCGCGCCGTTGATACCCCCGCCGATGACAAGCAGGTCGATCACTTCCAGGCGAGCGGTATGCGCACCGAGAGCGCCACGCCGTCGCCGGAGGCCAGGTTCGCCGCCTGGATGACGCCACCGTGGAACTGTACGATAAGTCGAGCGACGTAAAGGCCCAGACCCAGGTGCGGCGCACCGCTGCCGCCGCGCTCGCGTATCGAGATCATCGACTCGAACAGGCGGCCGCGCATCTCCTCGGGCAGCGGCGGTCCCTGATTAGCGACCACCACGACCGCCGCTCCGCCCTGCTCCTCGAGGCTGACACGGACCGGCGCCCCCGGCGGCGAGAAGTCGACTGCGTTCTCCGCCAGCTTGTCGAGCAGCTGCGCTGCGAGATCGGGGGAACCCTCGACCTCCATGCGCCGCTGCGGCAGCTCGAGCGCAAAAGCCGCGCGCGGATAGGCGACGCGATAGCCCTCCACGCAGCCCCGCAACACGGGCTCGAGGTCATAGCGCGTGCGCTCCACGCTCGAGAGGCTCTGCTCGAGGCGCGATGCCTCCATCATGCGATCGAGAATGCGGTTGAGCCTCGCAAGGCCCTCCTCGGCGCGCTCGATGTAGCGCCGGGACTCCGCGGGATCGCCGGCCAGCTTGAGGTTTTCCAGCGAGGAGCGGACGACGGCGATCGGCGTGCGCAACTCGTGGGAGAGGCGGCCGGCCATGCTTTCCAGGTAGGCATGGTGCTGCGCGAGGCGCTCGAGCACGGCGGAGAAGCTGCGCGAGAGATCTCCGATCTCGTCGGAGGCGCCCGAGCCAGCGGCGAGTCGCGTGATGCGTCCGCGCGCGTCGATCGCCGATTCCGCTTCGTCGCGCAGGGCGCGGATGCGCATGGAGAGCCGCGAAGCGAACGCCATGAGTAGGACCGCCGCTCCCGCGAAGACAGCGAGCGTGAGCAGCAACAGCCGCTCGAGCGCGGCGCTCTTCATGGACACGATCGGGTTGGTCGTCTCCTCGACGACCACGGCGCCGACGACCTCGTCGCCGCTCCAGATCGGGTGTGCCGCGGACATGACCACGGCTCGGTCGTCCGGCGTCCCGCGCGTGCGCGTCGCGGGCGTGCCCTGCAGGGCGGCGGCGATGTCCTGGCCCGTCCCGAGCAGGTGTTCCGGAATGGTCTCGGCGAAATCCTCGGTCGGACGCTGGATGAGCCAACCGGCGAGCGGATGCCACCAGGGATGCTGAGCCGGTTCGGCCTGCCGGCGGAGCTCGCCGGCGCGCGCGATGACCTGACTGTCGCGGCTGACGACCCAGATGCGCGATGGCGCCCGCTGCACCCCGAGCAGAATCGCGCCAACCTCGTCGTCCCCGGAGGACGCGGCGAGCAGACGAGGTCGCTCGTGCAGCGCCGTCGCCACCGCACGGGCAGTCGCAAGCAGGGTCTGCTCCTGGCCTTCGAGAAGAAAGCGCTCGACCTCGTTGACGTACAGGATGCCCGCCCAGGGCAGAGCGAGCAGCACCAGCGCGACGAGCGCCAGCTTCACCCTGAGCGTAAAGCGCGGGTGCCAGGAGCCCGCTCGCGGCCGCCTCAGGGCTTCCATCGGTAGCCGATGCCGTAGACGGTGTCGATCGCCTCGAAAGCGGGGTCGGCGGCGAGGAACTTGCGGCGCATGCGCTTCACGTGGGAGGTGATCGTCCCCTCGTCCACCACGAGGTTCGCCTCGCGCATGAGCTGCTCGCGGCTCTTAACGTGCTCCGGGTGCTTCGCGAGCGCATGCACCATCCAGAACTCGGTGAGCGTAAGCGGCACGACATCGTCGCGCCAGCGGACCACGAAGCGCTTCAGGTCGAGCGCCAGAGAGCCGCGCTCCAGGCGCTCCTCGGCGGCGTGGGGCTCCGCGGCGAGCTCGGCGCGCCGGAAGAGCGCCGCGATGCGCGCCAGCAGATGAGGAAGACTCACGTCCTTGGTCAGGTAGTCATCGGCGCCCAGGCGCAGGCCTGCGACGATGTCGAAATCGCTGTCGCGCGCGGTCAGGAAGATGATCGGCAGCGCCGCCGACATTGCCCTGAGGTCACGGCAAAGCGCGAAGCCGCCGTCCACATCGGCGCCCAGACCGATGTCGATCAACGCAAGGTCGGGTAGGCGCGTGCGCATCGCGGCGAGCGCCTCGGCGCGAGCGCCGTAGGCAACCACCTCGAACCCATGCTTACGCAGCGCCTCCGCGTAGTTGGCGCGGATCGCCGGGTCGTCCTCGATGATGGCAATGCGGCGTGACACAGGCGGCCGACTATAGCCGAATGCAGCGGCGCCGGTGCCCCTGCCCGCGCTTCGCCAGAATTGATCAGAGCCTCGTCAGCGAGCCGCCGCCCCGAACGGCCTTCCCGGCGCGTTCAATGCGCCTTGGGCAGATCAACAGGGGCTGAAATGACCGATGTCCTGCGCTTCATTGTTCTTGCCGCAGCGCTCGGGCTCGCGGCGGGGCTGGTGCTCGGCGGCATGGCGCTCCTGCTCGCCGCGCCCGCCCAGGTGTGGATCTAGCGGACGCGCGAGCGGCTAGGTACTGCTCGCCTTCTTCAGCTGGTCGAGCTTGAGCACGGTGACCCGAGCCTCGCCGAGGTCCTTTGACGGCGTGCGGCTTCGCGCGTGCTGGCTGCGCCGTACCCGCTCGAAGGTCCTGCGCACGTCGGTGTCAAAGCTGGGACGGTAGCGGAACGCGGAATCGAGGATGTGTTTCATACGAGTCTCCTGCAGTGGCGACTCGATTGTTCCAGCACCTGCGCGAAGCCGCTTGTGGGCAGCCTAGTCTCGACGGACTACTTCTTCCTCAGCTTCCGGATCGCCGCGAGCTGCGCCGCCATCATCGCGAACTCCGCCTGCAGCGTGGCGACTTCCGCCTTGTCCTGCGCCTTCGCCATCGCTTCCTCGGCCTTCTTCAGCGCCTCGGAGGCCTTGGCCTCGTCGAGATCCGCGCCGCGGATGGCGGTATCGGCGAGCACGGTGATTACCCGGGGCTGGACCTCGAGGATGCCGCCGGCGACGAAGATGAGCTGCTCCTCGCCGCCGCCGGCCGGCACGATGCGCACCGCGCCGGGTTTGATGCGCGTGATGAGCGGCGTGTGCCGCGGGTAGATCCCGAGCTCCCCCGCTTCCCCCGGCAGCACGACGAACTCCGCCTCGCCGGAGAAAATGGCCTCCTCGGCACTGACGACGTCGACGTGGACGGTCGGGGCGGCCATCAGAGCTTCTTCGCCTTCTCCTGCGCTTCCTCGATCGTGCCGACCATGTAGAACGCCTGCTCCGGCAGCGCGTCGCATTCCCCGTTCACGATCATCTTGAACCCCTTGATCGCGTCCTTGAGGGAGACGTACTTGCCGGGCTGGCCGGTAAAGTTCTGCGCCACGGTGAACGGCTGCGAGAGGAAGCGCTGGATCTTGCGCGCGCGGGCGACCGCGAGCTTGTCCTCCGGCGAGAGCTCGTCCATGCCCAGGATCGCGATGATGTCGCGCAGCTCCTTGTAGCGCTGCAGCGTGGCCTGCACCGCGCGCGTGGTCGAGTAGTGCTCCTCGCCGATCACGTTGGGATCGACCTGGCGCGAGGTGGAATCGAGCGGGTCGACCGCCGGGTAGATGCCGAGCGCCGCGATGTCGCGAGAGAGCACGACCGTCGCGTCGAGGTGGCCGAACGTAGTCGCGGGTGAGGGGTCTGTCAGGTCGTCCGCCGGCACGTACACGGCCTGGATGGAGGTGATGGACCCGGTCTTCGTGGAGGTGATCCGCTCCTGGAGGCGCCCCATCTCCTCGGCGAGGGTGGGCTGGTAGCCCACCGCCGAGGGCATCCGGCCGAGCAGTGCGGACACCTCGGTTCCTGCGAGCGTGAAGCGGTAGATGTTGTCGATGAAGAGCAGAATGTCCCGCCCCTCGTCGCGGAATGCCTCGGCCATGGTGAGGCCGGTCAGGCCGACGCGCAGGCGGTTGCCGGGCGGCTCGTTCATCTGCCCGAACACCATCGCCACCTTGGATTCCTCGAGGTTGTCCTTCTTGATCACCTCGGCCTCGATCATCTCGTGATAGAAGTCGTTGCCCTCGCGCGTGCGCTCTCCGACGCCAGCGAATACCGATTGCCCGCCGTGCTTGGTGGCGATGTTGTTGATGAGCTCGAGCATGGTCACGGTCTTCCCGACGCCGGCGCCGCCGAAGAGGCCGATCTTGCCGCCCTTGGCGAAGGGGCAGATGAGGTCGACGACCTTGATGCCCGTCTCGAGCAGCTCGACCGAGGGAGAGAGCTCGTCGAACTTGGGCGCCATCTGGTGGATCGAGCGACGGGCCTCAGCCTTGATGGGCCCGGCCTCGTCGATCGGCCGGCCGAGCACGTCCATGATGCGGCCGAGCGTGCCCTTGCCCACCGGCACCGAGATGGCCTCGCCGGTCCCCCTCACCTTCATCCCGCGACGCAGGCCGGCGGAGGAGCCGAGCGCGATGCAGCGCACCACGCCGTCGCCCAGCTGCTGCTCGACCTCGAACGTGAGCCCTTTCTCCACGAGTGCGTTGTCGCCCGTGTCCTCGAGCACGAGCGCGTCGTAGATGTTGGGCATGCTCTCGCGCGGAAACTCGATGTCGGTGACGGCGCCGATGGACTGGACGATGGTGCCTTGCGTTTGTGCCATGTTGTCGCTTCCTATACGGCGGCCGCGCCGCCGACGATTTCGGAAAGTTCCTTGGTGATCCCCGCCTGCCGGTTCTTGTTGTAGACGAGCGTCAGCTCGTCGATCAGGCTCGCCGCGTTGTCAGAGGCGGCCTTCATTGCCACCATCCGGGCGGACTGCTCGGACGCCATGTTCTCGGACACCGCCTGGAGAATCAGCGCCTCGATGTAGCGCGTCATGACCTGGTCGAGCACCGCGCGCGCCTCCGGCTCGTAGATGTAGTCCCAGACGGTCTCCGGCGCGCCGAGCCGCTCGCCGGCGAGCGGCAGGAGCTGCTCGATCACCGGCTCCTGCTTCATGGTGTTGATGAAGCGGGTGTAGGCAAGCATCAGGCGGTCGAAGCGGTCCTGGGTGTAGCCGTCCAGCATGACCTTGACCGCGCCGATGAGCTTCTCCATGTTCGGCCGGTCGCCGAGCTGCACCACCTGCGACACGATCTTCGCGCCCAGCCGCTGCATGAAGGCGAGGCCTTTGTTGCCGATGGCGCAGACCTCGATCTCTTCGCCCTGGCTCTGCCACTCCTTGTACTGGTTGAGCACCATTCGCAGCAGGTTGGTGTTGAGCGCGCCGCACAGGCCCTTGTCGGTGGTGATGACGATGATGCCGACGCGCTTCACGCTGTCGCGGTCGACGAGAAAGGGATGGCGGTACTCCGGGTTGGCGTGCGAGATGTGCGCCGCCACGTTGCGGATCTTCTCGCCGTAGGGGCGCGCGTGACGCATGCGCTCCTGCGCCTTTCTCATCTTCGAGGCCGCGACCATCTCCATGGCCTTGGTGATCTTTCGCGTGTTCTGCACGCTCTTGATCTTGACGCGGATTTCCTTCGTACCGGGCATCGTGGCGTCTTCCTAGAAGCTGCCGTTCTTCTTCCAGTCCCTGATGGCGTCGTGCAGCGCCTTCTCGTCCTGCTCGGAGAGGTCCTTCTTGTCCTCCGCGCGCGCGACGAGCTCGGCGTACTTTCCCTTGACGTAGTCGCGCATGGACTTCTCCGCGGCAAGCGCCTTCTTCACGTCGACGTCATCGAAATAGCCGTTGTTCACGGCGAAGAGCGTCACGGCCATCTCCCACACCTGCAGCGGCGAGTACTGCGGCTGCTTCATGAGCTCGGTCACCATGCGCCCGCGCTCGAGCTGCTTGCGGGTCGCCTCGTCGAGGTCACTCGCGAACTGCGCGAACGCGGCGAGCTCGCGGTACTGCGCGAGCGCGAGGCGCACGCCGCCGCCGGTGTCGCGGCGCTTCATGATCTTGGTCTGTGCGGCGCCGCCAACGCGCGACACCGAGATGCCGGCGTTGATCGCGGGGCGGATCCCGGCGTTGAAGAGGTCGGTCTCGAGGAAGATCTGGCCGTCGGTGATCGAGATCACGTTGGTCGGCACGAACGCGGTGACGTCGCCCGCCTGCGTCTCGATGATCGGCAGCGCGGTGAGCGAGCCGGTCTTGCCCTTCACCTTGCCGCCGGTGAACTTCTCGACGTACTCCGGATTCACGCGCGCCGCACGCTCGAGCAGCCGCGAGTGCAGGTAGAACACGTCGCCGGGGTAGGCCTCGCGTCCGGGGGGGCGCCGCAGCAGGAGCGACACCTGGCGGTAGGCCCAGGCCTGCTTGGTCAGGTCGTCGTAGATGATGAGCGCGTCCTGGCCGCGGTCGCGGAAGTACTCGCCCATGGTGCAGCCCGAGTAGGGCGCGATGTACTGCATCGCTGCGGACTCGGACGCCGAGGCGGCGACGACGATCGTGTAGGCCATCGCGCCGTGCTCCTCGAGCTTGCGCACCACGTTGGCGATAGTGGAGGCCTTCTGCCCGATCGCCACGTAGACGCAGAAAAGATCCTTGCCCTTCTGGTTGATGATGGTATCGACCGCCACGGCGGTCTTGCCGGTCTGGCGGTCGCCGATGATGAGCTCGCGCTGCCCGCGGCCGATCGGCACCATCGAGTCGATGGCCTTGAGGCCGGTCTGCACCGGCTGCGACACGGACTGACGCGCGATGACGCCGGGGGCCACCTTCTCGATGACGTCGGTGAGCTTGGCGTTGACCGGCCCCTTGCCGTCGATCGGCTGGCCGAGCGAGTTGACCACGCGGCCGAGCAACTCGGGGCCGATCGGCACCGAGAGGATCTTGCCGGTGGTCTTGACCGTGTCGCCTTCGCTGATGTGCGTGTACTCGCCGAGGATCACCGAGCCCACGGAGTCGCGCTCCAGGTTGAGCGCCAGGCCGAAGGTGTTCTTCGGGAACTCCAGCATCTCGCCCTGCATCACGTCCGAGAGGCCGTGAATGCGGCAGATGCCGTCGGTCACCGACACCACGGTGCCCTGCGTGCGCATCTGCGCGCCCGCATCGAGGTTCTGGATGCGGCTCTTGATGAGTTCCGAGATTTCCGAGGGATTGAGTTGCATGACAGTTCCTTAAGCGTCGGCTTCTATGCCTTTAATGCCGCCTCGAGCGCGGCGAGCTGCGCCCGCGCCGAGCCGTCGATAACCTTGTCGCCCATCGTCACCTTCACGCCGCCGATGAGTTCCCGCTCCACGCTGACGCGAGCCTTCACTTTGCGGCCGGTCTTCCTTTCGAGCCGCTGAACGATGTCTGCCACCTGCGCCTCGGTGAGCTCGAAAGCGCTCTGCACCTCCGCCTCGACGAGGCCCTCGCGCGCGTTCTTGAGCGCCTCGAACTGCGCGCGTATCTCCGGAAGGAGCTCCAGGCGCTTGTTCCGCGCGAGCACGCGCACGAAATTCTCCGCCTCGGCGCTCAGCCTGCCGCCGAGGATCGCGATGAACAGGCCTGCCACCTGGGCGTCGGACAGGTTCGGGTCGGCGACGGCGCGCTCCACGCGGGCGTCTTGCGCCACGAGCGCGAGCGCGCTCACCATGTCGGACCACCGGCTGAGCGCATCTGCGCCGTCGGCCAGCTTGAAGGCCGCCTCGGCGTAGGGTCGCGCGACGGTGCTCGGCTCCGCCATCAGAGCTGCCGCTTGATGGATTCGAGAAGCTCGGCGTGCGCCCTCGGGTCGACCTCGCGCCGCAGGATTTTCTCGGCGCCGGCGACGGCGAGCGCCGCCACGTGGTCGCGCAGCTGCTCGCGCGCGCGGGTTACCTCTTGGTCGATCTCGGCTTTCGCCGCAGCCTTCTCGCGGTTGCCCTCTTCCTTGGCCGCGCCGCGCGCCTCGTCGACGAGCTGCGCGGCGCGCTTCTCCGCCTGCGCCAGGACCTCCGCCGCCCTGGCGCGAGCCTGTGCGAGCGCTTCCTCGGCCTGCCGGCTGGAGGTCTCGAGCGAGCGGCGTCCCTGCTCGGCGGCCGCGAGGCCGTCGGCGATGGTCTTCTGGCGCGCCTCGATGGCGCGCAGCATGAAAGGCCAGATCAGCTTGGCGCAGAACCAGATGAACGCGGCGAAGACCAGCGCTTGCGCGAACAACGTCAGGTTGATGTTCATGCGGTCCTCTCGCGAACCGGTGCGGTTACTGGAACGCCGTGGCGAGCGGGTTGGCGAAGGCGAAGAACATCGCGATGCCCAGGCCGATGATGAACGAGGCGTCGATCAGGCCGAGCAGCAGGAACACGCGCCCCTGCAGCGAGTTGGTGAGCTCGGGCTGGCGCGCCGCCGCCTCGAGGAAGCGGCTGCACATGATGCCCACGCCGATGCACGCGCCCGCGGCTCCCAGGCCGACCATGAGACCGATGCCGATGCCGGTGTAGGCCTGGACCATCGCCAGCAGCTGAAGTTTTTCCATTTCGCTTTCCCTTGTTTATTGAAGGTGTGGAATCAGTGGTGCTCGTGCGCCATCGCGATATAGACGACGGTCAGCATCATGAAGATGTAGGCCTGCAGCAGCACGATGAGGATGTGGAAGATCGCCCACCCGAGCCCGAGCCAGAAGCTGAAGAACACGCCCGCGAGGCCGGTGGCCGCCCACATCCACAGCAGCAGGAACAGGATCTCGCCAGCGTACATGTTGCCGAACAGGCGCAGCGAGTGCGAAAGCGGCTTGGAGACGTACTCCACTAGGTTGAACAGCAGGTTCGCCGGCCACAGGAGCGGGTTGGAGCCAAATGGCGCACAGAAGAGCTCGTGGATCCAGCCGCCCAGCCCCTTCGCCGAGATGGCGAAGAAGATCATGAGAAGCCACACCGAAAGGGCAAGCGCGAAGGTGGTGTTCACGTCCGCGGTAGGCACCGGCCGCCAGTAGTGCACGCCGAGCCAGCCGAGCACGGTGGCGATGAAATCGACGGGGATGAAGTCCATCGCGTTCATCAGCGTGACCCATACGAATACCGTCAACGCGAGCGGTGCGACGAAGCGGTTGCGGTCCCCGTGGTGGAAGATGCCCTTCACCTGATCGTCGATGAAATCGAAGAGCAGCTCGACGAAGGCCTGGCGCTTGCCGGGCACTCCCGGCGATGCGCCCCGCACCACCAGCCAGATGAGCCCGAGGCCGACGCAGCCCAGAGCGATGGCGGTGAGCACCGAGTCGAGGTTCAAGGTCCAGAACCCGCCGTCGCCCATGGGCTTCTGCAGGAAGCTAAGGTGGTGCTGGATGTACGCCGAGGGAGTGAGCTCTGTTCCTGCCGCCATCGTCGGATTGCTTCAGTACTCGCGAACGAAAAAAGCCATCGAAAAAATCAGCATCGTCACGACGAACGCGCCGAGGAGCGCCATGACGACCACCGCCTCGTAGTTCGCCAGCACGAGCCACAGCAGGAGCAACGCCAAGCCGATCTTCACCGCTTCGGCCCGCAGCGCGCCAACCAGAACCCCCCCTGCGGACTTCGCCTTGCCGAGCACCGCGAGCCAGGCGGACGCCGCGCAGGCGACGGTGCTCACCAGACCGCCCGCCGCCGCAGAAACCGCGCCGTGCGAGCCCGCGGCCAGCGCTCCGAGAGCGACAAGGAGGGCTGTGGCGCCGACCTGCCACAGCAGAACCGTGCGTATCGGCTTGCTGAAACGAACCCCACCCGGCAAAGCGGGCGAAGTATAGCGCAACTGCTCCCTCATTTTAGCTTCTCGAGCAGCTCGTCCAAGTGCTCGAGGCTCGAGTAATGGAGCACCAGCTTGCCGCCTCCCTTGCGGCCCGGACGCACCTCCACGGTGGTCCCCAGCCGCCCCGCGAGCTCTTCCTCCAGTCTCGCGAGGTCGCGGTCGGTTTTCCTGCGGCGTTTCTGCCCCGTGCCCCGTAGCATCCGCTGAACCAGAGACTCGGTTTCCCTCACCGAGAACCCGCGGGCCGCCACGCGGGTTCCCGCTTCGATCTGGCGCGCGGGATCCAGGGAAAGCAGCGCCCGCGCGTGGCCCATCTCGATCGCGCCTTCCATCAGCATCTCCTGCACCGGCTTCGCGAGCTTGAGCAGCCGCAGCAAGTTCGTGGTGGCGCTGCGCGATCGGCCCACCGCGTCGGCGGCCTGCTCGTGGGTCATACGGAACTCTTCGATCAGGCGCAGCAGGCCGCCCGCCTCCTCCATCGGGTTCAAGTTCTCGCGCTGGATGTTCTCGATGAGCGACATCGCCAGGGCGGCGTCGTCCGGGACCTCGCGCACCAGCGCGGGCACTTCCTCCAGCCCGGCCATCTGCGCGGCGCGCCAGCGGCGCTCGCCGGCGATCAGCTCGTAACGGTCGCGCTCGACCGGTCGCACGAGCACAGGCTGCATCAGGCCTTGCGCACGAATCGAACCCGCGAGCTCCGCAAGGGCCTCCTGGTCCATCCGGGTCCTGGGCTGATAGCGTCCAGGGCGGATACGGCTCACCGGCAGCGTCAGCAGCGCCTCGCGCGGTGGCTCCGCGCCGCCCAGGAGCGCGTCGAGTCCCCGGCCGAGCCCCTTCGGTTTCATGCCGGCTGCTGCTCCCCGAGTATCTCGTTCGCAAGCGCGAGGTACGCCTGCGCGCCCTTCGAGGTGGCATCCCAGCGTACCGCCGGGACCCCGTAGCTCGGCGCCTCCGCGAGCCGCACGTTGCGCGGAACGAGCGTGCGGTACACCTTGTCGCCGAAATGCGCTTCCAGCTGCTGCGAGACGTGCTGGGACAGCGTGTTTCTCGGGTCGTACATGGTGCGCAGCAGGCCCGCGATCTCGAGCAACGGATTCAGGTTCGAGCGGACCCGCTTGATCGTGCCCACCAGATCCGAGAGGCCCTCGAGCGCGTAGTACTCGCACTGCATCGGAATTAGGACGCGCTGAGCGGCCACCAGCGCGTTCACGGTGAGCAGGCTGAGCGAGGGCGGGCAGTCGATGAGGATGAAGTCGTACTCGTCCGCCACGCGCTCGAGCGCGGCTTTCAGCCGGCTCTCCCGCCCCGCAAGGTCGACGAGCTCGACTTCGGCGCCAGCAAGCTCCCGGTTCGAGGGCAACAGGTCATAACCGCCCTGCTCGGACCGGGTGCGGATCGTCGTTAGCTCACCCAGCCCGAGCAGCACGTGATAGACCGTGCGCGCGCTCACGCGCTTGTCCACGCCGCTGCCCATGGTGGCGTTGCCCTGCGGATCGAGGTCCACGAGCAACACGCGCCGGCCGGCGCCGGCAAGCGCGGCGGCGAGGTTAACGCTGGTCGTCGTCTTCCCTACGCCGCCCTTCTGATTGACGACCGCGATGACCTGGCTCATCTCAGGACGGCGCGCGGCAGAGAAGGAGATTTCGCTCGGCGTCGAGAAAAGGGACCCGAAGCCGGATCGGCGCCTGGCACGCGCAACCGGATGTCGCCGGCGCCAACTCCTTGCTGGGCAGCTTGCCTTTCATTGCCGCCAGCACGCCGGTGGGAGCGAGAAGATGGCGGCAGGCCGCAAAGAACACGCCAAGCTCCGCGAAAGCCCGTGAGATCACCAGGTCGAACCGTTGCTCGGGCTGCCACTGCTCGACGCGACCCTGGTACACGTCGACATTCTGCATCCCCAGTTCCATCACGCTCTGTCGGAGAAACGCGGCCCTCTTTTCGCTCGAGTCGATCAGCGTAACGCGCCACGACGGGCGGGCGAGCGCAAGCGGGACGCCGGGCAGCCCGGCGCCCGAGCCGACGTCGGCGAGCGTGGGCCGCCCCGCCGGCATGGGCAGATACGGCAGCACCGCGAGAGAGTCGAGCAGGTGATGACCGACCATCTGTTGCGCATCGTGCACTGCCGTCAGGTTGTACGTGCGGTTCCACTTCTTGAGCAGCGCGAGGTATTGCAGCATTCGCTCGAGCGCGCCGGGCGACAGCGAGAGTGCGAGATCCGCGACGCCGCGCTCGAGCGCGGCGCGGGGCGTCATGCCGTCCGTCGCTCGGGCCTCCGCAATCCGCGTTTCAGGTGCACGAGGAGCAAGGAGATCGCCGCCGGGGTCACGCCGGAGATGCGCGTCGCCTGGCCTATCGTTTCCGGGCGATGCTGGCTGAGCTTCTGCTGCACTTCCACCGAGAGGCCACGCACGCTAGCGAAGTCGATATCCGGAGGCAAGGCAAGCGACTCCAGGTCGCGGCGCCTTTGGACCTCTGCGCGTTGGCGTTCGATGTAACCCGCATACTTGACTTGGACCTCAACCTGGGCGGCCACGTCTTCAGGGATCCGGGGATCACCCACATCCGCATAGCGCATCTCAGGTCGACGAAGTACCTCGTTAAGACTTTGTCTTTGCTGCAAGTTAGCGCTCACATAAGTGGATCGCAGGCGCTCAAGTTCCCGCGCCACCGCATCTCGCTTCCGGTTGAAGGTATCCCACCGTACGTCATCGACTAATCCGAGCCTCCGGCCAGCATCCGTAAGTCGCAGGTCAGCATTGTCCTCCCGGAGCATGAGACGATACTCGGCCCGGCTGGTGAACATTCGGTAGGGCTCGGAGACTCCTCGGGTAACAAGATCGTCCACGAGGACACCGAGGTAGGCCTCGTCCCGGCGTGGACACCAGGAAGCCTGCCCTCTTACGGAGAGAGCCGCATTGACCCCGGCAAGCAGGCCTTGGGCGCCAGCTTCTTCATAGCCCGTGGTCCCGTTGATTTGCCCGGCAAGGAAGAGCCCGCGAATCACCTTGCTCTCCAGCGAGGTGCGAAGGCTTCGCGGATCGAAGAAGTCGTACTCGATCGCGTAGCCCGGCCGCACCAAGTGCGCCCTCTCGAGACCCTTGATGGAGCGAACGAGTTCTACCTGCACATCGAACGGCAAGCTTGTCGAAATGCCGTTTGGGTAGATCTCGTTGCACGTCAAGCCTTCGGGCTCCAGGAAGATCTGATGGCTGTCCTTAGCGGAGAAGCGGTGGACCTTATCCTCGACCGAGGGGCAGTACCTCGGCCCGACACCCTCGATAACGCCGGTAAAGAGCGGCGAGCGATCCAGAGCGCCGCGGATGATGTCGTGAGTCCGGGAGTTGGTATGCGTGATCCAGCAGGGAAGCTGCTGCGGATGCATGTCGCGGCGGCCGATGAACGAGAACACCGGCTCGGGCGAGTCTCCCGGCTGCTGCTCTAGCACCGAGAAATCGATTGTCCTAGCGTCGAGCCGAGGTGGTGTACCAGTCTTGAGGCGCCCTGCGGGGAGCTTCAGCTCGCGAAGGCGCTCTCCCAGAGTGACGGCAGCAGGCTCGCCCGCCCTTCCCGCCTGGCACTTCTGCATCCCGACATGGATCAAGCCGCCTAGGAAGGTCCCGGTGGTTAGCACTACGGTGCGGGCCTGGATGCGCACACCCAGTTGGGTGGCGATGCCGACCGCTCGGTCTTCGTCTAAAAGGACATCATCGACGGCCTGCTGAAAGACGGAGAGATTTGGCTGGTTCTCCAGCAGGGACCGGATTGCGCCACGGTAGAGCATTCTGTCCGCCTGCGCCCGGGTAGCGCGTACGGCCGGCCCCTTAGAGGAGTTGAGGGTGCGGAACTGGATCCCTGCCAAGTCCGTGGCAAGCGCCATGGCGCCGCCCAGCGCGTCGATTTCCTTGACCAAGTGCCCCTTGCCGATGCCCCCGATCGAGGGATTGCACGACATCTGTCCGAGGGCCTCGACGCTGTGTGTCACGAGCAGGGTGCGGCATCCCATGCGCGCAGCAGCGAGCGCGGCCTCGGTGCCGGCGTGCCCGCCGCCGACGACCACGACATCAAAATCGGCTGGGTACTTCATTAGGGTGGCGAATTTTACGCGAGCGTTCCACGTGGAACTAGAGCCATGTGGGGTTCCACGTGGAACAATGGGTCTTGCTGCATCGCACCATACTCGCGCGCCGTGCGAGAATCCGGCCCCTTCTTCGAATGATCTCCCTAGAGCGGTACAACGCAGTCCTTTCCTCGAGGGAAGTGCGGCGCACGTTCGCGGCTTCCGTTCTTGGTCGCCTTCCAATAGGCATCACCGGCCTGGCGGTGCTGTTGCTTGTGCAGAGCAGCACACAGTCGTTCGCACAGGCGGGCGCGGCGACAGCGGGGTATGTGGGAGGCCTCGCTATAGTTGCCCCCGTCTTAGGCCGCTGGATCGACCGAACCGGCCCGCGCGCGGCCCTGCTGCTTTGCGGGTTGTCGTTTCCCGCGACCCTGCTCGCTCTCGTTGCGGCCGTCGATTACGGCGCCCCAGGATGGCTGATCGTGGTTTTATCCGCGAGCGCGGGTGCAGTGTTCCCGCCGATTTCGGTGTGCATGCGCACATACTTCCGGCACCGCCTCGCGGATGAACGGCTGCTCGCCGCCGCTTACTCGCTCGAGTCGGTGCTCATCGAGCTTGTATTCATCGTCGGGCCAATGCTGGTCGCGATCTTCGTGGCCCTTGCTTCTCCCGCATTCGCGGTGGTATTCGCGGCTGCCTGCGGCGGCGCTGGCGCTCTGCTATTCCGCGCGTCATCCGCGCTACGGGCATGGACCGTCGCACCGAAGCCACGAAGAGGGTTGCTCGGCCCGCTGGCCGAGCCGCAGTTCAGCATCCTCGTGGTGATCATCCTGTGCTACGCGATGGCATTCGGGCTTCTGGAGATCGGAATCACGGCGTATGCCACCGAGCAAGCCCGGCCGGCGCTCGCTGGGGTTCTACTTGGCCTAATGAGCGCCGGCAGCGCGCTCGGCGGTCTTGCCTATGGCAGCCGCAGCTGGCGCTTTCCGCTGCAACGGCAGTTCGTTGCGATCCTCGCCATCATGGGGCTGGGCCTCGCGGTTCTCGCATTGCCCTGGGATCCTTGGACTTTCGCCGCGCTGACGATCGTGGCGGGCATAGTGATGGCTCCCGCGCTCATCATGCAATCCATGCTGGTCGCGAGGGCCGCCGGCCACGGCCACGTTACCGAGGCATTCACTTGGTCGACCAGCGCGCTCCTAGGCGGAATCGGGATCGGGCTGGTGGCTGGCGGGGCGCTCGTGGAGCTCTGGTTATCTTCGGCTGCATTCGCCACGGCCGCCGCGACGGCGTTAGCTGCCGCAGTGGCCGGGCGGTTCGTCCTACGCTCGTAGCCGCTCGTGCATGCGGCCCTTACGTGCCTCGAGCGGGCGAGGCAGGTGCGAGCCGAGCTTACCGAAGAGCTCCTCATGGGAGACGAGCTCGTCCTTCCAGGCCTCGGCGTCGACTTGCGTGAGCTCGTCGTATTGCGCGGGCGCGAGGCGCTCCAGGCCGGTCCAGTCCAGGTCCTCGAATCGCGGCATGGTGCCGAGCGGCGAATCGATGCCGCCCGCCTGCCCGCGGCAGCGCTCCACAATCCAGCGCAGCACGCGCATGTTCTCTCCGAACCCCGGCCAGATGAACTTGCCCTGCTTGTCGCGGCGAAACCAGTTGACGCGGAAGATCTTCGGCGGATGGCTGACCGAAGCGCCGATTCTCAGCCAGTGCTCGAAGTAGTCGCCCATGTTGTAGCCGCAGAAGGCGAGCATCGCCATGGGATCACGGCGTACTACGCCGACTTTCCCCGTGATGGCGGCCGTCGTTTCGGAGCCAAGCGTAGCCGCCATGTAGACGCCGTCTTCCCACGTAGGGGCTTCGACGACCAACGGAACTGTCGAGGAGCGGCGCCCGCCAAACACGAAGGCGGAGATCGGCACGCCTTCCGGATCTTCCCACTTCGGATCCATCGACGGGCACTGCGCCGCGGGAACCGTAAAGCGCGCATTGGGATGCGCCGCGACCCGTCCCGCCTTGCCGTCTACCGGCGTCCATTCCTTGCCCTGCCAGTCGATCAGGCGTGCGGGCGGGCTGTCCGTCATGCCTTCCCACCACACGTCGCCCTCCGGGGTCATGGCGACGTTCGTAAAAATGACGTTCTCGCGCAGCATGCGCATGGCGTTCGGGTTGGTGTGCTCCGAGGTGCCCGGGGCGACGCCGAACAGACCGTACTCCGGATTGATGGCGTGGAAGCAGCCATCGCGCCCGGGCTTGATCCAAGCGATGTCTTCGCCGATGGTCGTGACTTTCCAGCCCCGCAGCGACGGCGGCGGTATCAACATTGCGAGGTTGGTCTTGCCGCAGGCGGAGGGGAAGGCGGCCGAGATGTAGGTCTTCTCGCCCTTAGGCGACTCCACTCCCAGTATGAGCATGTGCTCGGCGAGCCAGCCCTCGTCGCGGGCCATCACGGAGGCGATGCGCAAGGCAAGGCACTTTTTGCCGAGAAGAGCGTTGCCGCCGTAGCCGGACCCGAAAGACCAGATCTCGCGGGTCTCAGGAAAGTGCACGATCCATTTCTCGGATTCGCTGCACGGCCACGGAACGTCGCGCGCTCCCGGGGCGAGCGGCGCGCCCACGGAGTGCACGCAAGGAACGAAGCTCGCTTCCTCTCCCATCCACTCGGCCACCGCGCGTCCCATGCGGGTCATGACCGCCATGCTCACCGCCACGTAGGCGGAGTCCGATATCTCCACGCCGATCTGTGCGATCGGCGAACCGATGGGGCCCATTGAAAAGGGCATCACGTACATCGTGCGGCCACGCATGCATCCGTCAAACAGGCGGTTGAGCGTCGCACGCATCTCTTCCGGCTCGATCCAGTTGTTCGTCGGCCCGGCCTGCTCTTTGGTCCGGCTGCAGATGAAGGTCCGGTCTTCCATGCGCGCGACGTCGCCGGGATGCGAGCGCGCGAGGAAGGAATTTGGTCGCAACTCGGGGTTGAGCGGGGTGAAGGTTCCGGCCGCCACCAGCTCCGCACAAAGCCGCTCGTACTCCGTGCGCGAGCCATCGCACCAGGCGATGCGCGCCGGCTTGGTAAGTCGGGCAACCTCCGCCACCCATTGCCGCAGCCCTTTGTGGGGAACCCACGTAGGTGCTTGCGAAGGATCAGCGGTAGCGTTCATTCGTCGACTCCAGAAAGGCAAACGGCCCAGCGTGCTGGGCCGGCCCATAGAAACAGAAAGAAAAACGTGGTCCGGAAAAATTGTAGCACCGCGTGCCCGGGATCAGGCACGGCAAGGCTGGGGAGGAATGCTCATAACCAAGTAACAACAGAGACTTATGTTGGGCTAAATCCACGCTACTTGCCTATGCAGAACCGACCGAAGATCTCCCCAAGAAGGTCATCGGCCGTGTACTCCCCGGTGATGGCGCCCAGGTCCTGTTGGGCAAGGCGAAGCTCTTCGGCGAAGAACTCCCAGCGGGCCGCTTCGCGCGAGGCCGCTTCCAAGTGGGCGTCCGCTTGCTCGAGCGCTCGCAGGTGCCTCTCTCGAGCCAGGAAAGCGGACTCGCCAGTTGAGAACCAGCCGGCCGTCTCCAATATCGACCGCCGCAACCGCTCCAGGCCTTCCCCCGTCTTCGCGGAAACGGCAACCGCCCCGGCTGGGGGCGTGAAGCCGGGTGCGAGGTCCACTTTGTTGTAGACGTCCAGCCTCTCGGCTCCGGCAGGCAGCGCCGCACCGGGCGGCGGCGCACACCCCGCCTCGCTAACGACGAGCACCAGATCGGCGTGCGCGACTTCTCGGCGGGCGCGCTCGACGCCGATTTTCTCCACCTCGTCGCGAGCCTCGCGCAGCCCCGCCGTATCGACGAGCAGCAAAGGCATTCCGTCGATCTCGATCGCTTCCCTGAGCGTGTCCCGCGTCGTGCCCGGTATAGCGGTGACGATCGCGCGATCCTCGCCCGCGAGGCGATTCAGCAGGCTGGATTTGCCGACATTGGGCTCCCCGGCGAGGACGACGTGAATGCCCGACCGAAGAAGCTTGCCCCGGCGGCTCCTGCCGAGCACCTCGCCCAGCGCCTTTCGCGCCTCGGCGAGCCTGCGCATTGCGTCGTCGCGGTGCAGCGAGTCGACGCCCTCCTCCGGAAAGTCGAGCATCGCTTCGGTGAGCGCGCGGAGCTCGATGAGCCTCTCCCGCAACGCGCCGATCGCCGCGGAGAATTCGCCACTGAGCGAGCGCGCCGCCGATCGCGCCGCCTCTCGGCTGGCGGCTTCGATCAGGTCGGCGACCGCCTCGGCCTGCGCGAGGTCGAGCTTCCCTTCGAGAAACGCGCGGCGCGTAAACTCGCCAGGCTCGGCGAGGCGCGCACCGGCGCCGACGCAAGCGCGAAGCAGAAGCTGCATCACGACCGGCCCGCCGTGGGCCTGCAGCTCGAGCACCGCTTCGCCGGTGTAGGAGTGTGGCGCCGGAAAGTAAAGCGCAATGCCCTGATCGATCAGCGTGCCGGCGGCGTCGCGAAACGTTGCCAGGGTGGCGTGGCGCGCGCGAGGGAGCCCGCCGAGCACCGCCCCCGCGATCCTCGGTACGTCGCTGCCGGAAACGCGGACAACCCCGATGCCGCCCCGCCCAGGCGGCGTTGCCACCGCCGCGATCGTGGTGCGGTCTAGCTCATCGCTTGGCATGGGCAGGCTTGTCGCGATCGAACATGCGCTGGATCTGCCACTGCTGGAGGATGGAGAGGATGTTGTTGACCAGCCAGTAAAGCACGAGCCCGGCGGGGAAGAAGAAGAAGAACACACTGAACACGAACGGCATCGCCTTCATCACCTTCGCCTGCACCGGGTCTGGGGGAGTTGGGTTCATCCGCATCTGCAGCACCATGGTGGCCGACATGAGGATCGGCAGCACGTAATAGGGATCGAGCGCCGACAGGTCCTCGATCCAAAGCATGAACGGCGCGTGACGCAGCTCGATCGCCGCCAGCAGCACCCAGTACAGCGCGATGAACACCGGGATCTGGACCAGGATCGGGAAGCAGCCCCCGAGCGGATTGATCTTCTCCGTCTTGTACAACTCCATCATCGCCTGGTTCATCTTCTGGCGGTCGTGGGCGTACGCTTCCCGAATCTTGGTAAGCCGGGGCGTGATCAGCTTCATCTTCGCCATCGACTTGTAGCTCGCGGCCGAGAGCGGAAAGAACACCAGCTTGATGAGGACCGTGAGCAAGATGATGGCCACTCCCCAGTTGCCGCTCAGCGCATGGAACTTCTCCAGCAGCCAGAAGAGCGGCCAGGCGATGATGGTCAGGAAGCCGTAGTCGACCACCAGCTCGAGGCCCGGTGCGGCCGCCTCGAGGCGGCCCTGCTCCTGCGGCCCGGCGTATAGCGGTACGCTTACGCTCGAGGTCTCGCCGGGCGCCACACTCGCGGGGATCAGCACGCGGCCAGCATAGGTGCCGTCCTGGCGCTTCTCGAACACGTAGTCGCGGTTCGTGCCCTGCGGCGGGAGCCACGCCGAAACGAAATAGTGCTGCACGAACGCGAGCCAGCCGTTGTCCGCCTGCGCGACGTGCGACGGCGCCCCCTCGTCTATATCGGACGGCGCGACCTTCTCGAACTTGCGGGCTTCGCTGAAGACCGCGAAGCCGGTGTAGCTCTGGGCGCCGAACTGCTGTGCGATGGTGTCCGCGTCAGCGGCACGCTTCCCGTCGTGCGTTAGTTGGAAGTACGCGTAGGTCGACAGCGGCGACGACGTGGCATTGCGCAGCCGGAGCGCCACGTCGATGACGTAGCTGTTGCGCCTGAAGGTGTAGACCTTCTCGACCTCCAGGCCATCGCGGCCCGAGGCCGTCAGGTGCAGCTCGATCGCGTCCTGGCCCGGCGCGAGCACGCGATCACCGGGCTCGATGCGCCATTCGCTGCGGTGATTCGGCCCGGCATCGCCCGTGATGCCGGTCTGCGCCTCGTAGTGGTGCGCTGGCCCGAGCAGAACCATGTTCTTGGTCCGATCAGCCGAATCCTTGTGCCGGATGAGCTCCAGCCTGGAGAGTGTCCCGCCGGTGCTCGAAACCTCCGCGACGATGAGATCGGTCGTGACGCGAGCCGTTTCCGCGCTCTTGCCGGACTGGGCGGGCGCGGGAATCGAGGATGCGGGAGGCTTGGCGGCCTCCACCGGCTTGGCCGGCGGCGGCACGCCCTGCTGGGCGACCGAAGGCGCCGGAGACGAAGGCTTCGGTCGGCTTTCGCGCTCCCAGGCCTCCCAGAGCATGAGCAGGGAAAAGCTGAAGATGAAGAGGAGAATTAGCCGCTGGGTGTCCATGGTCACGGCACCGGGTCGTAGCCGCCGGGATGCCAGGGACCGCAACGGCACAGGCGCCTCGCGGCTAGCCAGCCGCCGCGCCACGCGCCGTGGCGCGACAGCGCTTCCTCGGCGTACTCAGAGCAGCTCGGGTGGAACCGGCACGCGCGCGGCAGTATCGGGCTTACGAAGTACCGATAGGCTCGGACGGCTAGGCGCAGCGGCATGAGGTCACGCGGCGAAGTCCGCGAGCAGCTCCCGAAGCCGGCGGACCATCTTCGGCGAGCCCCTGGCACTTAAAGGCGGTCGGATCAGCAGATCCACTGGGCCGAGGCGGTGCTGCTCCAGCCGGAAGGCTTCTCGGATGCATCGCTTGATATGGTTGCGCTCGGTTGCGGCGGCGGCATGCTTTCTCGTCACGAGCATTCCCAGCCGCGGGGCACCGCCGGCGCGCCGCTCGAAGTAGAACATATAGCCGGAGAGGCTGCGCCGCGCGCCACTACGAAGCAGATGCTCGAATTGCGCGCTCCGACGCAGCCGGCGCCCGCGGTCCAGACCGAAGCGCTTGCGCGGCGCAGCTACAGGCCGAGGCGCCGGCGACCCTTAGCGCGGCGATTGCGCAGGACCGCTCGCCCGCCGCGCGTTCGGCTCCGCACGAGAAAGCCGTGGCGCCTCGCGCGGCGCGTCTTCGACGGTTGATAGGTTCGCTTCATGGCCGGCTCGAAAAAGGCCGACATTAAAGCGCGCTGCTCGACGCATTGTCAAATCGTTCTCAGAGGCGAATGTGCGAACGATTCGCCTGTGGATAACCTAAATTTAAGAAGGTAAAATTCGAGCTCGCCTAAGCCAACAGAAACGATGCAGAACCTCTGGGACGCGTGCCTGCGCCGGCTAGAGCAGGAACTCCCCGCACAGCAGTTCAACACCTGGATCCGCCCGCTCGCAGCAGAGGCCGGCGCTGCTGCGGATACACTGACACTTGCTGCGCCAAACCGGTTCGTACTGGAGCTGGTCCGCGAGCGCTTCGCCTCTCGCATCGAGCGCCTCGCCGCCGAGGCCTGCGGTCGCGAGCTCGGGGTACGCCTGGTGCTGGCGCGCGGGGCGGACGCGCCCGCGCGCACCGCCCCCGCAATGCCGCGACCCGCGAACGAGCCGCCCACGCTCCTCGAGCGCGCGCGGCTCAACCGCGCGTTCTCGTTCGACAGCTTCGTCACCGGCAAGGCGAACCAGCTCGCGCGCGCGGCAGCGCTCCAGGTGGCCGAGAATCCGGGAATCTCCTACAACCCGCTATTCGTGTACGGCGGCGTGGGGCTGGGAAAGACGCATCTCGTCCAAGCAATCGGCAACCAGGTGGCGGACCAGCGCCCGCAGGCGCGCATCCGTTACATCCACGCGGAGCAGTACGTCACCGACGTGGTGCGCGCCTACCAGCAGAAGTCCTTCGATGACTTCAAGCGTTACTACCACTCGCTCGACCTGCTGCTCATCGACGACATCCAGTTCTTCTCGAACAAGGGGCGCACGCAGGAAGAGTTCTTCTACGCCTTCAACGCGCTCGTCGAGGCGCACAAGCAGATCGTCATCACTTGCGACACCTATCCCAAGGAGATCGCCGGCATGGAGGAGAGGTTGATCTCCCGGTTTGGCTGGGGTCTCACCGTGGCCATCGAGCCGCCTGAGTTGGAGATGCGGGTTGCGATCGTGCTCAAGAAGGCAGAGGCAGAGGCCGTGGGCGTTTCTGAGGAGATCGCCTTCTTCATTGCGAAGCACATCCGGTCCAACGTGCGCGAGCTCGAGGGCGCCTTGAAGAAGGTCCTGGCCTTCGCGCGCTTTACGGGGCGGGAGCTCTCCCTCGACCTCGCCAAGGAAGCGCTGCGTGACATCCTCAACCTCAACAGCCGCCAGGTGAGCGTCGAAGGAATCCAAAAGACCGTGGCTGAGTACTTTAAGCTCAAGGTCTCGGACATGCACTCCAAGAAGCGCAGCCGCAACCTGGCGCGGCCGCGTCAGGTGGCGATGGCCCTCGCCAAGGACCTAACGCAGATGAGCCTGCCGGAGATCGGCGAGGCCTTCGGTAACCGGGACCATACCACCGTCCTGCATGCCTGCCGCACAATCGCCAGCCTGCGCAAGCACGACACCGGCCTTAACCGGGACTACCTCGTGCTGGAACAGGTTCTCAAGGGATGACCGGCGCAAAGCTGTGCACCGGTGAAGAGCAAGCTGTGCATAAGCCAGCCACGGGCGCAGTCCCCGAAAACGATCCACAGTGGCTCCCGTTTCATCAACAGCTTTCCCCGCGCGTGCGAGGCAATGCAAGGTGCGGAGGCGCAAGCGATTTCGGCAGTTATCCCGCACGGCCGCCATCCTTATTAGCTACTACTAAGTAGATAATCAACAATGATCAAAGCAAAGCGCGACGAGATCCTCGGCCCGCTCTCTGCCGTTAGCGGCATCATCGAGCGCAGGCATACGCTGCCGATTTTGTCTAACGTACTGGTCGATACAGCGGAAGGAAAGCTCTCGTTCCTCGCCACGGACATCGAGATCCAGATCACGGCGCGAACCGTGGTGCCCGTTGCCGGCGATTCGCGGCCCGTTACAGTGGGCGCGCGAAAGCTGCTCGACATCCTGCGCGCCCTTCCCGACGGCGCCGACGTCACCCTTCAGCAGCAGGACAAGCGCTTGCTGGTCAAGGCGGCAAAGAGTCGCTTCATGTTGCAGACCCTTCCTGCGGAGGATTTCCCGCGGCTGTCCGCACCGACCGGAGAAGCGGCGCGGTTCGGCATGGAGCAGAAGGTCTTCCGGCGGCAGCTCGGACTGGTGCAGTACGCCATGGCGCAGCAGGATATCCGCTACTACCTGAACGGTCTGCTCATGGTAGTGGAAGACGGGCAGCTCAAGCTCGTCGCGACAGACGGGCACCGGCTTGCGTTCGCGGCGGTGAAGCTCGGGGCAGACCTGCCGCGGCAGGAGGTCATTGTCCCGAGGAAGACGGTGCTTGAGCTGGCTAAGCTCCTCGCCGACGACGATAGTGAGCTTCGCGTGGAGATCTCCGCTACGCAGGCGTCGTTCGCGTTCGGCACGATCCAACTGGTCTCCAAGCTGATCGACGGCAGGTTTCCTGACTACACTAGGGTCATTCCGAGCCAGCACAAGAACCGCCTGCAGCTGGGACGGGAGCCTCTGCGACAGGCGCTGCTGAGGGCGGCCATTCTCTCCAACGAGAAGTTCCGGGGCGTGCGGTGGGTGCTAGCGGGCGGCGTGCTCAAGATCGTGTCCTCCAACGCGGAGCAGGAGGAGGCGCAGGACGAGCTTGACGTGAAGTACGCCGGAGATTCGCTCGACATCGGGTTCAACGTCAACTACCTGCTTGACGTCCTGAATAATGTATCGGGGGCCGAGATCGAATGCGCCTTCGGTGACGCTTCCTCCAGCGCGCTCATCAGCTATCCGTCCGAGAAGGACTTCAAGTACGTCGTTATGCCGATGAGGATCTAAGCGTGGCCGAAGCGGAAAAGCCCGCCCCGGGCGGCAACGAATACGGCTCCGACGCCATCAAGGTCCTCAAGGGCCTTGAGGCGGTGCGCAAGCGGCCCGGCATGTACATCGGCGATACGTCGGACGGAACGGGGCTGCACCACATGGTCTTCGAGGTCGTCGATAACGCGGTGGATGAGGCGCTCGCAGGCTTTTGCGACGAGATCGTGGTGACCGTGCACACGGACAATTCCGTCTCCGTGCGAGACAACGGCCGCGGCATCCCCACCGGCATTAAGGAAGAGGACGAGCTCAGGCGCTCGGCGGCCGAGATCGTCATGACCGAGCTTCACGCGGGCGGCAAGTTCGACTCCAATTCGTACAAGGTCTCGGGCGGCTTGCACGGGGTCGGGGTCTCGGTGGTCAATGCGCTTTCGGAATGGCTGAGGCTCACGATCTGGCGCGACGGCAGCGTCCACCAGATGGAATTCCGCAACGGGGTCGCCGTGGTGCCGCTGAAGACCGCCGGGGCAAGCGAGCGCCGCGGCACGGAGGTGCACTTCCTCGCCTCGAGGGAGATCTTCGGCAGCATCGATTTCCACTACGACATCCTTGCGCGCCGGCTGCGCGAGCTCTCCTTTCTGAACAATGGCGTCAAGATTCTCCTGATTGACCAACGGGCCGGCAAGGAGGAGAACTTCGCCTTCTCCGGGGGCGTCAGGGGCTTCGTCGAGTACATGAACCGGGCGAAGAACGTGCTGCATGCAAACCTCTTCATCGGCCACGGCGTGAAAGAGGGCATTACGGTCGAGGTTGCCATGCAGTGGAACGACTCCTACCAGGAAAGCGTTCTGTGCTTCACCAACAATATTCCGCAGAAGGATGGCGGCACGCATTTGACCGGGTTGCGCGCTGCCATGACGCGCGTGCTTAACAAGTACATCGAAGAGAACGACCTGGCGAAGAAGGCGAAGGTCGAGCCTACCGGCGATGACATGCGCGAAGGGCTTGCGTGCGTGCTGTCGGTGAAGGTGCCGGAGCCCAAGTTTTCCTCCCAGACGAAGGAAAAGCTGGTGTCCTCCGAGGTGCGCCCGGTGGTCGAGGAGCTCGTCGCCGAGCGGCTGCGTGAGTACCTCGCCGAGCGCCCGGCCGATGCCCGGATCATCACTGCGAAGATCGTCGAGGCGGCGCGCGCCAGGGAAGCCGCGCGCAAGGCGCGCGAGATGACGCGGCGCAAGGGCGTCCTCGACTCCATGGGTCTCCCGGGCAAGCTCGCCGACTGCCAGGAGCGCGACCCAGGGAAGTGCGAGCTGTATCTCGTGGAAGGAGATTCGGCCGGTGGCTCCGCCAAGCAGGGCCGGGACCGACGCTTCCAGGCGATCCTGCCGCTCAAGGGCAAGATCCTCAACGTCGAGCGCGCGCGCTTCGACAAGCTGCTGTCTTCGGCAGAGATCGCCACGCTCATCACGGCGCTGGGTTGCGGCATCGGCAAGGAGGAGTACAACGTCGACAAGCTTCGCTACCACCGCGTCATCATCATGACCGACGCCGACGTCGACGGCTCGCATATTCGCACGCTGCTTCTCACGTTCTTCTACCGGCAGATGCCTGAGCTGGTCGAACGCGGGCACATTTACATAGCACAGCCGCCGTTGTTCAAAGCGAAGCTCGGCAAGGAGGAGCGCTACCTGAAGGACGAGCACGAGCTCAATGCCTTCATGCTGAGGCAGGCGCTTATTGATGCGAGCCTGCATCCGGGCACCGGGCGCGAGGCGATCGTCGGCGATGCGTTGGCGGAGCTCGCCAAGTCCTACTTGCTCTCGGAGGCGGTGATCGAGCGCGTTTCGCGGGTCATCGACCGGGAGGTGCTGCACGCCGTCCTGCGCGGCGTGCAGATCGACCTGTCGCGCCGCGACGCGGCAGAGGCGGCGGCCGAGGCGCTGGAGGCGGCACTCGGCGCGACGGGTATCGCCGTAGCGCCGCACTTCGACCAGAAGACCGAGCGCTACCAGATGCGGTTCGAGCGCACGCGGCACGGCAACGTACGCATGAGCACGATCGACACCGAGTTCGTGCACTCGGGGGACTATGGGCAGATACGCCAGACGGCCGAGATGCTGCGTGGGCTCATCGGCCAGGGCGCCTATATGCAGCGCGGCGAGCGCCGCCAGCCGGTCCGCGAGTTTCGCGACGCCATGAAATGGCTGCTCGGCGAGGTCGAGAAGTCCATGTCCCTGCAGCGCTACAAGGGACTGGGCGAGATGAACCCGGAGCAGCTTTGGGAGACCACCATGGACCCGGCGACTCGGCGCCTACTCAAGGTGCAGATCGAGGACGGCATCGCGGCCGATGAGATCTTCACCAAGCTGATGGGCGACGAGGTCGAGCCTCGCCGCGCCTTCATCGAGTCGAACGCGCTGGGCGTTCGGAACCTCGACGTCTAGGGCGGGCTTCCGGTGCGGCCTTGTTTTTGGACGCGCGCGGCTGGAATTCGAACCCGATCTTGCCGTCGGTCTGCTTGACCAGGAAGGCCTTGAAGCGGCGTCCTTTCTTGGAGACGAAGGCAGCGAGCAGGTCGGTACGGCCGCTTTCGAGCAGCTTCTTCATCTGTTCGCGCTCGATAGGTTGTTGGAGAATCATGCGCCCGGAACGAAAATCGCAGGCGCGCTCGGGACCGACCGCCTTCTCGCAGGTATAGGCCATGCCGTGCTCATAGACGCGTGCGCCGCACTTCGGGCAGGCGCCCAGAGATTCCTGCTCGCTGAAGTCGGGCGCGCCCTCGTTTTCACCGGAAGCCTGGCCGAAGTCGAATTCCAGCTTCAGCTCGTCGGTCAGGCGCAGTACCGCGCTGAAGGGCTTGCCCTGCCGGCTGCGAAAGCCAGTAAGAGGCCCGATCGAGCGCTTGGTGATCAGCTCGGCAATCTCCTCGGGCGACCATTCGCGCCCCGAGGTGACCTTCCAGATCGCGAAGTCGCA
>DASRKB010000185.1:0-50224 GCA_035649175.1 Burkholderiales bacterium | reverse complement strand
TGCTGACGCGCGCCACCGCCGCGCAGCAGGCCGAGGCGCTGCGCAAGATGGTGCTCGGCATGGTGCAGGATGTGCGCGTGGTGCTGATCCGCCTTGCGAGCCGCACGCAGACGCTGCGCTGGTTCGCGCGCCAGCCCTCGGTCGAGCGCACCGCCTACGCGCGCGAGACGCTCGACATCTACGCGCCGCTCGCCAACCGGCTGGGCGTCTGGCAGCTGAAGTGGGAGCTGGAGGACCTGTCGTTCCGCTTCCTCGAGCCGGAGGTGTACAAGCGCATCGCCCGCATGCTCGACGAGCGCCGCCAGGAGCGCGAGCACTACATCGCCGAGGCCATCGCCTCGCTCAGAAGCGAGCTGGCCGCCGCCGGCGTGCCCGGCGAGGTGAGCGGCCGGCCCAAGCACATCTACTCCATCTGGAACAAGATGCGCCTCAAAGGCCTCGGGTTCGAGCAGCTGCACGACATCCGCGCGCTGCGCGTCATCGTGCCAGAGGTGAAGGATTGCTACGCCGTGCTCGGCGTGGTGCACAACCTCTGGCGGCCGATCGAGCGCGAGTTCGACGACTACATCTCGCGCCCGAAGGACAACCTGTACCAGTCGCTGCACACCGCGGTGCTCGGGCCCGGCGGCAAGACGCTGGAAGTGCAGATCCGCACGGCGGAGATGCACCGGCACGCCGAGCTCGGCGTCGCCGCGCACTGGCGCTACAAGGAAGCGGGCCGCGCGACGCGCGCCGACACCGCGTTCGACGACAAGGTGGCGTGGCTGCGGCAGCTCCTCGCCTGGCGCGACGAGGTGGCCGACCGCGGGGCGCGCGCCGAGGCGGCGCGGCGCGCCTCGTTCGACGACACCATCTACGCGGTGACGCCCCAGGGGAAGGTCGTGGACCTGCCCGCAGGCGCCACGCCGGTCGACTTCGCCTACGCGCTGCACACCGACCTCGGGCACCGCTGCCGCGGCGCGAAGGTCGACGGGCAGATCGTCACGCTCGACCGGCCGCTCGCGAGCGGGCAGCGCGTCGAGATCGTCACCGTGAAGACCGGCGGGCCTTCGCGCGACTGGCTCAACCCGGAGCGCGGCTTCGTGAAGAGCCAGCGCGCGCGCCAGAAGATCCGTCAATGGTTCAACGCGCGCGCGCTTGTCGAGACGGTGGCGACAGGTCGCGCCATCGTGGAGAAGGCGCTCAAGCGCGAGGGCGCGACTCGCGAGAGCCTGGAGGCGCTTGCCGGGCGCCTTGGCTTCAAGAAGCCGGAGGATCTCTTCGCGGCCGTGGCGCGCGACGAGGTGAATCTCCGGGAGCTGCGGGGAGATCGGGAGAAGGTCTCCGAAGCGAAGAAGATCGTAAGGCAGGCCAGGCCGGCGGCGCCCGCCGGCGTGCTCATCGTCGGCATGGACCGGCTCATGACCCAGCTCGCGCGCTGCTGCAAGCCGGTCCCGCCCGATCCAATACGCGGCTTCGTCACCCGAGGCAAGGGTGTGTCGGTGCACCGCGAGGACTGCCCGAGCCTGAAGCGCCTCGCCGAGGGTCAGCCGGAGCGGGTGATCGACACCGAATGGGGCAGGGGGGAGGGCGCCTATGCCGTCGACATGACGGTCACCGCCACCGACCGGCGCGGTCTGCTGCGCGACATCGGCGACGCGCTCGCTCGCGAGAAGATCAACGTCACCGCGGTGCGCACCCAGAGCCGCGACGAGCTTGCTTTCATGCGCTTCACGTTCGACGTGTCGAACCTCGGGCAACTGAGGCGCGCCTTCGCCATCGTACGGGAGCTGAAGGGCGTGATCCGCGTCGCGCGCGGCTAGAGCAGCACCAGCAGCCAGACGACGCCCGCGCCCGCGAGCGCGAGCATCACGGCGGCGCTGCCCATATCCTTCGCGCGCTTGGCGAGCGGATGCTCCTCGAGCGAGATGCGATCCACCAAGGCCTCGATGGCCGCATTCAGCATCTCCGCGACGAGCGGCAAACAGAGGCTGCCGAGCAGCAGAGCCCGCTCCGTGCCGTTCTCGCCAAGCCAGAGGCCGGCGGGCGCTAGCACGAGCACCATTAGCACGAGCTCGCGAAAGGCGGCCTCGTGCCGGGCGGCGGAGCCGAGGCCCGCGAGCGAATAGCGGGTAGCGTTCCAGGCGCGCCGCCAGCCGGTGCGGCCCTTGTGCGGGCTGTGCATCAGCTCGGCGTCCCGAGCGTGTAGAGCAGCTCCTCCTGCGCGGAGCGGCGCCGGCCGCGGCGGGGCTTAAGCCGCTCGTAGGCGCCGTCGGGGGTCATGACCCAAGCCTGGCAATTGTCGTCGAGGTAAGGCAGCAGCCCCTCGCGGATGACCCGCCGCTTGAGCGCCGGGTCGAGCACGGGAAAGCACAGCTCGATGCGGCGGAAGAAGTTGCGGTCCATCCAGTCGGCGCTCGAGAGGTACACCTCCTCGGCACCGCCGGCGCGGAAGCAGAAGATGCGCGAGTGCTCCAGGAAGCGCCCCACCACCGAGCGCACGCGGATGTTCTCGGAGAGACCTTCGATCCCCGGGCGCAGCGCGCAAACGCCGCGCACAATGAGCTCGACCTTCGCCCCCGCGGCGGAGGCCGCGTAGAGCTCCTCGATGATCTGCGGCTCGAGCAGCGCGTTCATCTTGGCGATGATGCGCGCCTCCTCGCCGTCGGCCGCGCGCTTGGCCTCGGCGCGGATCGCAGCCACGATGCGCTTGTGCAGCGTGAAGGGCGACTGCCAGAGGTGCTTCATCCGGCTCACGCGCCCGAGTCCCGTCAGCTGCTTGAACACCTCGTTCACGTCGGCGCACATCTCCTCGTTGGCGGTGAGCAGGCCGAAGTCTGTGTAGAGGCGCGCGGTGCTCGAGTGGTAATTTCCGGTGCCGAGGTGCGCATACCGTCGCAGCTGCGCGCGCCCTTCGACTTCCTCGCGGCGCACGATGAGCGACATCTTGGCATGGGTCTTGTGGCCGACCACGCCGTACACCACGTGCGCACCGACCTCCTCGAGCTTCGCCGCCCAGTTGAGGTTGGCTTCCTCGTCGAACCGCGCCATGAGCTCGACTACCACCGTCACTTCCTTGCCCTTGCGCGCCGCGTCGACCAGGATGCGCATGAGCTCGGAGTCGGTGCCCGTGCGGTAGACCGTCTGCTTGATGGCGATCACCGCGGGATCGTCGCAGCTCGTGCGGATGAAGTCGATCACGGGCCGGAAGGACTGGAAGGGGTGGTGCAGCAGGACATCCTGCCTCTTCAGCAGCTCGAAGAGCTCCGCCTTTTCGAGCGCGGGCGGCAGCCCCGGGAGGAACGGCGGGTACTTGAGGTCCGAGCGCTCGACCTGGTCGTGCACCTCGCGCAGGCGATAGAGGTTCACGGGGCCGTCGACGCGGTAGAGATCCGCTTCCTGCAGGTCGAACTGCTGCAGCAGAAACTCCGCCATCGGCGCCGAGCAGTTGTCGGCGACCTCGAGGCGCACGGCGTCGCCGAAGTGCCGGTGCAGCAACTCGCCCTGCAGCGCCGTGTGCAGGTTCTTGATCTCCTCTTCGTCGACGAAGAGGTCAGAGTTGCGCGTGACGCGAAACTGGTAGCAGCCCACCACGTTCATCCCGGCAAAGAGCTCGCCCACGTGCGCGTGCAGGATCGAGGAGAGGAAGACGAAGGCGTGCTCGGCGCCGCCCACATCCTTCGGCAGCCGGATCACCCGCGGCAGCGCACGCGGCGCCTGCACGATCGCAGCGCGCGAGCCGCGCCCGAACGCATCGCGGCCCTCGAGCTCGATCGCCAGGTTGAGGCTCTTGTTGAACACGCGCGGAAACGGATGCGCCGGGTCGAGGCCGATCGGCGTGAGCACCGGGAGGAGCTCGCGGAAAAAGTACTCCCGGATCCACTCGCGTTGCGCCGAGGTCCACTCCTCGCGCCGGCGGAACACGATGCCCTGCGCGGCCAGCGCCGGCAGTACCACTTCGTTCAGCAGCCGGTACTGGTCGGCGACCAGTGCATGGGCCTCGGCGGCGATCGCCGGGAATACCTCCGCCGGCGAGCGTCCATCGGCCGAGGGCTCGGGCAGCCCGAGCTTGATGCTCTCCTTCAGCCCCGCGACGCGAATCTCGAAGAACTCGTCGAGGTTGGAGGAGACGATGGTGATGAAGCGCAGTCGCTCGAGCAGCGGCACCGCCTCGTCCGCCGCCTGCGCGAGCACGCGGCGGTTGAAGGCGAGGATGCCAAGCTCCCGGTTGAGGAGCTGGGCCGGTTGAGGGATTCTGCGATTCATCGGCTTGACGGGCGCGCCAGAAGCGATTGTAAGATCTCCGGATTCCATGCCGTGCCGCCTCGCCGGGCAAATTGTGCACCGGCGGGACCGCCCATTTGTGACCGTTGGGTTACCACGGCCAATCCGCTGTTTCTGCTAACTTAGCCTGATGGCGCGACACGACACGCTCGCCGCGGTCGACCTGGGCTCGAACAGCTTCCACCTGCAGATCGGCCGCGTGGTCGGCCGCCAGATCTATCCCCTGGACGCGGTGCGCGAGGTGGTGCGGCTGGGCGCCGGCCTTACCGCCGACAAGCGCATCGACCGCGCCACGCAGGGCGCGGCGCTCGACGCGCTCGCAAAGTTCGGCGAGCGGTTGCGCGGCTTTCCCCGCGCGGCAGTGCGCGCGGTGGGCACCAACGCGCTGCGGGTGGCGAAGAATGCGCCCCAGCTCCTGCGTGAGGCGCGGGCGGTCCTCGGTTTCCCGATCGAGGTGATCTCCGGCCGCGAGGAGGCGCGTCTGATCTATCTAGGCGTCGCGCATGCGCTGCCCACCGGGTCGCTGCAGCGGCTGGTCATCGACATCGGCGGCGGATCCACCGAGCTCATCATCGGCACCGGCCTCGAGCCGCAGCTCACCGAGTCGCTCTATATGGGCTGCGTGAGTTACAGCCTGAAATACTTCCCCGGCGGGAAGGTCGACAAGGCGCGCATGAAGGCGGCGGAGCTTGCCGCGCGCCAGGAGCTATCGAGCATCGCGCGCGCCTACCGCGAAGCGGGATGGGCGGAGGCGGTCGCCTCCTCCGGCACCGCCCGCTCGATGGAGAACATCCTGCGAGAAAACGAGTTCACAGCCGACGGGATCACGCGCGAGGGACTGGACCGGCTCCGTTCACTGCTCCTGAAGCACGAGGAGGCCGACCCGGACCGCATCGCCGGCCTGCGCCCCAGCCGCGCGCCGGTGCTGCCCGGCGGCGTGGCGATCATGGGCGCGGCGCTGGAGGCGCTCGGCATCGAATCGATGAAAGTCTCGGACGGCGCGCTCCGGCACGGCGTGCTCTACGACCTGCTCGGCCGCGTCGAGCACCGCGACATGCGCGAGGCGACCGTGGCCCAGTTCGCGCGACGCTACCACGTGGACGCCGCACAGGCGGAGCGCGTGAAGAGCCTCTCGCTCAAGATTTACGACGCGCTTTCACCCGGGACGGAGCGCGAGGACGACATGGACCGCACGCTCCTCGAGTGGGCGGCACGCCTCGCCGAGACCGGCCTGTCGATCGCGCATGCCCAATACCACAAGCACTCGGCGTATGTGCTCTCCAACGCCGACATGCCCGGCTTCTCGCGCATGGAGCAGGCACGTCTCGCTCGCCTAGTGCTCGCGCACCGGGGGAAGCTGTCCAAGGTCCAGGAGGGCCTCGACGCGGCCGACTGGAAGCTCGTCTTCGCGCTGCGCATCGCGGCGTTGTTGCTTCGGAGCCGCATCGAAGCGAAGCCGCCATTCCTCCGCGTGGCCGCCGACCGCAGCGGATTCGCCATCGACCTGCCGCAATCCTGGCTCGAGGAGAACGCCCTGTCCGCGGCGGCGCTGGAGTCCGAGGCGGAACAGTGGAGGGCGATCGGCATGAAGCTCGCCGTCAACGGCCTGTCCGACAGGAAGGTCTCCGTGCTACAGCAGGTCCGGTGACACGACGGCCTTGACGAGGTCGTCCTCGATCCACCACAGGCCACCCTTTTTCAGGCGCCACTCCTCTTCCTCACCGGCAACGAGATAGGCGATCGCGCGGCCGAGATCCGGCTGGTGGCCGACGACCACCACCGCCTCGCCGCGCCTCACCGCGCCCACGATGTCGGCCACCGCGGCTCCGGGGGCGAGCTTCGGATCGGTGTGGATGGGCTTGCCGAGTGCCTTCGCCGTTTCCTGCGCGCGCAGCGCCGGGCTTGCCACGACCTCAAAGCCCTTGGGCAGGTGCTTGAGCAGCCAGCCCGCGACGCGCTCCGCGTCCTTGCGGCCCCGGGAGGTGAGCTTGCGCTGGAGATCGGGCGCGCCGTCCTCGGCGTCCGCGTGCCGCCACAGAATTAGTTCCATCAGGGCCTTAGTATAAAATTCACGGACCCTAGGCGCGTAGCTCAGCTGGTTAGAGCACTACCTTGACATGGTAGGGGTCGTTGGTTCGAGTCCAATCGCGCCTACCAGTTTCCCTCAGGAAGAATGCCGGATATCCGTCTTCCCGACGGCTCGGTAAAGTCGTTTCCGCAGCCCGTCACCGTCGCCGAGATCGCCAGCGCGATCGGCACCGGCCTCGCACGGGCGGCGCTCGCCGGTAGGGTGGACGGCAAGTTGGTCGACATGGGGTTCAGGGTAGAGAAAGACGCTGCCGTGGCGATCGTCACGGAGAAAGACCCGGAAGCACTCGAGCTCATCAGGCACTCGACCGCCCACCTGCTCGCGCATGCGGTAAAGGAGCTCTTTCCCGAAGCGCAGGTCACCATCGGGCCGGTCATCGAGAACGGCTTCTACTACGATTTCTCCTACAAGCGGCCCTTCACGCCGGAGGACCTCGTCGCCATCGAGAAGCGCATGGCGGAGATCGCGAAGAAGGACCTTCCCGTCAACCGCAAGGAAATGTCGCGCGATGACGCGGTGAGGTTCTTTTCCGACATGGGGGAGAAGTACAAGGCGGAGATCATCGCCTCGATCCCGGAGAAGGAAGCGATCTCGCTCTACGGCCAGGGCAACTGGATCGATTTGTGCCGCGGGCCGCACGTGCCCTCGACCGGGAAGCTCAAGGTCTTCAAGCTGATGCGAGTCGCCGGCGCCTACTGGCGCGGCAACTCGAAGAACGAGATGCTCCAGCGCATCTACGGCACCGCCTGGGCGAAGAAAGAGGACCAGGACGCCTACCTGAAGATGCTCGAGGAGGCGGAGAAGCGCGACCACCGCCGCCTGGGCACGCAGCTCGACCTCTTCCACATGGAGGAGACGGCGCCCGGGCTGGTCTTCTGGCATCCGAAGGGCTGGGCGCTGTGGCAGCAGGTCGAGCAGTACATGCGCCGCGTGTACCGGGAGAACGGCTACCACGAGGTGCGCGGGCCGCAGATTCTCGACAAGAGCCTGTGGGAGAAGACCGGGCACTGGGACAACTTCCGCGAGAACATGTTCATCACCGCCTCGGAGAACCGCGACTACGCGGTGAAGCCGATGAACTGCCCGGGCCACATCCTCATCTACAACAAGGGCGTGAGGAGTTACCGCGACCTGCCGCTACGCTACGGCGAGTTCGGCTCCTGCCATCGCAACGAGCCGTCGGGCGCGCTGCACGGCCTGATGCGGGTGCGCGGCTTCGTGCAGGACGACGGCCACATTTTCTGCACCGAGAACCAGATCCTGCCCGAGTGCGTCGCCTACACCGCGCTGCTGCAGCGGGTCTACAAGGCGTTCGGCTTCACCGACATCATCTACAAGGTAGCCACGCGGCCGGCGAAGCGCATCGGCTCGGACCAGGCGTGGGACAAGGCAGAAGCGGCCCTGAAGCAGTCCCTGGAAAAATCCGGAGTCGAATACAGCATCTCTGCCGGCGAGGGTGCGTTCTACGGCCCCAAGATCGAGTACTCGCTGAAGGACGGCATCGGCAGGGTATGGCAATGTGGCACGATGCAGGTCGACTTCAGCATGCCGGGGCGCCTGGGCGCGGAGTACGTGGGCGAGGACAACGCACGGCATACACCGGTGATGCTCCACCGGGCGATCGTCGGCTCCATGGAGCGCTTCATCGGCATTCTTATCGAGCACTATGCGGGCGCCTTTCCGCTGTGGCTCGCGCCGCAGCAGTTCGTGGTTATGAACATCACCGAGCGCCAGGCGGCCTACGCCGCCGAGGTCAAAAATAAATTAGGGAATCAAGGCTTTAGGGTACTCGCGGATTTGCGGAACGAGAAAATCTCCTATAAGATTCGCGAGCATAGCTTGCAGAAACTTCCCTACCAGATCGTCGTGGGTGACAAGGAACTGCAAGCCGGGACAGTGGCCGTGCGCACGCGCGGCGGCGAGGACCTCGGGGCGATGAGCCTGGAAGCCCTCACCGCGCGCCTCCGGGCGGAGGCGCAAGCGCCGTAAGCACGGCCAATTTTTTCAACGCACTGAGGAGCTTTTCACTCATCGCACTCGACAGATCGCAGCGCATCAACCGGGAAATCACCGCCCCGGAGGTGCGCCTGGTGGCGGAAAACGGTGACCAGCTCGGCATCAAATCGGTCGCGGAAGCGCTGCGGCTCGCCGAGGAACAGAACGTGGACCTGGTGGAGATCGCGCCACTCGCCAACCCGCCGGTCTGCAAGCTGATGGACTACGGCAAGTTCCTCTACCGAGAGCAGAAGAAGGCGCACGAGGCGAAGCTCAAGCAGAAGCAGATCCAGGTCAAGGAGATCAAGTTCCGGCCGGGAACCGACGAGGGCGACTACAAGATCAAGCTCGGCAAGCTGACGCAGTTCCTGGAGGAAGGCGACAAGGCGAAAGTCACGCTGCGCTTCCGCGGCCGCGAGATGGCCCACCGCGAGTTCGGCGAGCGGCTGCTGGAGCGGGTGAAGAAGGACCTCGACTCGATCGGGGTGGTGGAGCAGTTCCCGAAGCTCGAGGGTAGGCAGATGGTGATGGTGCTGGCGCCGAAGAAGAAGGTGGCGCCGACAAAGGAAAGGAAGAAGGTTGCGGCGGCGAAGCCCGCTGCCGCGTAGGTACAAAGCACACAAGTGATGGCCGAGGTGTTTTGAAGCGTCTCCGCGCAGGCGGGACCGCCCGGCGTCATGCAAAAAGAGAGAAGGACGCAGTCATGCCTAAGATGAAGTCGAAGCGGGGCGCGGCGAAGCGCTTCCGCGTGCGCGGCAGCGGGTCGATCAAGCGCGCCGGCGCCTATAAGCGCCACATCCTCACCAAGAAGACCACCAAGCGCAAGCGCCAGATGCGCCGGCGCAGCGGCGTGGACCAGACCAACACGGCAGCCATTCGCAGCATGCTGCCGTATTCCTCGTAGGGAGCACGCCATGCCGAGAGTCAAACGTGGCGTCACGGCGCGCGCGCGCCACAAGAAGGTCCTGAAGCAGGCCAAGGGCTTCCGCGGCCGCCGGAAGAACGTTTACCGCGTCGCCAAGCAGGCGGTGATGAAGGCGGGGCAGTACGCCTACCGCGACCGCCGGCAAAAGAAGCGCCAGTTCCGCGCGCTATGGATCGCGCGCATCAACGCGGCGGTGCGCGAGCTGGGCATGACCTACTCGAGCTTCATGTCGGGCCTGAAGCGCGCGCAGATCGAGATCGACCGCAAAGTGCTCGCCGACTTGGCGGTGCAGGACAAGGCGGCTTTCGCCAAGATCGCGTCGCAGGTCAAGGCGAGCCTCGCGCACTAAGCCGGCTTTGCAGGACCTCGACGGCATCGTCTCGCGCGCGCTTGCCGCGTTCAGCGCGGCGGGCGATGCCGCATCCCTGGAGAACGCCAAGGCGCGCTTCCTCGGGAAAGCGGGCGAGCTGACCGCCCAACAGTCGAATCTCAAGTCGCTGTCTGCCGAAGAGCGGAAGTCCTTCGGCGCCGGATTCAACGCCGCCAAGCACAGGATCGAGGCGGCCCTCGAGGCGAGGCGCGTGGAGCTCGCCGACGCGCAGCTCTCGGCGCGCCTCGCGGAGGAGGCGCTCGACGTCACGCTCCCCGGCCGCGGCCGGGGCCGCGGCGGCATCCACCCGGTCATTCGCACGTGGCAGAGGATCGAGGCGATCTGGCACTCTCTGGGGTTCGACGTCGCTGAGGGTCCCGAGATTGAGACCGACTGGTACAACTTCACTGCGCTCAATAATCCGGAGAACCATCCGGCGCGCTCCATGCAGGACACGTTCTACGTCGACGTGAAGGACAAGGACGGCCTACCGCTCCTCTTGCGCACCCACACGAGCCCGATGCAGGTGCGCTACGCGAGGATGCACAAGCCCCCGATCAAGGTCATCGCTCCCGGGCGCACCTACCGAGTCGACTCCGACGCCACGCACTCGCCGATGTTCCACCAGGTCGAGGGCCTGTGGATCGACGAGCACATCAGCTTCGCCGACCTGAAGGGTGTCTACACCGACTTCCTGCGGCGCTTCTTCGAGAACGACGAGCTCGAGGTGCGCTTCCGGCCTTCCTTCTTCCCTTTCACCGAGCCCTCGGCGGAAATCGACATGCGCTTCCGGCAGGGCGGCTGGCTCGAGATCTCGGGCTCGGGACAGGTGCACCCTTCGGTGGTCAGGAATTTTGGCCTCGACCCGGAGCGCTACATCGGATTTGCCTTCGGCTCGGGGCTCGAGCGCCTCACGATGCTGCGCTACGGTATTGACGACCTGCGCCTCTTCTTCGACGGTGACCTGCGCTTCCTGGAGCAGTTTCCGTGATCGTCCCGGAAAGCTGGTTGCGCAGCTTCTGCAACCCAGAGCTCTCCGGCGAGGAGCTCGCGCATCGTCTTACCATGGCGGGCATCGAAGTGGAGTCCTACGAGAGCGTAGGCCCGCGATTCTCCGGCGTCGTCGTCGGGGAGATCCTTTCGGTCGAGCGCCATCCCGGCGCCGACAAGCTTACGGTGTGCACCGTGAGCACGGGCAAGGAAAAGCTACAGGTCGTCTGCGGCGCCCCTAATGTACGCAAGGGCATGAAGGCTCCGGTCGCGAAGGTTGGCGCTTCTCTTCCGAGAACAACGATTCAGAAGAGCACGCTCCGCGGCGTGCACAGCGAAGGGATGCTGTGCTCGGCGCGGGAGCTCGGCCTGTCGGACGATCACTCGGGCCTCCTAGAGCTGGAAGCGGAGGTGGGTGCCGACGTGCGCGTCGCGCTGGGCCTGGACGACAGGGTCTTCACGCTCAAGCTTACGCCCAACCGCGCCGACTGCCTGTCGATCCTCGGGGTCGCTCGCGAGGTTTCGGCGCTCACTGGAGAGTCTCTCCAAGTTCCGCGGGTGAAGGCGATCCCGGCGAAGACCAAGGCGAGGCATCCGGTACGCATCACGGCTCCAGAAGGCTGCGGACGCTTTGCCAGCCGGGTGATCCGCAACGTAAACGCGGCCGCACCGAGCCCCGCATGGATGAAGCAGCGCCTCGAACGCGCGGGCCAGCGTTCGATCTCGGCGCTTGTGGACGTGACCAACTACGTGATGCTCGAGCTCGGCCGGCCGCTGCATGTCTACGATCTCGACAAGTTGCACGGCGCGATCGACGTGCGCTGGGGGCGCAAGGGCGAGAAGGTGCGGCTTCTCAACGAGGAGGAGGTGGAGGTCGACCCCTCGGTCCTGTGCATCACCGACGACTCAGGCGTGATCGGCCTCGGCGGCATCATGGGCGGGGAGAGCACCAAGGCCGACGAAAGGACAAAGAACGTGTTTCTCGAGTCGGCATTCTTCTGGCCCGAGGCGATCGCCGGCCGCGCCCGCCGCTATGGCTTCTCGAGCGACGCCTCGCACCGATTCGAGCGGGGCGTCGACTTTGCGAACAACGTGGACGGCATCGAGCGCGCCACGCGACTCATCCTCGACATCTGCGGTGGCGAACCCGGCCCGACCGAGGACCTCGTCACCCGGCTGCCGGAGAGGAGGGCGGTGCACATGCGCGTCGCGCGCGCGCGGAAGGTAATCGGCGTGCCGGTGCCGGAAGTGGAGATGGCGGGTGCCTTCGGAAAACTGGGTTTGGATTTCCGGAGGGAGAAGGATTCCTTCGTCGTAT
Organism: Burkholderiales bacterium; assembly: GCA_035649175.1. Lineage (GTDB taxonomy): Bacteria > Pseudomonadota > Gammaproteobacteria > Burkholderiales > SG8-39 > SCGC-AG-212-J23. Next base: position 38,274 of record DASRKB010000185.1, on the reverse strand, counting down.
CCCCGCCGAGCTACCGCTTCGACCTCGCCATCGAAGAGGACCTGATCGAGGAGGTGGCACGCATATACGGCTTCGAGCGCATTGCCGCGCACCCGCCGCGCGCGCCCGCGGTGATGCTCGACGTGCCGGAGCGAAAGGTGAGCCTGCACGACCTGCGTGAGCGACTCGCCGCCGCCGGCTACCGCGAGGTCATCAATTTCAGCTTCGTCGAGCCGGCTTGGGAGCAGGACTTCGCTGGCGAGGCAGAACCGATCCGCCTGCTCAATCCGATCGCGAGCCAGCTCTCGGTGATGCGCTCGACGCTCGTCGGCTCGCTCGTAGCCAATATCAAGTACAACCACGACCGCCGTGTGCCGCGCGTGCGCGTGTTCGAGGTGGGTCGGGTGTTCCTGCGCGATCCTGCCGCGGCCGACGGGCCGCTTTCCGTGGCTGGCGTGCGTCAGCCCACCCGCCTGGCTGCGGCCGCCTTCGGCCCGGCGTATCCGGATTCGTGGGACGACTCGCTAGACCGGCCCGTGGACTTCTTCGATGTGAAGGCGGACCTCGAGGCGCTCTGCGCGCCGCGCGCGCCGAGGTTCGAGCCCGCCGCGCACCCGGCCTTCCATCCCGGCCGTTCAGCCCGGGTGCTCCTCGACGGTTTGGCGGCGGGATGGATCGGCGAGCTGCACCCTAGGTGGCTGCACAAGTATGAGCTCTCGCGCCCGGCTGTCGTGTTCGAACTCGAAGCTGAGCGGCTCTTGACGGTGCCCATGCCAGTGGCAAGGGTGCCTTCGCGCTTTCCCCCGGTGGTCCGCGATATCTCACTTCAGTTTCGGGCAGACACTCCGGTCCAGGCCGTTTTCGACGTGATTGCAGCCGAGAAACCGTCCATCGTGCAGGCGGTACGGCTTTTCAGCCTGTACCGCGGAGCCGGGCTACCTCCTGGGTCAAAAAGCCTTGCTTTTCGGGTAGTTATGCAACATACTGAACGAACCCTTACGGATGCGGAGGCGGACGCTGCCCGCGACGGGCTGGTAGCGCTCCTGGGAAGGAAATTCTCCGCGAAATTAAGAACCTAGGGACTCAGGGAGAGCGGTCGCAATGACGTTGACCAAGGCCGAGCTGGCGGACTTGCTTTTCGAGAAGGTCGGGCTGAATAAGCGTGAGGCCAAGGACATGGTCGAGGCCTTCTTCGAGGAGATCCGCGGAGCGCTCGAGCGAGGGGAGAGCGTCAAGCTCTCCGGCTTCGGCAACTTCCAGCTCCGCGACAAGCCTCAGCGCCCTGGCCGCAATCCCAAGACGGGCGAGGAGATTCCAATCAGCGCCCGGCGGGTCGTCACCTTCCATGCCAGCCAGAAGCTGAAGGCCATGGTCGAGAAGGCGCGCCATGGAACCCAGCCGGAAAAGAGCTGAACTTCCGCCGATCCCGGCCAAGCGCTACTTCACCATCGGTGAGGTGAGCGAGCTGTGCGGGGTCAAGCCGCACGTGCTGCGCTACTGGGAGCAGGAGTTCACGCAGCTCAAGCCCGTCAAGCGCCGCGGCAACCGCCGCTATTACCAGCATCACGAAGTTCTGCTCATCCGCCGGATCCGCGAGCTCCTCTACGAGGAGGGCTTCACGATCAGCGGGGCCCGCAACCGGCTGGACAACGGCCGGCTCGAAGGCGCAGGGCTTGGGCAGGAGGAACGACCCGAGCCCGTGGCGCGCAACGGCCCGCCGGTGAGCGCTGAGCGCGGCGTGGACCTCGCCGCGATCAAGCGAGAGTTGCGCGCGGTGCTCGACGAGCTACGCGGGTAAAATTACTCCTTCGGGGCGTAGCGCAGCCTGGTAGCGTACCTGCATGGGGTGCAGGTGGTCGCGAGTTCAAATCTCGCCGCCCCGACCAATTCCCTCGTCGCTGTTTTATCGGTTTGTCCACGTCCGGGTTGTCGCCGCGCCTCACTTGAGCAATGCTCCAAAGGTGGCGGGAATAAGCGGTGAATGACCTTCTGGTACTCGACGATGACCCTGACATGTGCGCGCTCATCGTGCATGCCGCCTCGTCGGTCGGCCTTATGGCCGCCTCCGCGACCGAGTTCGAGGCCTTCCGGCAAAAGCTGGCGGGCGGCGCATCGGTCGTGGTGCTCGATCTGATGATGCCTGGCATTGACGGCATCCAAGTCCTTCGCTACCTGGGCGACCAGCGCTATGCGGCCGAAGTCATCCTTATCAGCGGCTACGACAAGAAGGTTCTGAACGTCGCCGTGCAGTTGGCAAAAAGCCTTGGCCTCAGTGTCCGGGCATCCCTGCAAAAGCCGCTCAAGATGGAGCGCTTGCGTGAGGTGCTTGCGAGGCCCGCACAGCGCCGCGTGTCGGGCTCGATCGATGACAGCGGCCCTCTTAACCGCAAACTCATTCGCCGGGCGCTGAACGACGACCAGCTGGTCGTCCATTACCAGCCGCAATTCCACATCGAGACGCGAAGGCTCGTGGGGGTTGAGGCGCTGGTACGCTGGCAGCATCCGCGCTCGTCGCTGCTTCCGGCCAGCTCGTTCATCCAAGCCTTCGAAAAATCCGGCCTGATCGACGAGCTGACTTTGCTCGTGACGAGGAAGATCCTCGCCGACAGACGGCGATGGGCTTCCGTGCTGGGCCGCGTGCCGGTGTCGATGAACATCTCCGCCCTCTCTCTGCGAGACCTGTCGCTTCCAGAGCGCCTCGTCGCGGTCATCGAGGAGCACAGCGGCACGGCATCCGACTTCGTCCTCGAGATCACCGAGAGCGGCCTCGTGAAGGAGCTGCATACGGCGCTAGACATCCTGGCGAGGATGCGGCTCAAGGGGTTTCATCTTTCGATCGACGATTTCGGCACCGGCTACGCGATGATGCAGCAGCTACAGCGCGTGCCCGCCCGGGAGCTGAAGCTCGACATGGCCTTCGTCCAGGCCATGCTGCTTGACGAGTCGGCGGACGTGATCGTGAGGAAGACGATCGAGTTGGCGCACGAGCTCGAAATGCTGGTCGTGGCGGAGGGGGTGGAAACCGCAGAGCAGCTGGCACGGCTTTCCGCATACGGCTGCGATGTTGGCCAGGGCTACTTCTTTGGCAGGCCCGGTCCGCTCGAAGACTTCCAGGCGCCCTAGAGCCCCTTGAGAAAGTCGATCATCGCATCGCTCACCTCGCGCGGCCGCTCCTGCTGCGTCCAGTGCCCGCAGCCGGGCAGGATGATCGTCTGCTTCAGCTTCGGGACGAAACGCGAAAGATCCGGCAGCAGCTCCTTCATGCCGGGGAACGACAGCACAAGGTCGCGGTCGCCGGCGATGTAGAGCGCTGGCACCTCCACTCGGGCGTGCTGCCACGGCGCGAGGAGCTCCCAGTTGCGGTCAATGTTCCGGTACCAGTTGAGGCCTCCCGAGAAGCCGGTGCGCTCGAACTCCGTTACGTAGAAATCGAGGTCGAGCTCGGTGAGCCATGGCGGCAGCGGGCCGGGCTCCGGTGCGCTGGTGAGCCAGCCGCCCGCCCGGGGGACCATCGTGACCTTTTGCGGCACCTCCTTCCCCGGCGTTCGGAACAGCATGCGCAGTGAACGCCGAACGTCGGCGGCGAGCTCGGCCTCGGCGAGACCGGGCGTCTGGAAGTAGAGCTGGTAGAAGACCGCATCGTCCGTCTGTGGCATGGCGCTCGTCGGACGGCGCGAACCCCGCGGACGAAACGGTACGCTGAGACCGATCACCGCGCGAAAACGGTCAGGTCGTAAGAGCGCCGCGTGCCAGGCGACCGGCGCGCCCCAGTCGTGGCCGGCGATCACCGCGGTTGGTGCCTCGAGTGCGTCGAGAATCCCCACCATGTCGCCGACCAAGTGGAAAAGCGTGTACTGGTCGATCGTCTCCGGGCGGTCGCTGCCGCCGTAGCCGCGCATATCGGGCGCCACCGGCCGGAACCCGGCATCGGCGAGCGCCCCGAGCTGATGGCGCCACGAGTACCAGGACTCCGGAAAGCCGTGGCAGAGCAGCACGAGCGGCCCGTCTCCCTGCTCGGCGATGCGCAGGCGGATGCCGTTGGCTTCGACGACGCGTTGCTGGATCTCCTGCAAGGCGGGATGATTTTAGTCCCAGGAGAAGCGGTAGAAGAGGCCCCCGCCGCTCCTCGCGGTGCCCGCGGTATTGGTTCCGGCTTCGGCACGCACCGACCAGTTCTGGCCCAGGGCGTAGTCGAGCTTGACGAGGTTGGTCGCGATCGCGCCAAGGCCGCGCTCGTAGCTGATGTATACCCGGTCGGAGAGGCGCTTGCCGAAGGCCACTACCCGGTCCTCCACCTCGCCCGTGCCGCGCAGGCTGACTTCGTCCAGACCCACGGAGCGCGCCAGCCTGCGGTCGATCGGCACCGACTCGCCGCTCGAGATCAGCGCGCCGGCGGCTGCCTGGAGCAGGCCGAGGTCGGCCTGGCTGGCGTTGCCCGACCCGCGACCGAGGATCAGCCAGGACAAGCGCTCGCCCTCCGGCACGGGTGGCTGCGACACGAGCTGCACGCGCGGCGCATGCGCCGTGCCGGTGATCTCCACTCCCGCCTCCACCGCCTGGTTGCGCCGCCAGGCGGTAATTTGCAGCGCGGGGTTGTCGAGCGGGCCGTCGAAGGTCAGTACCCCGGGATCCACCTGCAAGGTCTGTCCGTAGGCGAGGAAGGTCGCGTTCACTGCGCGCACCTCGCCGAAGGCGCGCAGTTCCCCCTCCTTGCCGGTCACGATCTGCAGGCGGCCGGCGAGCCTTCCGTCGTATCCGCGCGTCTCGAGCCGAAGCGCATTGCCAAGATCCACCGTGAGGTCGAGCGACATCGGCAGGGGCGCCTTGCCGGCGCGCGCGGCCGGCGGCTCGCCGATGATGACCACATCGTCGCCGAGCTTGGGCAGGCTCTCGCGCTGGAGCGTGATGTCGCCGCGGTCCACCTTCAGGTCGCCCGACAGCGACAGGCGGCGCCCGTCGAAGCGCGCCGCGCCGTCGCCCGACATCACCACTCGCATGTCCGGGCGGTCGACCGCAGTCAACTGGTGCGCCTGCCATTCGAGCGTGGCCTCGTGCTTGCTGCCGGGAAGCGGTACGACGCCGCTCGCCGTGAGCCTTCCGGCACCGCCGCTCTGGATCGAGAAGCGCGTGACGCGCACTGCGTCGTCCTCCAGTACGGCGTGCAGCTCACCATCGCGCAGGTAGACGCCGTGCTCGGAGAGCTGGATGGCAATTGCCTCCCCCGCGAGCTTCCCCGAGGGTGAAGGCGCGCCGAGCGTGCCGGCGACGGCGAGCTCGACGGAAAGTCGGCCGTCGACGCGCAGCTCCGGTGGGATCGCTGGGGCGAGCGACCGGGCGTCGGCGAGCTCCGCACTGGCGCGCAGCGAAATCGCGGACGCCTCGCCGTAGCCGAGGCCCTCCTTGCCGGGGATCGGTGCGAGCCGGCCTTCGATCGACACCGTGGCGAACCTTGAGTCCACCCGGCCGTGTGCGGAAGCGCGGCCATCGTCGAGCTTCGCCTTAAGGAAAGCCTGCAACAACTCGAGCCCGAAGCCGTCGACCGCGAGATCGCCGCTTGCGCGGCGCAGATCCAGCGTGCCGTTGAGGCGGGGCGTCGCTGCGAGCGACCACTCGCCGTCGAGCCGCAGGTCGCCGCGCACCCGCTGCGCGAAGCCGGTGGGCGCGACCAGCCATTCCGCGGGGAGGCCACGGAACTCGCCGCGCGAGGCCAGGCCCCCGGGCTGCCAGCGCATCTCCTGCACTAGCAGCCTGCCGTTGCCGAGCTTCACTTCGGTACGACCAAGAGCAACCTGCTCTCGGGAGAGCGCGAGGCTCGCCGGTGCCACGAGCTCCAGCGGCACCGGGCCTTCGCTGGAAAGCGACACGATGACGCCCGTCCAACCACGGGCCCCGTGCCAACCGCCGCGCATCCGCGCTCGCGGCGCGTGGCCACTCGCGCGCGCCGCGAGGGCGATTTCGTGCTCCCCGAGGCGGCCTTCAAAGCTCGCGCTCGCCTGCGCCAGATGGACGGCGCCGGGAAGCTGTAGGTTCTCCACCTGTGCCGAGCCAGTAGCGCGCGGGTCGCTCAAGTCGCCGGAAAGCGTGCCTCGGGCGCTCAACGCGCCGCCGAGCTGATCGCCGAACTCCTCGAGGTCCGGAACCGACAGGGACCACGCCATCGAGTCGGCAACCCCCCCGAACGCGCCACGGATGTTGGCTTGTGCGCCGCCGTAGCTTGCCTCCGCCTGGACGCGGGTGGCGCGGCTCTTCGCCACGCGGGCGCTGCCCTGGCTGGCGAGCGCCCGGCCAAGCAGCGTGCTCTCGCGAAGCGTCCAGGCGACATCCATCTGCTCGGCGGTGCCCGATGCGGCGATCGAGGCGTTGAGCGCGCCCTCGGGATAATCGCCGAACGCCGATGGATCGAAACGGGATAGATCGAACTTGCCCTGCGCGTGCAGCTCCTCCAGGCGCAAGGTCGCGTGCCCGGCAAGCTCTCCGCCGCGTGCCCGGGCGCGCAGCCGGTGCACGTCAACGACGTTCCCACGCCGCGTCAGGTCCGCCTCGATACTGACGTCGTCTTGCGCGAGAGTCGCGCTAAGGCTCTGCTCGTCCTCTCTCAACGTCACCTGCAGCGGTCCGTTGAGCGCCGTGCGTCGCAGCTTCGTATGCAGGCTCCGCAGGTCGACGCCGGAGGATCGCAGCGCCGCGCGCACCGCCTGGCGCCCCACATGCGCCGTGCCTTCGAGCGTGCCGCCCCCGGTGACGGCGATGAGCAGGCGCTCGAGTGCAAGGGAGACGAAATCCGCGGTGGCGAAGCGCGTGTCCACCCTGGAGACAGGTAGCCTGTCCTGGTCGAGCGGACCATGCGCTGCGTTGGCCGCCGACAGTGTTCCCGCGAGCCCGTCGCGCGTGCCCTTCGCCTGCATGGTCGCCTTGATTGCAGTATGGGGAAGCGCGAGATCGAAGCGCCTGAGATCGACCGGCCCAGCGCGCGCCTCGAGCGACTCGATGCGCGGCTCGCCGGAGGAGCGGATGAGGATCGTGCCCTCCGCCGGGACGCCGGCCAGCGTTAGTACGGCGTCGATCTCGAAGCGCTCGAGCGAGCCCTCGACGGTGAAGCTCGCCTCCAGTGGGAAGTGCTCGTCCGGACGCCGAAACGAGCCCTCGGCCGAAATCGCGCGATCGAGCTGGAGATGCTGAAGGCGGATCTCGCGCAGCTCGTGGCGCTCCCCGTTGCGGGCGATGGCGAGGCGCTCGACGGCCACATCGGAAAGCGAGATGCCGAAGGGCAACGGGCCGTCGGGTGCGGTCGTCGTCGTCGACTTCTCGCTCAGCACGAGTTCCAGGGAGTTCGCCGTGACCGGCGCGAGCGAAAGCCGGCCGGCGAGCGCGGCCAGGAGGTCTGCGGAAAGCGCGAGGCTGCGCGCTTCGAGCCTCATGCCGTCGCCCTCGTAGGAGAGTTGCTCGACGCTGACTATGCCCGCGAGCACACCGCGCGCGCCTTCCACCCGGAGCCGGCCCTCAGTGGCGCCGCTCGCGCGCGCGAGCGCCCAACGTAAGCCCTCTTCGGTGCCGAGGACCCAAGCGCCGGCGCCGAGCGCCCCAAGCAGTGCCGCAGCGGTCAGCGCTGCCACGGCTGCAAACCATCGCCGCATGCTCAAAATGCGTAGCCTACGGAGAAGTGCAGCCGCCAGGAGTCGACGTCCTCGCCGTAGGCCACGTCGAGGCGAACGGGGCCGATCGGTGTGCGAAACCGCGCACCGATGCCCGCGCCCACCGCCGGGTCGAAGTCAGTACCCGTATCCCACGCGTTGCCGGCATCGACGAACGCCGCGATGCCCCAGCTCTCGCCAAACCAATGGATGAACTCGGCGCTGCCCGCGAGAAGGCGGCGGCCGCCGACCACCGCTTCGCCCTGGCGCACGCCGAGGCTCTCGAAGGCGTACCCCCGCACCGTCGTATCGCCGCCGGTGCGGAACAGGAATACCGAGGGAATTCCGCTGCGGTCCTCGGCGACCACTGCGCCGGCCTGGCCCCGCAGCAGGAGGTCATCGGAGCGCCCAAGCGGGAAGAAGAGCGAGGCGGCCGCCACGGCGCGCAAGAAGCGCCGCGTGGAAACCTCCGGCGGCGCACCGCCCAAGTCGAGGGACGCGCGGTAGCCCGAGCGCGGCGAGATCAGCTCGTCGGTACTGCTGAACGTGCGCCGAAAGCCGAGGTAGAGGGCCTGGCTATTATCGATGAGGTCGTCGCCGACGCGGCTCTCTTCCAGGTGGGCCGAAACGATGAGCGCCGAGGGTGACAGCTCGCGGCCGAAGTTGCGCGCGACACCGACCGCGAGCTCGCGCGTCGTCTGGCTCTGGATGTCGGTCTGCCGCGCGCGGGTGAACAGGCTGTTCCAGCGCGCCCCCGGCTCCGGCGGCAGGTCGAGGTCGAGATCCAGACGCTGGATCTTCTCGTCGAGCGCGAGCTCGCTCTTGAAGCGCCAGGCCTCGTCGGCGATATCGCGGTTGGCATAGGTCAGCTCGAGGCGCGGACCAGCGTCGGTGGTATAGCCGATGCCTGCCTCCACGTTTTGCGAGGGCGCCTCGAGCACGGCGACGCGCAGCGGTGCAGAGCCCGGATCCCCGGTCCTGTCGATCTCCATTTGGGCGCTGGCAAACCAGCCCGTCTCGGCCAGCCGCCGCTGGTAGACGAGCAGCTTGTCGCGATCGTAGGTCTCGCCCGCGCGCACGGGGCTCAGGTTCTCGACCAACGCCTCGGGGTAGCGGCGGTTTCCCGTCACGCGCAACTCACCGAAGCGGTATGGAGGGCCGCTCTCGAGTTCGACCGTGAGCGTCGCGCTGCGCGCGAGCGGATCGATGAGCGCCTGGCTGTCGGAGACCTGCGCCGCAGCGTAGCGCCAGGCGGCAAGCTCCCGCACTGCCTCCTGCTTGGCCTCCTCCCAGTCCGCCTGCCGAAAGGGCTCGCCGGCGCGCAGGCGCCAGCTCCTGCGCACCCGCTCTAGCTGATCGCGCGCCTCTGGATCGCCGGTGGCGTGCCCGCGGAAGCGGATGTCCACTGACGCGACGCGCGTGCGCGCGCCGGGCTCGAGGCGCAGCCGCACCGTGGGTGGCTGCGTCGTCTCGTCAAGGCGTGCATTGGCGAGGGCGGAGAAATAGCCCTCGGTGGCCGCCACCTCGCGGGCCTCGCGTTCGGCCTCGGCGGCGAGGCGCTCGAGCCGCTCGCGCGACATCTCGGCGTCGTGGCGCCACCGGTACAGCGAAAGCCCTTTGTTCAGAATATCGGCAAGTGCCTTGGGGGCATCGACCAGGACGTCGTAGCCTGCCTCCTGCGCGCCTGCGCTGGGCAAGAACAGCAGCAAGGCGAGAAGAACGGCCGCAGGGCGCACGCGAAATTAGACAGCGCTGGCGCGGTCCGTACCAGCGTGCGCGGACGGTAGAATCGATCGCATGAAGATCCTGGTGTCGAACGACGACGGCTACTTCGCCCCCGGGATCACGCTGCTCGCCGAGGCGCTGCGCCAGCTCGGTGAGGTGACCGTGGTCGCGCCCGAGCGCGACCGCTCGGGCGCTTCGAACTCGCTCACTCTCGACCGGCCGCTCACCGTGCGGCGTGCGGCCAACGGCTACTTCTCCGTGAACGGCACGCCGACCGACTGCGTGCACATCGCCGTCACGGGGCTGCTCAACTTCACGCCCGACGTAATCGTCTCGGGCATCAACCTCGGCGCGAACATGGGCGACGATACCATCTACTCTGGCACCGTGGCGGCCGCGGTGGAAGGCTACCTGCTCGGCATTCCGTCAGTCGCCCTCTCGCTCACCAGCAAGACGGGCGAGCACTTCGACAGCGCGATCGGCATCGCGCTGCAGATGGTCGAGAGGCTGCGCCGCGCGCCTTTCGGGGAGCCGGTGCTGCTCAACGTCAATATCCCCGACGTTGGCCCAGGGGAGCTGCTTGGCATCGAGGTGACGCGCCTTGGCAAGCGCCACAAGGCCGAACCGGTGGTCAGGATCCAGACCCCGCGCGGTGAGACCGCCTACTGGATCGGGCCGGCGGGCGGCGCGGCCGACGCAGGGCCCGGGACCGACTTCCATGCAGTCGAGAACCGGCGCGTCTCGGTCACACCGCTGCGCATGGACCTCACCCACGCGGGCCAGTTGGCGCGGACGAACGAATGGCTCGCGAACTGAGGCAGACCGCGGGCGTCGGCATGACCTCCACGCGCACGCGCGCGCGAATGGTGGAACGCCTGCGCGCCAAAGGTATCCGAGACGAACGCGTGCTCGCCGCGATCGCGGCGGTTCCGCGCCACGTGTTCGTCGATGAAGCGCTCGCGAGTCGTGCCTACGAGGATACCGCGCTGCCTATCGGCTTCGGGCAGACCATCTCCCAGCCCTACGTCGTCGCCCGGATGATCGAGCTGCTGCTCGCAACAGGCCGCGAGGCGGACAATGTGCTCGAGGTCGGCACCGGCTGCGGCTACCAGGCCGCGGTGCTGGCGCAGCTATTCGCGCGGGTGTACTCGATTGAACGCGTCAAGGCCCTGCTCGATCGTGCGCGGGCCAACCTGCTGGGCCTTCGACTAGCGAACCTGCGCCTCGCGCACGGTGACGGCTATCTCGGCCTAGAAAAGGCGGCGCCGTTCCAGTGCATCGTGGTCGCGGCGGCCGCGCCGCGCGTGCCCGAGGCCCTGTTACGCCAGCTCGCCGCCGGTGGCAGAATGATATTGCCGCTCAGGGTGAACGGGGGGAGCCAGCGGCTGGTGCTTTTCGAGCGCAGCGGTCGCGGCTTCCTCAAGTCGACGCTGGATCCGGTGCGCTTCGTGCCGATGGAGGCGGGCAGGGCATGAGACGTTCTACGGTAGCGCTGGCACTCGCGGCGATGTTTCTGGCCGCATGCGCGGGTCCGCGTATTGCCGCGCCGGTGTTCGACCGCAAGCCGCCGCGCGCGTCCGCCCCTCCGGCGCGAGCCCCCGCCGCAGCCCCCGCGGCCACCCCGGCGCCGGGGGCGCCCGACGGCTTCTATGTCGTGAGACGCGGCGACACCCTCTACAGCATCGCGCTCGAGAACGGCGCGGACTACCGCGACGTGGCGCAATGGAACGGCCTGGAGGATCCGACCAAAATCAGCGTCGGCCAGTTGCTGCGCGTCACGCCGCCCGAGGCGCCGCGCACGCAGGTCGGCGCTGCGCCCGGCCCAGCTCGCATCGAGGCGCGAGCGCTCGAGCCTGCCGCACCGGTGGCCTCGGCACCGTCGCCCCAGGCGGCCTCGATACCGCCGGCTCCCGCGGAGCGTGTGGCGAGCAGCGAGCCGAAGGCGGTGTCCCGGGTCGAAGGCGACGTGGGCGGATTCGTATGGCCGGCGAAGGGCAAGGTAATCGCCGGGTTCTCCGAGCCTCGCAACAAGGGCATCGACATCGACGGCAAGCTCGGCGACCCGGTGGTCGCCGCCGCGGCAGGGCGGGTAACCTACATCGGCAGCGGCATCCCGGGCCTGGGGAAGCTGGTGGTGATCAAGCACGACAACGGCTTCATCACGGTGTACGCGCACAACCGCGACATCCTCGTAAAGGAGCAGCAGAGCGTGGCTCGCGGCCAGAAGATCGCCGAGCTCGGCAGCACCGATGCCGATCGGCCGAAGCTGCACTTCCAGATCCGCAAGGGTTCTGCGCCTGTTGACCCGATGCGCTACTTGCCCGGGCTCTGATGCTCGCGCAGCGCCCCGGCCAGGTCGGTGACCGCCGCAGCGTAGAGCGCGCTGCGGTTGTAGCGGGTGATCACATAGAAGTTCCTCAGCCCTACGCGTACCTCGCTGCCCAGGTCCACGACGACCGCGCGTGTCTGCGGGAGCACGTCGGTCTCGAGCCTGACGCCGGCTGCGCGCAGCTCTGAGAGCGAGTGCCTGGGTTCGAGGCCGGTATAGTCGCGCCAAGCGTTGCCCTCGAGGGCGGGCGTAAGGTGTACTGGCGCCCCGGGCTGCCAGCCGTGCTTCGCGAGGAAGCTCGCCACGCTGCCGATGGCGTCGGCGACGCTTTCGCGCAAGTCGATGATGCCGTTGCCGTCGAAGTCGACGGCGTACGCCCGCGTGCTGCTCGGCATGAACTGCGGGATGCCGATGGCGCCCGCATACGAGCCCCGCATGGTGAGCACGTCATGCCCGTTGTCGCGCGCCAGCAGCAGGTAGCTCTCGAGCTCGCCTCGGAAGAAACGGGAGCGCGGGGGATGGTCGAAGGCGAGCGTGGTGAGGGCGTCGATCACGCGCCAGCGGCCGGTGTTGCGGCCGTAGAAGGTCTCGATGCCGATGATGGCGACGATAACCTCTCCGGGCACGCCGTACGCACGCTCGGCGCGCGAAAGCAGGTCGCGGTGCTCCAGGGAGAACGCCACGCCGCCCTCGATGCGCTTCTCCGTGAGGAAGAGCGCCCGATAATCCGCCCATACTTGCGGCTCGGGAGGCTTGCGTATCGCCGCGAGCACCGGCTCCGATCGCTCCACGCGCGCGAAGACCGAAGTGAGCTCGCGCTCCTCGAAGCCATGACGCTTCGCCATCTCGCGGACGAAGCTGCGCACTTCGGGCCGCTTCTCGTAGGACGCGCTTTGGGCCAGCGCCGGGAGCGAAAGGCAGAAGAAGAGGGAGAGGGCGAGGCACTTCATGTAAGCCTCAGATCGCGCACCATGCGCCGCAGTTCCGCGGCGCCGGGCCGCGAGGGCGCGGCGCCGTAGCGCAGCGCGATATAGAGACCTGCGATGCGCAGGATGGCGCGGCGCGTGGCGGGCAGGGCGCGCGCCGCGCGCGCCGCGAAGTCGCGCGGCCCTTCGTGCGGCGCGCGTTCGACGCCGCACGCGGCGAGCTTGCGGCAGAACGCGCGCCAGGCTCGCTGCACCGGGTCCGGGCGCTGCAGGCGGCGGAGCGACCATGCGAGGAGCGCGAGCGTCAGCAGGCCGAGGGCCGTGAAGAGCGCCGCCGTGAGCGTGCGCCAGTCGGCGTCGCGCATGCCGAGCGATCCGAGAAGCTCGCGCTGGCGCTCCGGGTTGTAGCCGAGCACCCACACATTCCACTTGTGGGCGAGCGCCTCCCAGCGGTCTCGCATGCTGCGCAGCCACTCCAAGTCGGGGCGCAGCAGCGGCGACAGCTCAGTCTGCGGCACCGAGCGCGCCAGACCTGCCTCGATGCGCGCGGGTACCGCCGCCGCGGTCGGGTCGACCCGCACCCAGCCACGGCCCGGCAGGTACACCTCGGCCCAGGCATGCGCCTCCGACTGACGCACGGTAATGATCCGGTCCACGAAATTCACCTCGCCGCCCTGATAACCGGTCACGATGCGCGCCGGCACGCCGGCAGCGCGCATCAGGAACACGAAGGCGGACGCGTAGTGCTCGCAAAAGCCTGCTTTCGTGTGGAACAGGAATTCGTCCACCGCGTGCGTGCCAAGCAGTGGCGGCTCCAAGGTGTACGCGTACTCGCCGGAGCGCAGGAAATCGATGGCACGGCCCATCACCTCCTCGTCGGAACGCGACTGGCTGCGCCACTCGGCGGCTAGGGCCGCCGCGCGCGGATTGAACCCCTCGGGCAGACCCATGGCGCGGCGCAGCGTCCCGCGCTCCTCGGCCGCAGGCGGGTCGGGTGCCACGACGGAGGTCATTTGGTAGCGCGTCCGGCTGCGCACGCGGCTCGCCGAGAGCACCTGGCCGTCGAAGCTCATGCGCGCTTGCGCTGGCACGCTCGCGGGAGTCTCGAGCGCGAAAAGCCACGCCTGATTGTGCGGCTCGAGGACCACGGTGTAGCGATGCGTGGCGCTACCGCCGGTCGGAGCCGCGAATGGCACGACCCTCGTGCCGCCGATGCTCCAGGTTCGGCCGTCGAAATCCCACATCAGCGGGCCACGCCAGTAGCGCAGCCGCGGTGCCGGCGGCGTACCCTCGAACTCGGCCCGGAACGCAATCGCGTCGGACTGTGCCACGCTCGCGAGCGACCCGGGGCTCATGGTCTCCGACAGGCCGGTCATGGCGGTGTACGCGTCCTGCGGCAACCCCCAGATTGGTCCGTGCACCCTCGGGAAGAGCACGAACAGCGCCAGTGCCGCCGGCGCGGCATGCGCGAGGAGAAGCCCGGTGGTCCGCAGGTGGGCGCGCGGCGGCCGATGCGGTGCACTCAGCCCCACCAGTGTGGCGGTGATCGCGAACAACGCCGCGCACATTGCCGCGGCTGTCGCGATCGTCTGAGTGTAGAAGAAGTTGGTCACGATGAGGAAATAGCCGAGGAACGCCGCGGCCGCCGCATCGCGGTGCGTGCGTGTCTCGAGGAGCTTGAGGCCGGCAAAGAGCATGAGCAGCAGGATGCCCGGCTGCCGCCCGAAGATCGTGCGGTACTCCATCCATACGCCGAGCATCGTGACCAGCGCGACGCCCAGCACCAGCCAGCGCGAAGGCAGGGGCGCGCGATTGAGCGCGAGGGTGACCCGCCAACCGAAAAGGCACAGCGCGAGAAGGGTCACCCACCACGGCGCGCGCGCCGCATGGGGCAGGATGACGAGGAGCAGCGATCCGATCAGCCAGGCGACGTCGCGCATGCTGGCGAGGCGTGCCTCGGGCGCGAGCGGATGGGCGGAAGGGTTCAAGACTTTCCTTCATCCTCGAACAGGGCGAGAGCCTGCAGGCAGGCGCTTCGGTGGGCGGCGCCGCGCGCCGGCGCGATCTCGGCGCCGGGCATGCGCAGCCCGAAGGGCGTGCCCTCGCGATCGGCTGCGAGCACCCAGCCGGCAAGGCGCGAAAGCCGCTGCTCGACCGGTTGCCCGCCGAGGAGGCGCCAATCCAGCCACAGTTCGGCCGCTGCCTCTCCGGTGAACTGCTTGGTGAGCATGTCTTCGCTGCGGGCGACGGCCTTCCACGCGACATGGCGCGGCGAGTCCGAGCGCTGATAGGCGCGTAAGCCGGCGAAATCGTCGTTCCCGGGCGTGGGCGAGCGCAGGGCGCCGAAAGTGGCCTCCGCCACGGGCGGCGGCAGCGCCGAGCGCTCCGGGCGCGGGTACACGAGGCAGCGTGCATCAGGCTCGACATAGCTCCAGGCACGAAACAGTCCCAGCGGATAGCGCGTCTCGAGCATGACGCGCCCGAGCTGCAGCCAGCCGCGCCTCGGCGCGGGCACCGCGAGCACGACCTCCGCTGGCGAGCCCGGCGCAACGTCGACCACGAGCTGGGAGCCGGAGGCCAGGTGGCGCGCGAGGATCGACGGCCGCTCGAATGCCGCCCTGCCGTCGAGATAGATGCGGAACTGCGCGGATTCCCCCGCGAACACCGGCTCGACGCGGCCGACGCTCACCACCATGCGGACGAGGTTGCGCGCCGTGTGGACGATGCCGGCGAGCCCCAGGCCGGCGAGCAAGAACGTCAGGGCGAAGCCGAGCGAGAGCGCGTAGTTGATCGAGCCGATCAGCAGGATCACGAGCGTGGCGCCGAAGAGCCACCCCAGGCGCGCCGGGACGATGTACACGCGCCGGTGCACCAGCACCACCGGGCCGCGCTCGGGCGGCGTGAACCCGTACAGCCAGTTGGCGAAGCGCGGCGAGCGTGCAATGAGGGAGCCGATCACGCGGTCGGCTTGCCGTTACGCCGTGGGTCCATCGTACTTCCAGCGGCCGCGCCAGGCGGCGAACACAAGGTTGGGGTACTCCGGGCGCCCGAGGCTGCCGTTGTAGCGGCCCAGCGCGCGAAAGTAGTCACCCTTCTCCATGTCGAGGTACTGGCGCAGGATCACGCAACCATAGCGCAGGTTGGTGCGCAGGTGGAATAGGTTGTCGGTCGGCCGGCCGATCAGCTTGACCCAGAAGGGCATGACCTGCATGTAGCCACGCGCCCCGGCGCGCGATACCGCGTACTTGCGAAAGCCGCTCTCGACCTCGAGGATGCCGAGCACAAGCTGCGGATCCAGCCCAGCTCGCATCGCCTCGTAATGCACGGTGCGCAGGAGCTCCAGCCGTTGCTTACGGTCGGGTATGCGCCGCGCGAGGCGCTCTTCCATGGCGTGCAGCCAGCGGCCGGCGTCGGCCACCGAGCGGAAATTGAGGGCCGGGACGCCCTTGTCGGCGATGGCCGCCGACAGGCGTGCGCGCACACTGGCGGCGAGCGGCTCGTACATTTGCTCGCCTGCGAGCGCGGCGAGCGGCAGGCCGAGGACCAGGAGGGCGAGCGCCCTCATGCCGCCGCGAGCCGCTCCTTGAGGAAGCTGACCGCGTGGCCGATCGGCACGTCGCGCGGCGTCCCGTCCCTGCGGGCCTTGTACTCGACGCTTCCGGCGGCGAGGCCCCGCTCGGAGAGCACCAACCGATGCGGGATGCCGATCAAGTCCATGTCCGCGAAGAGCACGCCCGGGCGCTCTTCCCGGTCGTCGAGCAGCACGTCCACGCCCGCGGCGGCGAGGGCGTCGTACAGCGCGTCGGCGCTGGCGCGTACCTTGTCGGACTTGGCGTAGCCGATCGGCACCACGCAGACCTCGAAAGGCGCGATGGGCGCGGGAAAGACGATGCCGCGCTCGTCGTGGTTCTGCTCGATCGCCGCGGCTACCGCGCGCGTCACCCCGATACCGTAGCAGCCCATCTCGAAGGGCCGAGCATCCCCCGCTTCGTTCAGGAACGTGGCCGCCATCGCCTCGGAGTACTTGGTGCGTAGCTGGAAGATGTGGCCGACCTCGATGCCGCGCACGATCTCGAGCGTACCCTTGCCGTCCGGGCTGGGGTCTCCGGCAACCACGTTGCGGATGTCGGCGACCTCGACCGGCGCCGAAACGTCGCGAGCCCAGTTCACGCCGGTGAAGTGCTGGCCGTCCTCGTTCGCGCCGCAGACGAAGTCGGCAAGGGCGTCGGCCGAGCGATCGACGACGAGCTTCACATCGGCCGCACCAACCGGCCCAAGCGAGCCGAAGCCCGCGCCGAAGGCGCGCCGCACGGCCTCCTCGCTAGCCTGGCGCAGCGGCGTCGCGATTGCCGCCAGCTTGGAAGTTTTCGTCTCGTTCATTTCGTGGTCGCCGCGCAGCACGAGTGCGACCAGGCTGTCCTTCCCCTCGTACACCAGCGTCTTGACCGTCTTCTCGAACGGGAGCTGCAGCAGCTTGCACAGATCGGCGATGGTCTTCACCCCTGGCGTCGCGACCTTGCGCCGCGGTTCTTTGCCTTCGGGTCGCTGCGCCGCGGCAACCGCCTCCGCGAGCTCCACGTTCGCCGCATAGTCCGACCCCGGGCAGAAGGCGATCGCGTCCTCGCCGGAGTCCGCTAGGACATGGAACTCGTGCGAGCCCGTGCCGCCGATCGCTCCCGTATCAGCCGCCACCGCACGGAATCGCAGCCCGAGGCGCGTGAAGATGCGCGTGTAGGTCGCGTGCATGTTGTCGTATTCGCGCTGCAGGTCCGCGTAATCGGCGTGGAAAGAATAGCCGTCCTTCATGACGAACTCGCGTCCGCGCAGGATACCGAATCGGGGGCGCCGCTCGTCGCGAAACTTGGTCTGCAGCTGGTAGAAATGCGCGGGCAGTCGACGGTAGCTCTTCAGCTCGCTGCGGGCGAGCTCGGTGATCACTTCCTCCGAGGTCGGCTGGAGGACGAACTCGCGCTCGTGCCGGTCCTTGAAGCGCAGCAGCTCGGGGCCGTAGGCATGCCAGCGTCCCGAGGCCTGCCACAGCTCGCCGGGCTGCACCACGGGCATCGCCATCTCGATCGCCCCAGCGCGGTCCATCTCCTCGCGCACGATCGTCTCCACCTTACGCAGCACGCGATGGCCGAGCGGCAGCCAGGTATAGATGCCGGCGGCGAGGCGGCGGATCAGGCTTGCGCGAAGCATCAGCCGGTGGCTGGCGACTTCGGCCTCGGCCGGCACTTCCTTGTGCGTGGCGATGAAGAAGCGGGAAGCTCTCATCTGAGGAGGTTTGGTGGGTCCCGCACCGTTGTAATTGCCGATGGGCTGTGGAAAAATTTTAGCTCAAGCCAAACGCGAGGCGTCGCGGATGCTGGACAAGGAAGGCTATCGCCCGAACGTCGGCATCGTCCTTGCCAACCAGAGGAACGAAGTTTTCTGGGGCAAGCGCGTCAGCCAGCACGCCTGGCAATTTCCGCAGGGCGGAATCCAGCCGGGCGAGACGCCCTTGCAGGCGATGTACCGCGAGCTCGAGGAGGAAATCGGTTTGCGCGACTCTCACGTGCGCATCCTCGGCCGAACGCGTGAGTGGCTGCGCTACGACGTGCCGCACAAGTGGATGCGGCACGACCATCGCGCCGGCCCCTACCGCGGGCAAAAGCAGATCTGGTTCTTGCTGCGCCTGGTCGGTCGCGACTGCGACGTGAAGCTGCGCGCGAGCGGGCACCCCGAGTTCGATGCCTGGCGCTGGCACGACTACTGGGTGCCGCTCGAGTCCGTGATCGACTTCAAGCGCGAGGTCTACCGCCAGGCGCTCGCCGAGCTGCACCGCTTCCTGCAGACGGATCGGCGCCATTGGCACAGTAAATCGAAGGAATTGCCAACCTCAATTTGATCTATCTCGCGCCGCAGCTTAGTCTGCCGGGATGATCAAGAGAGAGAGCCTGCTTTCGCTCGAGGCATACGCAAAGGAGCGTAACGCCTTTCGCGCGTCGGTGATGGAGCACAAGAAGCGGCGTACCGTGCACCTTGGCGAGCACGTGACACTGCAGTTCGAGGACGAGCTCACCATCCGCTACCAGGTGCAGGAGATGCTGCGCATCGAGCGCATCTTTGAGGAGGAAGGAATCCGTCACGAGCTCGACGCCTACAACCCGCTGGTCCCCGACGGCGGCAACTGGAAGGCGACGATGCTGATCGAGTACCCGGACGACGAGGAGCGCCGGCGCATGCTGGCGAGGCTGAAGGGCATCGAGGCAAGCACTTGGGTGCAGGTGGAAGGCTGCGCCAAAGTGGCGGCGATCGCCGACGAGGACCTCGAACGCGAGAACGAGGAGAAGACCTCGTCGGTGCACTTCCTTCGCTTCGAGCTCGACGCCGGCATGCGCGAGAAGCTGCACACGGGCGCCGCACTTGCCATCGGCGTCGACCATCCGCAGTACCGCGCGAAACTGACCGTTCCCGGGGAAGTCCGGGCCTCGCTGATGACGGATCTAAAGAAGCACTAGGTTGTCTCTGTGGATGAGTTCCGGCTCGTCCACGTATCCGAGGATCGTTCCGATCTCACTGGACGGCCGGCGCATGATGCGCCGCGTCTCCTCCGCCGAGTAGTTCGCGAGCCCACGCGCGATTTCTCGGCCGTCGGGATCGATGCACATCACCACCTCGCCGCGCCGGAAGTCCCCGCCCACCTCGACCACGCCGATCGGCAGCAGGCTCTTGCCGTCGTGCGCGAGCGCCTTGACCGCGCCCGCGTCCAGGCGCAGCCGGCCGCTCACCCCCAGGTGGTCGGCAAGCCACTGCTTGCGCGCCGCGAGCGGCACGGTGCGGGCGGTGAGCAGCGTGCCGATGCGCTCGCCCTGCACGAGGCGCACCAGAACCTCGGGCTCGCGGCCGGAGGCAATGACGGTATGGGCGCCGCTGCGCGCAGCGCGCCGGGCTGCCAGCACCTTGGTCAGCATCCCGCCCTTGCCGATCGCGCTTCCGCGGCTGCCGGCCATCGGCTCAAGGCGCGGGTCGTCCGCGGCCGCCTGCTCCACGAGCTTCGCAGCAGCGTGCTTTCGCGGGTCGAGCTCGAAAAGGCCCGCCTGGTCGGTAAGGATGATGAGCGCATCTGCCTCGACGAGGTTCGCCACGAGGGCGCCGAGCGTGTCGTTGTCGCCGAACTTGATTTCGTCGGTCACGACGGTGTCGTTCTCGTTTATCACCGGAATTACGCCAAGGCCCAGCAGCGTGCGCAGGGTCGAGCGCGCATTGAGGTAACGCTGGCGGTCGGCCATGTCGGCGTGGGTGAGGAGCACCTGCGCGGTCTGAAGGCCGTGCGAACGGAAGCAGCTCTCGTAGCACTGCGCGAGACCCATCTGTCCCACCGCCGCAGCTGCCTGCAGGTCGTGCATGGCCTGAGGCCGGCGTACCCAGCCCAGGCGCTTCATTCCCTCGGCAATGGCGCCACTTGACACCAGCACCGCCTCGCGTCCGAGAGCACGCAGGCGCGCGATCTGCGCCGCCCAGCCCTCGATGGCCGGCACGTCGAGGCCGCGGCCGGCGTCAGTGACTAGCGAGGAGCCCACCTTGACCACCAGCCGCTGCGCGCCGGCGATCATCGGCGCGCGAGCTCCCGCGCGATCGCCTTGCAGACCTGCGGGCAGCCCTCGCCGGTGAGGGCCGAAATGCCGAACCAGGGGCGCTTCCAGCGCAGCGTCCCGAGGATCTTGCGAATGCGCGCCGGCGCGTCGTCCACGGCGTCGATCTTGTTGAAGAGGAGCCAGCGCGGCTTGCGGTGCAGGGCGTCGGAGTACTTCTTCAGCTCTGCGGCGATGGCGCGCGCGCCCTTCGCGGCGTCGGGCTCGGTCATGTCGATGAGGTGCAGCAGGAGGCGCGTACGCGATAGGTGGCGCAAGAACTGATGGCCGAGGCCGGCGCCTTCGGCGGCGCCTTCGATAAGGCCGGGGATGTCGGCGACCACGAAGCTCGCCTCGCCAACGCGCGCCACGCCAAGGGCGGGGTCGAGCGTGGTGAACGGGTAGTCCGCCACCTTGGGCCGCGCGCTCGACACCGCGCGGATGAAGCTCGACTTGCCGGCGTTGGGCAGGCCGAGAAGCCCGACGTCGGCGAGCACGCGCAGTTCGAGCGCGAGGCGCCGGCTTTCGCCGGGCTCTCCGCGCGTGAACTGCCGCGGCGCTCGGTTCACGCTCGACTTAAAGTGGGTATTCCCCAGGCCGCCCTTGCCCCCGCGGGCGAGGAGCGCGCGCTCGCCGTCCTTCGTCAGGTCGGCGATGATCTCGTCCGTCGCCTCATCGCGTACCAGCGTGCCGGAGGGCACGCGCAGCACGATGTCGCGCCCCGCGCGACCGTTGCAATCCGAGCCCATGCCGCGCACCCCGTCCTCGGCGCGGTGGATGCGGGCGAAACGGTAGTCGATGAGCGTGTTGACGTTGCGGTCGGCGCGCGCCCAGACGCTCCCACCGCGGCCGCCGTCGCCTCCGTTCGGTCCGCCGAAGCGGATGTACTTCTCGCGCCGGAACGTCGCCGCCCCGTCGCCGCCCTTGCCCGCGTGCACCTCGATCTTCGCCTCGTCGATGAACTTCATGGCAGCACAAACAAAAAAGCCCTACCGGCCTCGATAGGGCTTTCGTCGGGAGCGGACCCGGCTACGCCGGCGCTTTCTCCGCGGTGACGCTGACGGTGTTCCTGCTGTCTTCGCCCCTCACCGCGTAGCTGACCTGGCCGCTCACGCGCGCGTACAGCGTGTGATCCCGCCCCAAACCGACGTTGAGCCCGGGATGGACGCGGGTACCGCGCTGGCGTACCAGGATCTGGCCGGCATTGACGCGCTCGCCCCCGAAGACCTTCACCCCAAGGCGCTTGGCCTGGGAGTCGCGCCCGTTGCGGGAACTGCCGCCTGCTTTCTTGTGAGCCATGGGTTAAGCCGTCCGAATCTATCCCTGGATATCGTCGATGCGGACCTCGGTGTACGACTGCCGGTGGCCCTGCGATTTCTGGTAATGCTTGCGCCGGCGCAACTTGAAGATGCGCACCTTGTCGCCGCGCCCGTGCGAAACCACGGTGGCCTTGACGCTCGCCCCGGATACGAGCGGCGCGCCGATCTTGACCGCGTCGCCGGCGCCGACCAGAAGCACCTCGTCGAACGAAACCGATGCGCCGACTTCCGCCGGAAGATCCTCGACGCGAAGCGTGGCTCCAGGCTCCACCCGGTATTGCTTGCCGCCTGCCTTGATCACTGCGTACATGTGGTTTCGTCTTGCGCCAGAAAAGACTTGGAATTATAAGCGGTTCGTGACTTTTGTGTCCATGCTAGCCCCGGTCGCGGAGGACATGCAGCGCGTGGACGCGCTCATTCGACGGCGCCTGGACTCCGATGTGGTCCTGGTGCGCCAGGTTGCCGGCTACATCGTGGCCGCCGGCGGCAAGCGCCTCCGGCCGGCGCTGCTGCTGCTCGCCGCGGGCGCCTGCGGCTACCGTGGGGAAGCGCGCCTGCCCCTCGCCGCGGTGGTGGAGTTCATCCACACCGCCACGCTGCTGCACGACGACGTCGTGGACGAGTCGCCCCTACGCCGCGGGCGGCGCACGGCCAATGCCGCCTTCGGCAACGCCGCGGCGGTGCTAGTGGGGGACTTCCTCTACTCGCGGGCTTTCCAGATGATGGTGGAAGTCGAGGACATGCGCGTGATGCGCGTGCTCGCCGACGCCACCAACGCCATCGCCGCCGGCGAGGTGATGCAGCTCATGGCAAGCCGCGACCCCGACGTCGACGAGGCGCGCTACCTGGAGGTCATCCGGCGCAAGACCGCGAAGCTATTCGAGGCATCTGCGAGGCTGGGCGCCATGCTCGCGGGCGGCGCCGGCCCGCTCGAGGAAGCGCTCGCCGCATACGGCGCGCATCTCGGAACCGCCTTTCAGCTCATCGACGACGTCCTCGACTATTCGGGCGAGCCCGCAACCATCGGCAAGAGCCTCGGGGACGACCTCGCCGAGGGCAAGCCGACGCTCCCGCTGATCTACACCCTGCGTGCCGGCAGCGGCGAGCAGGCGGCGCTGGTGCGCCGGGCGATTGTCGAGGGCGGACGCGAGCAGTTCGCCGTCGTCCTGGACGCGATCCGCGCCTGCGGGGCGCTCGAGTACGCGCGCGAAGCGGCGCAGCGGGAATCGCAGGCGGCGATGCGCACGCTCGCGGCGCTGCCAGCCTCGGCTTTCAAGGATTCTTTGCTAGAATTGACGTCCTTCTCCGTCACTCGCGCCGGCTAAGCGCGAGTGCGCCTCGGGGTGTAGCTCAGCCTGGTAGAGTACTGCGTTCGGGACGCAGGTGTCGCTGGTTCAAATCCAGTCACCCCGACCATTCCCACCCCTTTCCCCTGCCCTCCCGTTGGATAATCGCGCGATGGGCCGGCTTGTCGTCCTGGTGCTGCTGGTGGTGGCAGCGGTGTGGCTGGTGCGCCGGGCGCTGCGCCAGGGCGCGAATGCCACCGGCATGACCAAGAAGACCGAGGAACTGGTGTCCTGCGCGCGTTGCGGCGTCCTGCTGCCCAGGCCGGAAGCTCGCGCCTCGGGCGGCGGGCTCTACTGCAGCGACGAGCACGCGCGCCTTGGGCCGGGCACGCGCTGATGGAAGCGCGGCTGCGCTACCCGGAGCTTTTCCAGCCCGCGCGCGAGCGCGGGGAGGAGGCATTCTGGACTTCCCTGCGCTACTTCAATATCTACCGCATCGCGGTGGCAACGCTGTTCTTCACCCTGACCCTGATCTACGACGGCGACTTGAAGTTCGGCGCGCACTGGCTCGAGCTTTTCCGCTATGTCGCCGTCGGCTACGTATTCCTCGCGGTGGTGCTCCACGGCATGCTGCGCAGGCGCGAGGAATTCAATCTCCAGCTCTCGGCCCATGTCTTCCTCGACATCGTCGCGATCACGCTGCTCATGTACGCGAGCGGCGGAATCCGCAGCGGACTGGGCGTGATGCTGCTCGTTTCGCTCATCGCCGCGGCGATCGTGGCGCCGCGACGCCTGTCTTTGCTGTATGCCGCGGTGGCGTCGATCGCGCTCCTGATCGAGCAGGGCTACTGGGTGCTCGCGCACGATGCGTCCACCACCGACTTCCTGCAGCCGAGCCTGCTCGCCATGGGGTGCTTTGCCGGCGTCGGCATCACCGGGTGGCTTGCGCAGCGCGTGGCAGCCAACGAGCGCCTTGCCCGCGAGCGCGGTCGCGAGCTCGAGACGCAAACGCGCGTCAACCAGCTCGTCATCCAGGACATGCATGACGGGGTGGTGGTGCTCGACCATGATGGACGCGTGGTGCAGCACAACCCGCAGGCGCAACGCCTTCTGCGCGCCGAGCGGCTGCTCGGCGCGCCCATTGCCGCGCTCGTGCCGCGCCTCGCAGAGAGCTGGGGCGGCTGGCGCTCGGGGCAGGTGGCGCCGGGCACGCCGGCCAACTTCCACGTCGGCGGACGCGACATCGGCCTGCGCCTGCTCGAGACGGGGCGACAGGAGGGGTTCAGTGTGCTCTTCATAGAGGACACCACCCGGGCGCGCGAGCAGGCCCAGCAGATCAAGCTCGCCGCGCTGGGCAGGCTCACCGCCAGCATCGCGCATGAGATCCGCAATCCGCTCGCCGCCATCAGCCACGCGTCCGAGCTTCTGCGCGAAGAAAAGCGCGCCGCCGACCGCGAGCGCCTCACCCACATCATCAACGACAACACCCGTCGACTGGACCGCCTCGTGTCCGACGTGCTGCAGCTCAGCCGGCGCGACCGCATGGCGGCCGAGAACATCCGCCTCGTTCCCTGGCTGAAGGCGTTTGTCGCCGAATTCGTGGCGAACGAGTCGGTGCCGCGCGAGCGCTTCGCGATCGACGCAAAGGACGACCCGCGCGTGCGCTTCGACCGCGAGCACCTGCGCCAGGTGATGTGGAATCTGCTGAAGAACGCCGTGCGCTATGCGCCGGCGCACCCGGGCAGCGTGCGGCTCGTGCTGCGACGTTACGCCGATGGAGTGGAGCTAAGCGTCCTCGACGACGGCCCGGGCGTGCCTGCGGCAAGCCAGGGTCAGCTCTTCGAGCCTTTCTTCACCACCGAGGTGAAGGGCACAGGGCTCGGCCTGTACCTCGCGCGCGAGCTGTGCGCGGCCAACCGGGCGACCCTCGAGTACGTCGACGACGCCCCGGGCGCGCATTTCCGCATCGTGTGGCGAGGGGCCGGAGCGGCATGAGACGCGCCGACCGGGCAGGCGCGCGCGCCGGCGCGGGCGGCGCTCAGGTGCTGGTCGTCGACGACGAGCCCGACATCCGGGAGCTTCTCGAGCGAACGCTCCTCAAGATGGGGCTCGACGTGGACACGGTCGGGTCCATCGCCGAGGCGAAGGAGCGGCTCAAGGGCTCGCGCTACGCCCTTTGCCTGACCGACATGCGCTTGGACGACGGGGAGGGCCTCGAGCTCGTGCGCCACATCGCCGCCTCGGCGGCTGACCTGCCGGTCGCCGTGATCACCGCCTACGGCAGCGCCGAGAATGCGGTTGCGGCGCTCAAGGCGGGCGCTTTCGACTATGTCTCAAAGCCGGTGGGCCTCGAGCAGCTGCGCGCCCTGGTGCGCTCCGCGCTGTCACTTCCCGATCGCGCCGAGCCCCCGCGGCGCGGCCAGCAGTTGCTGGGAGAAAGCGCACCGCTCGTCGAGGTTCGCGCCCTCATCACCAAGCTCGCCCGGACCCAGGCCCCGGTCTACATCTCCGGGGAGTCGGGCAGCGGCAAGGAGCTCGCCGCGCGCCTCATTCATGAGAACGGGGCGCGGCGCGACAAGCCCTTCGTGCCGGTGAACTGCGGCGCGATCCCCGAGGCGCTCATGGAAAGCGAGTTCTTCGGCTATAAGAAGGGCGCCTTCACGGGGGCCGGCGAGGATCGCGAGGGCTTCTTCCAGGCGGCGCACGGCGGCACCCTCTTCCTCGACGAGGTGGCCGAGCTGCCCCTGCCGATGCAGGTCAAGCTGCTTCGTGCGATCCAGGAGAAGCGCGTGCGGAAGGTCGGCGCGACGCAGGAGGACCCCGTGGACGTGCGCATCATCTGTGCCACCCACCAGAAGCTCGCCGCGCTCGTCGCGGCTGGGCGCTTCCGCCAGGACCTCTTCTACCGCATCAACGTGATCGAGCTGCCGATGCCACCGCTGCGAGAGTGCCGCGAGGACATCGGAGTGATCGCGGTGGCCATCCTCGATCGCATCGGGGCGCAGTCCGGTTCGGAGCCGGCGCGCCTTTCGGCGGCCGCGCGGGAGGTGCTCTCGGCCTACGACTTCCCGGGAAACATCCGCGAGCTGGAGAACATCCTCGAGCGGGCGGTCGCTCTGTCGAATGCCCGGGAGATCGGCGTGGAGGATCTGCGCCTGGGGCCCGCGGCGGGCGAAGCGGCTGCGGCCGGCGAAGAGGGCGAGCCGCTGCCTGACTACCTGGACGCCCTCGAGCGCAAGGCGATCCTCGAAGCGCTGGCGAAGACCGGCTTTAACCGCACGGCCGCGGCGAAGCTGCTCGGCATCACTTTCCGCCAGCTGCGCTACCGGATGCAGCGCCTGGGTATCCGTGAAGAGTCCAAGCCCTGACGCGCTGGCCGGCGTCGAGCGCTACGTCTCGTCGCCCAACTGCGACCCGCGTCCTGCCGGCGCAGCACCGACGCTACTGGTGCTGCACGCGATCAGCCTGCCGCCGGGCGAGTACGGCGGTGCTGCCATCGAACGGCTGTTCACAAACAGACTGGATTTTGATTCCCATGCGTACTTCCGGGAGATCCGGGGACTGAAGGTGTCCTCCCACTTCCTCCTGCGACGTGGCGGCGAGGTGGTGCAGTTCGTCCCGCTCGCCCTGCGCGCCTGGCACGCCGGCGCTTCCAACTGGCGGGGCCGGCAGCGCTGCAACGACTTCTCGGTCGGCGTGGAGCTCGAAGGCACCGATGCCGCCGATTTCGCGCCCGTGCAATACGCTCGCCTGCGTGCACTGATCCACACGTTGCAGGCGCGTTTGCCGCTGCGCGCGTTCGCCGCGCACAGCGACATCGCGCCCGGACGCAAGACCGACCCCGGCCCGGGCTTCGACTGGACGGCGCTGCTCTCTCGCCTCTCGCGTAGCTATATCTAGTAGCACCCCCGGGGTCCATACCGAAGGCTAGTTGCTGCATTGCCGCACGTCCCCTAGATGTAGGTGTTTCTAGTACCTCATCCCAAGATCTAGTGGTTTCGCGCTTGCAAAACAAAACGCACGCGGGTACATTGGTCCACAAGAAGCGGTAAGGGCCTCTTAGAACAACACCAAATGTAGTAGCGGCCCCGGGCGAGCAGGACCGACACACGGGAGAGACAGACATGCACATCGCTCAGGACAACGCCAGCGCCAGCCCCGATCTTGCCCTCGCCCTGCCGCAATCCGCGGAGGCTGCCCGCTCGCCGTATTTCGACTACAAGGTGATCCGCCGCAACGGCGCGGTCGTCGGCTTCGAGCCGGGCAAGATCTCGGTCGCCATGACCAAGGCGTTCCTCGCGGTGAACGGCAGCCAGGGCGCGGCCTCGGCGCGCATCCGCGACCTGGTCGGGGCGCTGACCGACTCGGTGGTTGGTGCGCTCATGCGCCGACAGCCCCAAGGCGGCACGGTGCACATCGAGGACATCCAGGACCAGGTCGAGCTCGCCCTCATGCGCTCGGGAGAGCATGACGTCGCGCGCGCCTACGTGCTCTACCGCGAGGAGCGCGCCAAGGCCCGCTCCCAGGAGAAGACCCCCCGTAAGGACGAGATCCACGTGGTCGAGAACGGCCAGCGCAGGCCGCTCGACCGCGAGCGCCTGCGCCGCACCGTCACAGCCGCCTGCGCCGGACTCGGCGACGCCGCGCCGGATGCGATCCTCGAGAGCACGCTGCGAGACCTCTACGACGGCGTGCCGATGGACGAGGTGCGCAAGTCCGCCGTGCTCGCCGCGCGCGCCCTAATCGAGAAAGAGCCGGCCTACAGCCAGGTCACGGCGCGGCTGCTCCTAGACATCATACGGCTCGAGGTGCTCGGTTTCGAGGCGAGCCAGGCCGAGATGCAGTCGCGCTACGCGGAGTGCTTTCCGCAGATCGTGGAGCGCGGCATCGCCGCGGAGCTGCTCGATCCGCAGCTGAGGAGCTTCGACCTGCGCAGGCTGGGGAAGGCGCTGAAGGCCGACCGGGACTTGAGGTTCGGCTACCTCGGGCTGCAGACGCTCTACGACCGTTACTTCCTGCACGTACACGGGCGGCGCATCGAGCTGCCGCAGGCCTTCTTCATGCGCGTCGCCATGGGACTGGCGCTCAAGGAACGGAATCGGGAAGAGCGTGCCATCGAGTTCTACGACGTGCTGTCGAGCTTCGACTTCATGAGCTCGACGCCGACGCTCTTCAACTCTGGCACGCAGCGACCGCAGCTCTCGAGCTGCTACCTCACCACCGTGTCAGACGACCTCGAGGGCATCTACGAGGCGATCAAGGAGAATGCCTTGCTCGCCAAGTACGCCGGGGGGCTCGGTAACGACTGGACGCCGGTGCGGGCGCTCGGCTCCCACATCAAGGGCACCAACGGCAAGAGCCAGGGCGTGGTGCCCTTCCTCAAGGTGGTGAACGACACGGCGGTGGCGGTGAACCAGGGCGGCAAGCGCAAAGGCGCGGTGTGCTCGTACCTGGAGACCTGGCACCTCGACATTGAGGAGTTCCTCGAGCTGCGCAAGAACACCGGCGACGACCGGCGCCGCACGCACGACATGAACACCGCCAACTGGATTCCGGATCTGTTCATGAAGCGGGTGATGGAAAACGCCGAGTGGACGCTCTTTAGTCCGTCGGACGCGCGCGAGCTGCACGACAAGACCGGCAAGGCCTTCGAGGAGGCGTACCTGCGCTGCGAGGACAGGGCGGCGCGCGGTGAGCTCAAACTTTCCAAGAAGATCCCCGCGGTGCAGCTCTGGCGCAAGATGCTGTCGATGCTCTTCGAGACCGGGCATCCGTGGATTACCTTCAAGGACCCGTGCAACCTGCGCAACCCGCAGCAGCACGTCGGCGTAGTGCACAGCTCCAATCTCTGCACCGAGATCACCCTCAACACCTCCGAGCAGGAAATCGCCGTCTGCAACCTCGGATCGGTGAACTTGTTGGCCCACATGGGCGAACGCGGCCTGGACTTCGAGAAGCTGAAGAAGACCATCCGCGTGGCGATGCGAATGCTCGACAACGTGATCGACATCAACTACTACGCGGTCGGCAAGGCAAAGAACTCCAACATGCGCCACCGTCCGGTGGGCCTGGGCATCATGGGCTTTCAGGACTGCCTGCACCGCATGCGGCTGCCCTACGGCTCCGTGGAGGCGGTGGAGTTTGCCGACCGCTCGATGGAGATCGTGGCGTATGCCGCCTATTGGGCCTCCACCGAGCTCGCCGAGGAGCGCGGCAGCTACGAGACCTTCCGTGGCTCGCTGTGGGACCGCGGCGTCCTGCCGCAGGACACGCTCGACCTGCTCGCCGCCGAGCGCGGCGGGTACGTCGAGGTCGACCGTTCCTCCACGCTCGACTGGCAGGCCCTGCGCGCTCGCATCCGCGATCATGGTATGCGCAACTCGAACTGTCTCGCCATCGCGCCGACGGCGACCATTGCCAACATCATCGGGGTGTCCGCCTCAATTGAGCCGACCTACCAGAACCTGTTCGTCAAGTCGAACCTTTCCGGCGAGTTCACCGTGGTGAACGAGTACCTGGTCGAGGACCTGAAGCGCGCTGGGCTCTGGGACGAAGTGATGATCGCCGACCTGAAGTACTTCGACGGCAATCTCGCGCGCATCGACCGGGTGCCCGCGGCGCTGCGGCGGCTGTACGCGACCGCGTTCGAAATCGAGCCGAAATGGCTCGTCGAGGCCGCGGCACGTCGCCAGAAGTGGATCGACC
This sequence comes from Burkholderiales bacterium, assembly GCA_035649175.1. Classification (GTDB taxonomy): domain Bacteria; phylum Pseudomonadota; class Gammaproteobacteria; order Burkholderiales; family SG8-39; genus SCGC-AG-212-J23. Next base: position 8,761 of record DASRKB010000185.1, on the reverse strand, counting down.
AGTCGCAGTCGCTCAACATCTACATGGCCGGCGCCTCGGGCAAGAAGCTCGACGAAACCTACAAGCTCGCCTGGATTCGCGGCCTCAAGACGACCTATTACCTGCGCGCGATGGGCGCGACGCACGCAGAGAAATCCACCGTCAAGGCGGGGCAGCTCAATGCGGTGCCGGCCGCCGTCGTGGAGGAAGCGAAGGCCTGCTCAATCGACAATCCGGATTGCGAGGCCTGCCAATGATCACGCTCGGCGGCCGCAGCTTCGCGGGCCCATTCCTCACGCCGCTGTGGCAGGCGCCCAGGGCTGCGGGCGTGTACGCGGTGCTGGTTCCAGGATGGCGGCTGCTGACGTTCCGCGCACTGCACTTCGGTGCCGCTGGGGACTTCGCGTACGCCGGTCTGCTCAAGGGCCATGCTCGCTACGCGGAGTGGCTGCGCATCGCGGGCACCGACTGGAACCTCTACGTCGGCACCCACGAGATGTCGTTTTCCACCGAGCCGCAGCGCCAGGCGGCAGTGCGCGAGCTCGAGCGCGGCTACCGTCCCGAGTTCCACGCCCCTGCGCCGCAGGAGGCGCCCAGCCTCAAGACCATGCTCCTCGCGCAGGCGATGCGCCAGAACCGCCAGGAATGACCGCCAAGCCCGCCATGCTCAACTTCGAGGATTTCGCTCCCACGCCGAGTTTCATGCCGGCGCAGCCGGCCGCCGCGCCGGCTCCGACGAGCTTCCGCCGCGTGACGGTGGAAGACAAGCGCGTCATCAACTCCAAGGTCGACGTCAACCAGCTCGTCCCCTTCAAGTACAGGTGGGCCTGGGAGAAGTACCTCGCAGCGTGCGCCAACCACTGGATGCCCCAGGAAATCAACATGAGCCGGGACATCCAGCTCTGGAAGGACCCGAACGGCCTCACCGAGGACGAGCGGCGTGTCGTCAAGCGCAACCTCGGATTTTTCGTCACCGCCGACTCCCTGGCCGCGAACAACATCGTGCTGGGTACCTATCGGCACATCACCGCCCCGGAATGCCGCCAATACCTGCTGCGCCAGGCCTTCGAGGAGGCGATCCACACCCACGCCTACCAGTACATCGTCGAGAGCCTGGACCTGGACGAGAGCGAGATCTTCAACGCCTACCACGAGGTGGCGTCGATCCGTGACAAGGACGACTTTCTGCTGCCGTTCATCGACAGCCTGACCGACCCAGCATTCAAGACGGGCACCCCGGAAGCTGACCAGCAGCTTTTGAAAAGCCTGATCGTCTTCTCCTGCCTGATGGAGGGTCTGTTCTTCTACGTCGGCTTCGCCCAGATCCTGGCGCTCGGGCGCCAGAACAAGATGACCGGGGCAGCCGAGCAGTACATGTACATCCTTCGCGACGAGTCGATGCACTGCAACTTCGGCATCGACCTGGTGAACCAGATCAAGCTGGAGAACCCCCGGCTCTGGACCCCGGAATTCCGGGAGGAATTGGCGGGCCTCTTTCGTCGCGCCGTCGAGCTCGAGTACCGCTACGCCGAAGACACGATGCCGCGCGGAGTGCTCGGCCTGAACGCGCCGATGTTCAAGGAGTACCTGCGCTTCATCGCCAACCGCCGCTGCCAGCAGATAGGCCTCGACGCGCTTTACCCGGGTGCGACCAACCCGTTCCCGTGGATGAGCGAGATGATCGACCTCAAGAAGGAGCGCAATTTCTTCGAGACGCGGGTCATTGAATACCAAACCGGCGGTGCCCTGAATTGGGAGTAAACCCTAAACGGCAGGGAACAGGGGGGAGCAAATGGAAGAGGAGTGGGGCGAGATGCATCGAATAACCGAATGCAGGGCGGAAGAAGACTACCAGTTGTGGCTGCGCTTCGAGGACGGGCTGGAAGGGCGGGTGTTCCTCGGCAACCTGCTCGAGATCGGCGCCTTCCAGCTCTGGCGCGATGTGCGGGAGTTCGAGAAAGTCAGCGTTGATCCCGAGACGGCGACGGTGACATGGGAAGGAGGTATTCGCCTCGATCCCGATATCCTCTATCATGACGTTGCTTCAAGGATCAACCCAATTCAGCATGTTGGCGGGCGGTCGACGCCGGCGGTTGGATAGTCCGGGCCCCGACGGCCGGGCTTTTTTTGTTCAACAACCTTGAAGGAGATAAGCATGGCGAAGAAAAAAGCGAAAAAAGGCGGAAAGAAAAAGAAGAAGAAGAAAGCATCATCAAAGAAGAAAAAGTCGTTGAAGAAAGCTGGTAAGAAGAAGGCGGCAGGCAAAAAGAAGCCCGCGAAGAAGAAGACAAAGGCGGGAAAGAAGAAAAAGGCAGCGAAAGCCGCCAGACCCAAGGCCAGCCCTGCGGCAACGATGGCGAGCAATCCAGTAGTACCGCCATCCGACGCTGTGACGACCGGCGCGCGAACCGCGCTGAATCCAGCGGCCGCATGGCCGTTCCCCACCGGGTCCCGGCCGTAACCGGAACTCGGAGGGACGGCGGGAGACAGCCTCACCCGTTTCCCGCCGGCCATTCGAAGCTCAGCGGACCGGCTTGGTCAATCGGCCCAAGAACGGAGACCTAGGCCGGTCCGCGAGGCTTCCCCCTCAGGTGGGTATTTTACCCGTCGGTGGCAGCGCTCCAGACCAAATATCCCGGCCCGCGACGGCATTTCACCGCTGATCGGAAGTGGTTGACACGTCAGGAGAAATGCGACTACGATCCACACGCTGCACCGCAACATCCGGCGCCCGGTCGAGCGCCTGGCGGCGTTTGGGCCCGCCCGCGCCCCAGCCGCAGTGTTCGTATGGGAGTGGACCAGAATGACCCGTCTCTATAACGCTGTGAAAAACGTCCTGGCGGCGATCGGCTTCGTTGGGTTGGGCCTGCTCGCATTGCTGCCCGCCGTACTGCCGGTGGAGCGCGACGCCGTTTTCGCCTGGCTGGGTCCAGAGCCCGCGGCACCCGCCGTGGCCGTGGCCGCCGGCGCCATCGGTCCGAGTATCGCGCCTGCGCGGGCGCACGAGCAACGCACCGTCACCGAATACATCGCCCGCCGCTATCGCGTGTCGGAGGTCGCCGTCGCGAGCTTCGTCGATGCCGCCTACCGCGCGGGCGCGCGCTACGCCCTCGACCCGCTGCTCGTGCTCGCCGTCATGGCCGTCGAGTCGCGCTACAACCCCGTTGCCAAGAGCGGCATGGGCGCGAAAGGGCTGATGCAGGTCATTCCGCGCTTCCATCTGGAAAAGCTCGCCGACCACGGCGGGGAGACCGCGCTCCTCGAGCCCGAGGTCAACATCTTCGTCGGCGCGCAGATCCTTCGTGAATACATGAACCGGTTTCGCGATACCGAGACGGCTCTGCAGATGTACGCCGGCGCGCTCGACGATCCAAGCTCGACCTACACCGCCAAGGTGCTCGCCGAAAAGGCGCGCCTCGAGGCGCTCAGGCAGCGCTCACGCACGCAGCAAAGCGTTTGATCCGCTGCGCCGCCTCTGCGAGATCCTCGCGGCTGCGCGTGTAGGCGAAACGGACGTGCCGCTCGGTCCCATAGGTCCCGAAATCCACCCCGGGGGTGCTCGCTACCGCCTCCTTCTCCAGTAGCTCCCGGGCGAAGGTCCGGGAGTCGGACCCGCACTCGGCATAGACATAGAACGCCCCGCGCGGCTCCACGGGGATCTTGAGCCCTGCGGCCCTCAGCTGCGGCAGCAGGAAGTCGCGCCGCGCCGCGAACTCCGCCCGGCGCGCCTCAAGGGTGGAGATGCTCTCGGGCGAGAATGCCGCGATCGCCGCGTGCTGCGCGGCGGCGGACGCCGAGATGAACAGGTGCTGGGCTAGCTTCTCGAACTCCCGCACGGCCCGCTCAGGCAGCACCACCCATCCCAGGCGCCACCCGGTCATGCAGAAGTACTTGGAAAAGCTGTTGATGACCACGACGTCGCCCGGCAGCGCGAGCGCGGTCCATGGCGCCTCGCCGTACACCAGCCCCTGATAGATCTCGTCCACCAGCAGCACGCCGCCTTGCTCGGCGATGAAGCCGGCGATGCGCCGGAGCTCGTCGTGCGAAATAAGCGTGCCGGTCGGGTTCGAGGGCGTGCCCAGGAGCAGGCCCTTGCTGCGCGGACCCCAAGCGGCGCGCACCATCTCGAGCGTAGGCTGGAACGCGCTGGCGGCGGACACCGGAAGGCTCTTCGCCACGCCCTCGAACGCGCGCACGAAGTGGCGATAGCCCGGATAGCCGGGATCGGGCACGAGAATCTCGTCGCCGGCATCTACATAGAGCGCGGCAACGGTAAGCAGCGCGCCGGACGCGCCGGCTGTGACCGCGATGCGGGAAGCCGGAACCCGTGCGCCAAGTCTCTCCTCGTAATGCCCGGCAATCGCTTCCCGCAGCGCGGGAAGGCCGAGCGTAGCGGTATAGGCGGTGAGCCCATCGCGGACCGCACGCACGCCCGCCTCCACCACGGGCGTAGGCGCCGTGAAGTCCGGCTCGCCGATCTCCATGTGCACGACGCGGCGGCCCTGCGCCTCGAGCGCATGCGCGCGCGAGAGCACGTCCATCACTTCGAAGGGCTGGATCTCCGCGGCGCGGCGCGCGGTGAGCATGCGTGGGCTAATGCGCGGCATTATAGAATCCTCGCGTGGACGAGCAGCTCAAGCGGAACGCCCTCGAGTATCACCGCCGCAGCCCGCCGGGAAAGATCTCGGTGGCGCCGACCAAGCAGCTCACCAACCAGCGCGACCTCGCGCTCGCCTATTCCCCCGGCGTCGCCGCCGCCTGCGAGGAGATCCGGCGCGACCCTTCGCAGGTGGTCCACTACACCTCGCGCGCCAACCTCATCGCCGTGGTGACCAACGGCACCGCGGTGCTTGGGCTGGGCGCGATCGGCGCACTCGCCTCCAAGCCGGTCATGGAGGGCAAGAGCGTGCTCTTCAAGAAATTCGCCGGCATCGACTGCTTCGACATCGAGCTCGAGGAGCGCGATCCGAGCAAGCTCGTCGACATTATCGCCGCGCTCGAGCCCACGTTCGGCGCCGTCAATCTCGAGGATATCAAGGCGCCGGAATGCTTCGAGATCGAGCGCGCGCTGCGCGCACGCATGAAGATCCCCGTGTTCCACGACGATCAGCACGGCACGGCGATCACGGTCGCGGCTGCGGTGCTGAACGGCTTGCGGGTCGTCGGCAAGCAGATACGGGAAGTCAAGCTGGTGACCTCCGGGGCGGGCGCCGCCGCGCTCGCCTGCCTCGAGCTGCTCGAAAAGATGGGGTTGCCGCCTGGCAACATCACGGTCACGGACATCAAGGGGGTGGTGTACAAGGGCCGCAAGGAGGAAATGGACCCGGACAAGGCGCGCTACGCGAAGGAAACGCGCTCGCGCACCCTCGAAGAGGTGATCGTGGGTGCGGACGTGTTTCTCGGCCTTTCCGCCGGCGGCGTGCTCACCCCCGCTATGGTCAAGAAGATGGCTGAGCGGCCGCTCATCCTCGCGCTTGCCAACCCCGAGCCGGAGATCCTTCCCGAGCTCGCCAAGCAAGCGCGGCCCGACTGCGTGATCGCCACCGGGCGCTCCGACTACCCTAACCAGGTCAACAACGTACTGTGCTTCCCGTTCATCTTCCGCGGTGCGCTCGACGTCGGCGCGACGACCATCAACACCGAGATGGAGCTCGCCGCCGCGCAGGCGATCGCGGATCTTGCCCAAGCCGAAACCTCGGAGCAGGTGGCGCTTGCGTATGGCATCGAGTCGATCAGCTTCGGCCCGGAGTACATCATCCCGCGGCCCTTCGACCCGCGCCTCATCGCCCGGGTCGCCCCGGCGGTCGCGAAGGCGGCCATGGACTCCGGCGTGGCGACGCGGCCGATCGCCGACCTCGACGCCTACCGCGACTCGCTCACCCAGTTCGTCTACCACTCGGGCCTCATCATGAAGCCGCTCTTCAGCGCCGCGAAGGCGGCGCCGCGGCGCATCGTGTACGCCGAGGGCGAGGACGAGCGCGTGTTGCGCGCCACGCAGATCGCGGTCGACGAAGCGCTCGCGCGCCCGATTCTCGTCGGACGGCCGCAGGTAGTGGAGCAGCGCCTCGAGCGCCTGGGCCTGCGGGTGCGCCCGGGCAGGGACTTCGAGCTGGTGAACCCCGAGTTCGATCCTCGCTACCGCGACTACTGGCAGACCTATCACCAGCTGACTGAGCGCAAAGGCGTCTCGCCCGAATATGCGCGCGTCGAGATGCGCCGGCGCCACACTCTGATCGGCGCCATGATGATGGTCAAGGGAGAGGCCGACGCTTTGCTGTGCGGCACCTTCGGCACGCACGCGCTGCACCTGAGCTACGTCGACCAGGTCATCGGTCTGCGGCCCGGGGTGAAGCACTATGCGGCGATGAACGCGCTCATTCTGCCTTCGCGCACCGTGTTCATCTGCGACACCTATGTCACCCCGGAGCCCGATGCGGATCACATCGCCGAGATGACGCTGCTCGCCGCCGAGGAGATGCGTCGCTTCGGCATTACACCCAAGGTGGCGCTGCTCTCGGCGTCGAACTTCGGCTCGGTGGAACTGCCGTCCTCGCGGAAGATGCGAGAGGCGCTGGCGCTCATCGAGGCGCGCGCGCCGGAGCTCGAGATCGAGGGCGAGATGCACGGCGACGCCGCCCTTTCCGAGGATATCCGGCTGAAGGTGTTTCCGCGCTCCCGGCTGCGCGGGGAAGCCAATCTTCTCGTCATGCCCACGCTCGACGCGGCGAACATCTCGTTCAACCTGCTCAAGACCGCCGCCGGCGGCGGCGTCACGATCGGGCCGATGCTGCTCGGCGCCGCACGCCCGGTGCACATCCTCACGCCCTCTGCCACGGTGCGGCGCATCGTCAACATGACTGCACTTGCAGTGGCCGACGCGAACGCGCCGCGCGGCCAGGAGCAGTCGCTGTTCTAGATGGAGTCGGCCGCGGCCAGCGTCGCCCCGTTTCCCGCGAGCCGCACCCGGCCGCGCGCGGGGCTCGTGCTCACCGGCGGCGGGGCGCGCGCCGCCTACCAGGTGGGTGTGGTGAAGGCGGTGCGCGACATTCTCGGCCGCCCCCGCAAGAATCCCTTTCCGATCCTTTGCGGCACCTCCGCGGGGGCGATCAACGCCGCCACACTCGCGGTGTTCGCCGACGACTTCACGCGCGCCGTGGGCAACCTGCTCAAGGTGTGGGAGCACATGCGCTGCAGCCATATTTACCGCACCGATCCGTGGCGCATCATGCGGAGCGGTGCACGCTGGTTGTCGGCCATGATGCTGATCTCGCGCCACAATCCGGTGTCGCTCCTGGACAACGCGCCGCTCGCTCGCATGCTCGAGCAGACTCTCGATTTCGGCAGGATCCAGGCGCATATCGATGCCGGCGCGCTCTCCGCGGTCTGCGTGACCGCCTCGGGCTACACGAGCGGGCAGAGCGTGTCCTTTTTCCAGGGCGGTCCCGGGCTGGGCGCTTGGGAGCGCAACCAGAGGATCGGTGCCGCGGTCACGCTCAAGGTCGAATACCTCCTTGCTTCCGCGGCGCTGCCCTTCCTCTTCCCCGCGGTCAAGGTGCACCGGGAGTACTTCGGCGACGGCTCCATGCGGCAGATCGCGCCGGTCAGCCCGGCGCTGCACCTCGGCGCCGACCGCGTGCTGATCGTGGGAACCGGCAGGCAGAGCGCGGCGGAAGCGAGCCGCTCACGGTCGAACGTCTATCCCTCGCTCGCGCAGATTGCGGGTCATGCGCTCAACAGCATCTTCCTGGACAGCCTGATGGTCGACATTGAGCGCCTGGAGCGCATCAACCGCACGGTGAAGCTCGTGCCGCCGGAGCGGCTGTCGGAGGCCGGCCTGCAGCTGCGCCCGGTAAAGGTGCTGTTCATCACGCCCTCCCAGCCTCTCGAGCGAATCGCGGCGCGCTTCATCCACGAGCTCCCCCGCACGGTACGCTTCGTCCTGCGCCCCACCGGGGCGCTCAACCGCTCCGGCTCGAACCTGGCGAGCTATCTGCTGTTCGAGTCGTCCTTCTGCCGCGCGCTCATCGACCTCGGCTACGAGGACACCACGGCGCGAGAAGCAGAGGTGCGCGGCTTCTTCGAGCCGCCCGAGGAGTTCGCCCATGGCTGACGAAAAGCCGCCCGACCCGTTCGACATGTTCCGCCGCCTGTGGGGGCCACTCGGCGTGCCGTTGCCGGGCATGGCCATGCCGACCCTCGACCCGCAGGAGCTCGAGAAGCGCATCTCGGAGCTTCGCTCGGTCGAGGCTTGGCTCAACATGAACCTGAACATGGTGAAATTCTCGATCCAGGGGCTCGAGCTGCAGCGCGCCGCCCTCCAGGCGATGCGCGCCTCCACCGGGCCGAAGAAAGACAACCCCTAGACCAAGGAGAGAAAACGATGGCGAAGGCAGTGCGTTATCACAGGCAGGGCGGACCGGAGGTGCTGCAGGTCGACGAGGTGGAGGTGGGCGATCCCGGGCACGGCCAGGTGCGCGTCCGGCACACCGCGATCGGCGTGAACTTCGTTGACACCTACCAGCGCTCCGGGCTCTACCCGATGCAGCTTCCCGGCGTGGCCGGCAACGAGGCAGCGGGCGTGGTGGAGGCCCTGGGTAAGGGCGTGAAGGACCTGAAGAAGGGCGACCGCGTCTGCTATACCGGCCTGCCGGGCTCCTATTGCGAGGAGCGCCTCGTGCCCGCCGACCGGGTCGTGAAGCTGCCCAAGGTGATCAGCGACGAGCAGGCCGCCTCAATGCTGCTGAAGGGCATGACGGTGCACTACCTGATTTTCTCCACCTAC
>DASRKB010000184.1:0-5524 GCA_035649175.1 Burkholderiales bacterium | reverse complement strand
GCGCGGCGCGGCTTCGAACGTGCTCGAGCATGGGCGGCTGCGTCTGGACATGGCAAGCTTCTCGGTCACCTGTGACACACAGCCGGTCACGCTGCAGCGCCGGGAATTCATGCTGCTCGAGAAGCTACTTTCCAACGCCGGGCACGTGATGACGCGCGCGCAGCTCGAGGAGGCGCTGTACGGCTGGGGCGGCGAGACCGAGAGCAATGCCCTCGACGTGCACATCCACAACCTGCGCAGGAAGCTCTGGCCCGGCGTGATCCGCACGGTGCGCGGCATCGGCTACGTCGCCGACCCGCAGGAATGACGCGGTCCATCCAGGCGGTGCTCCTCGGCGGCACGCTCGCCGTGCTCGCCGTGGTGCTCGGCGCTGCCGCGTGGGTCGCGTACGAAGCCGCGCAGGACGAGGCCGAGGAGCTCTTCGACGCGCGGCTCGCGACTTCGGCGCGGGTGCTCGAGGCGATGGTCGCGCGCCAGCTCGAGTCCGCCACGGTCGCCGCTCCCATCGTAATCGAGCTGCCCGAGCCGCTCGAGCGCGCGACGAATGACGACGAGGCGTCGCCGCTCGGCCACCCCTACGAGACGCAGGTCGCCTTCCAGGCGCGCGCCGGGAACGGGCGCCTGCTCGCGCGCTCCTCCGCCGCTCCGGAAGCGCCGCTCGCGCCGCTCGAGCCGGGCTTCAGCACGCAAGGAAGCTGGCGGGTCTTCAGCCTGCGCTCGGGGGTCGTGTGGATCCAGGTGGCCGAGAGCGACCATGCGCGCAACGAGCTCTCGCCGAAGATCGCCTGGGCGGCAGTGACGCCGCTCATGGTCGGCATCCCGGTGGTGCTGGCGCTGCTCAGCGTGCTCGTCCGCTACGGGCTCGCGCCGCTCTCGCAGCTCGCCGCGCGCATCCGCGCGCGGCGCCCGGGCTCGCTCGCCCCGGTCAGCCTGCCGCGCACGCCGACGGAGATCGCCCCGGTGCTGGACGCGCTGAACGGCCTGCTCGAGCGGGTGCACGAGGCACTCGAGCGCGAGCGTCGCTTCACGGCGGATGCGGCGCACGAGCTGCGTACGCCGCTCGCCGCAGTGAAGGTGCATGCGCAAAACGCCGCGCGCGCGCAAAGCGACGTGGAGCGGCGCCGCTCGCTCGAGCTGATGCTGGCGGGGCTCGAGCGCACCACCCGGCTCGCCGGGCAGATGCTTGCGCTCTCCCGAGCCAGCGTGCCCCGTCCCGCCCACGCTCGCGTCGAGATACGCGAGGTCATCGAGCAGGCGGCGCGCGAGCTCGGGCTAGCGGTGGAAGTCGAAGGTGACCTCGAGGTGAGCGGCGACCGCGACCAGCTCCTGAGCCTTGCGGCCAACCTTCTCGACAACGCCGCGCGCCACGGCGCCGGCCGCGTGCGCGTCGAGCTGGGGGGAGCGACGCTGTCGGTGCTCGACGAAGGTCCTGGAATTCCTGCCCCGCTGCGCGCACGTGTCTTCGAGAGCTACTACCGCGTGCCGGGCACCAGCGCCGCAGGCAGCGGCCTTGGCCTCGCCATCGTGCGCGAGATCGCCCGGCAGCACGAGGCGGAGGTGCGCATCGCCGAGGGCTCCGGGGGCCGCGGCGCGCGCGTCAGCGTGAATTTCCCGCAAAACGGGTCCTGACACCTTTTCCGCGGGAGAGGAATGTGCGGGAAGATGTCGCGCTGCATGGGGGCGAACAACAACATTCGCGGGGTGCTCTGGATGGGGGGCGCGGTGCTCTCCTTCTCCGCCATGGCGATCGGCGTGCGCGAGCTCCTCGCGCGCATGGAGCCCTTCGAGGTGCTCTTCTGGCGCAGCGCGCTGATGCTCCTTATCGTGCTCGCGCTCCTGCCGCACATGGGGATTGCGCCGCTCCGGGCGCACCGCTTCAGCCTGCACGCCTGGCGCAACCTCTTCCACTTCGGGGGACAGTACGCCTGGATCTACGCGATCGGCGCGCTACCGCTCGCGACCGTCTTCGCCATCGAGTTCACGATGCCCGTGTGGACCGCGATCCTCGCGTCGCTATTCCTCAAGGAACGCTTCTCGTTCCCCCGGCTCGTGATGCTGACCTGCGGCTTGGCGGGCGTGCTCGTCATCCTGCGTCCCGGCGCGGCGCCGCTCGCGCCGGCGGCCTTCGTCATGCTCGCCGGCGCGCTCGGCTACGCCGCCAACATGATCTATACGAAGAAGATCGTGGCAACCGACGCGCCGCTCGCGGTGCTCTTCTGGATGCCGGCGATGCAGGCGCCGATCGCGCTCGCCGCAGCGGCACCCGCCTGGGTATGGCCGGTAGCGATCGACCTGCCGTGGATGGCGCTCCTCGGCGTCGGCAGCTACGCCGCGCACTACTGCATGACGCGCGCGATGAAGCTCGCTGATGCGACGGTAGTGGTGCCGATCGACTTCGCACGCCTCCCGCTCATCGCGGTGGTGGGCGCGCTCTTCTACGGCGAGCCCTTCGACCCGATCGTGCTGGTGGGCGCAGCCGTCATCTTCGCAGGCACCTACTACGCCCTCAGCCGCGAGCGGGGCTAAGGAACCGACAGCTTGACTCGCGGGATCGCAAGGCCGCACCATGCCCGTCTCGCGGCACAGCGAGGGGTCGGGGCTCTCTAACGCCAACAATCTCCCAGAATCCATGCTGCCGAAAACCAAGCCTGTGAGTCTGCAGCGCCACTTCGTGGGCTTGGTGATCGTCGCGCTTCTTCCTCTCGCGGTCTTCGCCGGCCTTGTCGCCACGGGGCTGGTGGAAGAGCAGACTGCAGCGCAACGAGCCCGCGTAGAGGAGCGCACGACCGCGTTGTTGAGCGCGGTGGAGCAGGCAGTCCAAAGCCAGATCACGGCTCTGCAAGCGATTACCGCTTCCACTGCATGGCAACGCGGCGACCCCGCGTTCCTTCGGGAGCACCTATGGCGACTGCTCGCCACGCAGCCGCAGTGGTCGACCATCAACGTCGCCCGCACCGACGGTCAGCAGATCCTGAATCTGCTGATTCGGCCAGGTGACCCGCTCCCCAAGATTCCGGGGGAAGACGCCGGCCTCCAATGGTTGCTGCGGGACCGCAATCCGGTGGTCGGTGATCTGGTGCTCGGCCCCAGCACCGACGTCCTGGACTTCGCCGTTCGCACGCTGGTCACCGACGCGAAAGGCGAGACCCTCGTCCTGTCCGCCGTGGTGAGGCCCGAGAGCCTCGACAAAGTGATCGGCGAGCGAGAGCTCCCGGCGGGATGGCTCGCCGTAGTCCTGGATCGCAATAACCGGATCGTGGCGCGATCCAGCGAGGTGAACCGGTTTCGCGGGAGCTATACCTCCGACACTCTCCGCGCGCGCCTTGCGCGCGCATCCTCGGGTTGGAATGAAGCGGGGGTCACGCTCGAGGGGGTCGAGGTGCAAAGCTACTTCCGGCGCTCGCCGGTGACCGGCTGGGCGGTCGCGCTGGCGGTGCCGGCGAGTGCTTTTTCTGCCTCCGCCCGCCACGCAGCCTTGCTGCTGGCCTCCGGGTTTGTTCTCGCGCTGCTCGTCGGCTTCGCGGCAGCTTTTCTCCTCGCTCGACGGGTGTCGCGTCCGATTCGTGCCCTCGCCGTGGCAGCGGAGGACATCCGCCACAGCCGAACCGCCGAGGTCCCGGCCAACCTGCGGATTCGAGAGCTCGACGTGCTCAGCGATGCTTTGCGCCTCGCCGCCGGCTCATTGCAGGAACGCGCGGAACTAGCGAAGCGCGAGTACGATGCGCTGAAGGCCGCCGATGCGGCGAAAGACCGCTTTCTTGCGATGCTGGCCCACGAGCTGCGCAACCCGCTGTCGGCGCTGCGCGCCGCCGCGCACGCTCTGCAGGTCGGCGCCATGGATCCGGCCAGGGCGAATGACATCTTGCGACGGCAAACCGAGCAGATGACGCGGCTGATCGACGATCTGCTCGATGTCGGCAGGATAGCCGCGGGAACGTTCAGCGTGTGGGCGGAGCCGGTTAACCTCTCCGAGCTGCTGGACGAGGTGCTGGAGTCCTTCTCGCTCGCAGGCCGGACGTCCGGCCATCAGCTACGCATCCAGAGGGAGGATGACGTCTGGGTGAGCGGCGACCCGACGAGGCTGAGGCAGGTCCTGTGGAACCTGCTCGACAACGCCGTGAAGTTCACGCCCAACGGCAAGCAGATCGAAGTCCGCCTTCGCACGGACGGCGAAGAAGCGCTTGTCGACGTCCTCGACCAGGGCCCGGGCGTGGATGCGAGCGAGGCGAACCGGATCTTCGGCCTATTCGTTCGGGGGCGCTCCTCCACGGAGGGCACTGCGGGCGGCCTCGGCGTCGGTCTGGCGCTCGTCAAGAGGATCGTCGAGCTTCATGGGGGAATGGTGACCGTCACCAGCGGCAAGCACGGTCATGGCTCGCGTTTCCGGGTACGCCTGCCCGCACCCGCGCCGAGCCTGAAAGTGCGAGAGGCTGGAGGAACCGGCAAGAGCGAAGCTTCGTAGCCGACGCCGCCGCCGGCTACTTCTTGCCCTTGGCCGGTGCGCCCGTCCCGCCGATGGCCGCGGGCTCGTTTTTCTGCCCGAGGCGCTTGAGAAGGCCTTCGATGCCTTCCTGCTTCACCACCTGGTCGAACTCGGAGCGATACGTGAGCACGAGGCTCACGCCCTCGACCGCGATGTCGTAGACCTTCCAGCCGCCGTCCTTCTTCAGCATCTGGAAGTCGATCGGCAGCGGCGGCGCGCCCTGGCGCAGGAACTGGCTGCGCACGGTCGCCTCGTCGGGCGCGTCGGACTTGCGCGAGGGAAGGATCTTCAGCGTCTGGCCCTCGTACTGGCCGAGCGCGTTCGAGTAGGTCCGCACCAGCATGTTGCGGAACTCGGTGACGAGCTGCTTCTTCTGCTCGGGCGTCGCCTTGGTCCACGACCTGCCGACCGCGAGGCGCGTCGCCTCCTCGAAGTCGATGTAGGGCATCACCTTCTCCTCGGCGAGCCGGATCGCCTTCTGCCGGTCACCCGCGGCGAGCTGCTTGTCGCTCTTGATCGCGTCGAGCACCTCGTTGGTGATCTTGTGCACGAGCTGGTCGGGATTGGTCTCCTGTGCAAGGGATCCCGATGCGAAGAGCGCGAATGCGAGCACCCCCAAGAAAATTCTCATGCGGTCGCCTCTCTCCTGCGAGAAACGAAAAAGGGTCCTGACCCCTTTTTCATGCGGTAGCTTTCTCCTTCTGCGCGCCCTTGAACATCCCCGGCTCGAGGGAGTGGCGCTCGAGCAGGCGATAGAACTCGGTGCGATTGCGCCCGGCAAGGCGCGCCGCCTTGGTGACGTTGCCCCCGGTGATCTTCAGGATCCTCACCAGGTAGTCGCGCTCGAAGGCGCGGCGCGCCTCATCCAGCGGCGTGAGCGCCGTGTCGGCCACATCGAGCGCCTGGCGCACCAGCGACTCCGGGATCACCTCGGTCGCCGCCAGTGCCACCGCCTGCTCGATCACGTTCAGGAGCTGGCGCACATTCCCCGGCCAGGGCGCCGAGACGAGGATCTGCATCGCTTCGGGCGACAGGGCAAGC
>DASRKB010000183.1:0-12933 GCA_035649175.1 Burkholderiales bacterium | reverse complement strand
GTTGCTCGACATCGAAGGCGTCGATGTCTCAGAAGGCGAACGCTGCAGGACGGATGATCGGATTCCTACTCTGAAGCTCGGAGCCGGGCCGCAATCCGAGAAGCTGGCCTTCCTCAACGTCACTGCGGATCTTTAACTGTACGGCGGTTTGGCACCAGTTTGGCACCAGCCAAATCTGGAAAAGAGATTTTTCTTATTTTCTCTTTATTTTCAGTGGCGTCCCCACGGGGATTGGAACCCCGGTTACCGCCGTGAAAGGGCGATGTCCTAGGCCTCTAGACGATGGGGACTTGTTGGCGGCAAGTCTTGGTTGGTGGAGGTAACCGGGATCGAACCGGTGACCTCTTGCATGCCATGCAAGCGCTCTCCCAGCTGAGCTATACCCCCAACCGAAGGCGCGGATTATAGCCGTGCGGGCGGGTCATTTCTAGCAGGGACCGAGCCTTCTTCCCGCGATCTTCGAGCGCATGCCGAACCCCTGGCCGGCGGAGAGGTCGAGGTCGCCCTCGAAAGCGTCTGCGCTCTGGCGGATCGAGCCGGTGCCGCTCATCGGCAGCGGTCCGCCGCACTTGACGTCGAAGGTGTAGAGGTCGCCGGACTCGCGTCGGTTGGAGAACTCGCAGCTTGCGCCGCCGCCGAGCACGCGGCTCGGGTCCCGCGCATCCGCCTCGGTGACGCACTGCGTCTGCTGCAGGGGCCCGATCGGCTTGTCGGCGCCGGCCATCCACGTGGTAACGGTAAGCTCCCAGTTGCCAGCCTGAACTTGCGCGAGCGCCGCAAGAAGAAGAAGGGTATTCATCAGTCTGCCTCCAGGTGATGGGCGAGCCGCAGTATCACGGTCTCGCGGCCGAGGAGCTCGAGTACCGCGTCGATCGAGGGCGTCTGCGTGCGTCCGGTGACCACCTGGCGCAGCGGCATGGCGAGCTGCGGCATCTTGAGCCCGCTTGCTTTGACGACGTCCTTGATCGCGTTGTTGATCGCGGCGCGCTCCCAGGTGACCTGGACGAGACGGGCCTTGAGCATGTTCAATCCCTTTCGAACATCATCCGGCAGCGCCGGCATTCCGGTATCGATCCGTGCCTGGTAGAAAAGCATCGCTTCGTCGGCGAGCTGGGGGATCGTGCTCGTGCGGTCCTTCAAGAGAGAAACGACGCGCGAAAGATCCGGCCCTCCGCCGGGCTGCGCGCCGCGTCTCCTGAGCTCGGGCTCTACCAGCGCGGCGAGGCGCGCGTCGTCCGCGCCCTTCAGGTACTGCTGGTTGAGCCACGCGAGCTTCTCCGGGTTGAACTGCGCCGGCGAGCGCGAGACGTGCCCGAGGTCGAACCACTCCACGAAGGATTCCTTGCTAAACACCTCGTCGTCGCCATGCGACCAGCCCAGGCGCGCGAGGTAGTTGAGGAGCGCCTCGGGCAGGTAGCCCTCGTCGCGGTACTGGATGACGCTCACCGCACCGTGGCGCTTCGACAGGCGCTCGCCGTCGGCGCCGAGGATCATCGGCACGTGCGCGAAGAACGGAAGTTTTTGCTTGAGAGCCGAAAAAATATGGATCTGCCGCGGCGTGTTGTTGACATGGTCGTCGCCGCGGATGACGTGCGTGACCGCCATGTCGAGGTCGTCGACCACCACGCCGAAGTTGTAGGTCGGCACGCCGTCGGCGCGCAGGAGCACGAGGTCGTCGAGCTCGGCGTTCGGGAACTCGATCGGCCCCTTGACGAGGTCGTTCCAGCCGACCGTGCCCGCCTCCGGCGTTCGGAAGCGCACCACCGGCTTCACCCCCGCAGGCGGCGTCTTGCCTTTCGCGCGCTCAGGACGCCATCTGCCGTCGTAGCGGGGCTTTTCGCCCCTGGCGACCTGCTCCTGACGGAGGGATTCGAGCTCCTCCCGCGACATGTAGTCGTGGTAGGCATCGCCCTGCGCGATGAGCTGCTCGGTCACCTCCTTGTAGCGCGCGAGGCGCTGCATCTGGAAGAACGGGCCCTCGTCCCAGTCGATGCCCAGCCAGCTCATGCCCTCGAGGATCGCGTCGACCGAGTCCTTCGTCGAGCGCTCGAGGTCGGTGTCCTCGATGCGCAGCACGAACTTTCCTCCATGACGGCGCGCGTAGGCCCAGGAGAAAAGCGCGGTGCGCGCCCCGCCGATGTGGAGGTAGCCCGTCGGGCTGGGCGCAAACCGGGTTCGCACTTGCATGAGTGTTAGGATTTTCCCATGAGCTACGTGCTGCCGGTGTACGAGTACCGCACGCCGCCGGAGATCCGGGAAAAGAAGTCGTTCTCCTACCCGGTGATCGTCGTGGGCGGCGGAATGGCGGGCCTGACCGCCGCGCTCGAGCTCGGCGCGCGCGGCGTGCGCACCGTGCTGCTCGATGAGGACAACACCGTAGGCGCGCAGGGCCTCTCCTCGCGCGGCATCTGCTACGCCAGGCGCTCGCTCGAGATCCTCGACCGGCACGGCATCGCCGAGCGCATCCGCGCCAAGGGGGTGACCTGGAACGAGGGCGAGGTGTACCGCGGAGCCGAGCGGCTCTACCGCTTCAATCTGCGGTCCGATCCGAACCAGAGGTTTCCCGCCTTCGTGAACCTGCAGCAGTTCTACGTCGAGCAATACATGGTCGAGCGGCTGCAGCAGATGCCCTCGGTCGACCTGCGGTGGAAAAACAAGGTTCTCCAGGTGAAGGACGCAGGAGATTCGGTCCGCGTGCAAGTGGAGACGCCGGAGGGCCGCTATGAGGCAACCTGCGCCTATCTGCTTGCGTGCGACGGCGCGCACGGCGTGGTGCGCGCGCAGCTCGGCGCGCAGGACGCGGAGTCCGAGCTCCTCGAGAGCGTCTGGTGCATCGCGGACGTGCGCATGGCGGGTGAGACGGATGTGGTACGCAAGTCCTACCTCGACAGTCCGCTCAACGAGGGCGGCGCGATCTGGTACCACCAGATGGCCGACGGGATCTGGCGTACGGACTGGCTCATCACGCACTACCCCGACCGCGACGCCGAGGCGACGCCCGAGCGCGCCGCCGCGCGGCTGCGCAAGCTCCTCGGCCCCGAACGGCCGTTCGAGCTTGTGTGGGTAGGCGCCTACCGCTTCCGCAAGCGCTATCTCAAGCGCATGCGCGTGGGCCGCTCGTTCTTTCTCGGCGACGCGGCCGCGCAGCATTCGCCCTTCGGCGCGCGCGGCGGCAACCGCGCCATCCAGGACGCGCACAACCTCGCGTGGAAGCTCGCCTTCGTGCTCCAGGGGCGGGCGCATGCCGATCTCCTCGAGACCTACCACGAAGAGCGCCATCCCGCGGCGATCGAGAACGTCGAGCACTCGACGCGTAGCGCGGTCTTCATCGGCCCGGAGAAACCCGGCCAGCGCCTGCTGCGCGACGCAATCCTCGACCTCGCCCAGCGCCACACCTGGGCACGCGACTGGGTGAACACCGGCAGGCTGTCGGTCGCATCGGTCTACGAGGGCTCGCCGCTCAACCGGGAACGCGGGGAGTTCCCGCCCGATGCGCCCAAGCCCGGGGCGAGCGTCGAGGGGCGAGGAGGCGACGACTTCGAGATCGTGCAGCAGGACGGCGCGACCTACGTCTTCCGCCCCGACGGGCACGTGCTCGCGCGCTGCGCCGGCGACGACCCTGCGTTCGCGCGCGCGGCGATCGACGACGCGCTCTCAGGAAAGAGGATACCGCCGGTGAGCAAGCCCGCGCGGCCCAACCCCGACCGCTTCTTCGACGAGCTCGCCGCCCGGCTGGACGCCACGCCGGCCCCGGAGCGCGAGCGCGTCCTCGCGCGGCTGGTGGTGACGCTCGCCGACCGGCTCGGCATCGAGGCCGCGCGCGAGGCGCTGCGCTCCCTTTAGTCGCGCGCGCCTTCCGTGGCGAGCCCCTGGCTGCGCCAGCGCAGCATCCCGCCGGAGAGGTTGGCCGCCTTGTCAAAGCCCGCCTTGCCGAGCATCACGCTCGCCTGCGCCGAGCGAGCACCGGAGCGGCAGACGGTGACAACCGGGCGCGTGCGGTCCAGCGATTCCTTCTCGCGCTCGAGCGAGCCGAGCGGGATGAGCTTCGCGCCCGGGATATGGCCGAGCGGGCCCTCGAACTCCGCCGGCTCGCGCACGTCGACGACCTGGACTTGGTCGAGATGCTCCTCGACCCACTCAGGCTGGATCTCCCAGATCCCGCCGAAGGTGTAGGTGAGCGGCGCCCACTCCGGGTCCGCTCCGCTCGGCTGGCCGGGTTTGCCGCACTTCAGGTTGGCGGGCACCGCCACTGCCATCTGCTTCGGATGCGGCAGGCCGAGGTGCGTCATGTACCCGACGAAGTCGTCCTCGGCCACCGCTTGGGCAAGGCGAGGGTTGTAGCGCCTCTCCTCGCCGACCGAGCTGGCGGTGAGCCCGCGGTAGTCGTGACCTGGGTAGAGCAGGCAATGGTCCGGCAGCGAGAAGATCTGCTCACGCACCGAGCGGAAGAGCCTCCGCGCGTCGCCCTGCTGGAAGTCGGTGCGGCCGCAGCCGCGGATGAGGAGCGCATCGCCGGTGAAGGCCATGCTGCGGTCGTCGAGCACGTACGTCATGCAGCCGCCGGTATGGCCAGGGGTCGCGCGCGCCTCCAGGGTGCGTCCGCCGAAGGCTACGCGCTCGCCGGGCTCCAGCATGCGGTCCGCGCCTTCCGCGCCGGCCGCCTTTGCGAGCGCGATGCGGCTGCCGAGCCTCTCGCGCAGCAGCCACGCGCCGGTGACATGGTCGGCATGCACGTGCGTATCGAGCGTCCAGGCGAGCGCGAGGCCGAGCTCCTTGACGAGCGCCGCGTCGCGGCGCGCCTGCTCGAACACCGGGTCGATGAGCACCGCCTCGCCGGCGTCGGCGAGGAGATACGTGTATGTCGAGGACTGCGGATCGAACAGCTGACGGAAAACCATGCGGAGGACTTTACACCCCGCAGCTGTTGCCTTCCTGCTGGGCTAGAATTGCACGTCTTCCGGGGTGGTTAGCTCAGCGGTAGAGCACTGCTCTCACACAGCAGGGGCCACTGGTTCGATCCCAGTACCACCCACCAGCTAGCCGGCGCGATTCACGAGCTCGACGAAACCCAGCGTATCGAGCTGCTCGACCCAGGCGCGGACCTGGGTTGGCTCGTAGGCATTCATCGCACCGCGGATCGAGCTGTAACCGGTGTCGCTCTGCAGAAGGCCGAGGATGACCCGGAAGCGCTCCGGCACGGAGCGCTGGCTGTCGAGCGCTTTCCTGCCGGCCTGGGTAAGACGGTAAGTCGGTTCCACGAAGCGATTCTCGCGGCCAGGACGCACGGCCGCGGTGGACCTTTTCGAGGCGCCTGACAAGGTCTTACAGAATCGGACAACGCGATCAATCAAGCGCTTGCGCGCGCCGGGCCTCTCGCTTGCCGAGCGGGCCGGGCGCAGCGCCAGCGTCGAGGCAACCGCGCTCGAGCTCGCGGCGAACTCGACGCCCAGGCGAGCGGCCTTATCGGTTCGTTCTCACGAGCGAGAGCAACACCGATTTCACATTCGACGGCGGGGACATCGACGAGACCGACGTCGACCTGGTCAGTGTGAACGTGCTCATGCGCTTCGAGCGCGTGCGGTGCGATACTCCGCTCCCATGAGCGAACGGGAGCGGAGATATCGCCTGACGCGCGCCGGACGCGAGGCATGGGAGAGCGAGGACACGGCCATGCCCGCCGACTACCGCCGGCTCCTGGGGCTCATAGACTTGCACGGCCACGCCGACGTAATGCAAGCCCTGCTGCGCCACTCGCCGCAAGAGGTGCTGGACGAATGGCTCGGCGAGCTGACCGAGCTTCGCCTGATCGAGCCCATGCCGGAGCCCGGCAGCGATACGATCGACGAGACGCCGCAGCGCGCGCCGGAGATCAAGCTCGGACAGCTTGAGCTAAGCGAGGCGCAGGCAGTCAGCGCGGCGCTCGCGCGCACCGGCGCCTATCTCGCCACCGACCGGCTTGCGGCGCGCGGCGCGTCGCAGAAGGCGCCGGCCGACACCGTCGTTCTGATCGTCGAAGACGATCCGGATCAGCTCGCGCTCGCCGACCTGCGCGTCAGCATGGCCGGCTACCAGGTGCGCGTGGCGGGCTCCCTCAAGGACTTCCTGCAGGAAATGCTCGACAAGGGCGCGCCGGACCTGCTGCTCCTCGACGTGGAGCTTCCCGACGGCGACGGTTTCGAGATCCTGGCCCGCCTGCGCCGGCACAAGGATCTCCACGCACTGCCGATCATCATGCTCACCGCGCGCAGTGCGCCGGAGGACATCGGCCGCGGCCTCGTCATGGGCGTCGACGGCTACATCACGAAGCCCTACACCAAGAACATCCTGGCGGATGTCATTCGCCGGGTGCTGAAGCAGGAAGCCTGAATGGTTCGCACCCGCGACAAGCGCCTCTAGTCCGTCGGAAGACGCTGCGGATCGTTCCACAGCGGCAGTGCGCGATGCGCGGCAGCGTACTCGCGCAGCAGCTCGCCGTGGCGCCGGTCGGGCTCGGCGCTGACTTCCCAGCTACAGCCGCTCACGCGCCGACCACTCGCGACGCGCGCCCGGAGCTGGATCTCGAGCGCGCCGCGGATCGCCTCGGCCCTGCCGTAGTACACCACGCCGCCGCTTTCCCAGAGCGCGAACACGCCCGCCGCGTCGGGCGCGGCGGCGACGAGGGTTCGAGTGAAAGGCAGACTGCCGGAATTGATCGACATGGCATCCTCCCCGCGGAGAGAGCCGATGCTACGCCGATGCGTTGCTGTCGGCCAGACGCGCCGGCCAGGAGCTTGGCACGGCGGTTGCAGGCTCGACCGAATACCTCAGCGGTCCAGCATCCTTGCCAGCCAGGCCTTGACGTCGGCGGCGTCCTCGCGCTCGAGGTTCATACAGCGGTCGCGCAGGCTCTGCAGAACGTGCTCGATCATGCCGCCGCGGTGCTCCACCGCCAGGCCGTCGAGCGCGCGCGCGAAGGCGTGGGCGAAGTGGGTCTTCTCAAGCACGCGGTGCTCGTGCAGCGTCTCGATCAACACGATGTTCGCCGCCGCCAGGCCCGCAAGCGTCTCGAGGAGGGTTTCGAATCCCGGCTCTTGCCTCACGCGTGGGCGCCGGCGAGGGTGCGCGAGAGCGCGGCGATCAGCTCCTCGACGCTGACCGGCTTGGCGACGTACTCGTTCGCCCCCGCCTCGAGGCAGCGCTCCCGGTCGCCGATCATCGCTTTAGCGGTCACCGCGATCACCGGCAGATCGGCGTAGCCGTCGATCTGGCGCACCAGCCGCATGGTGTCGAGGCCGTCGAGTCCGGGCATCATCACGTCCATCAGCACGACGTCGACATCGGAAGTGCGCTTCAGAAGCTCGATCGCCTCCTTGCCGCTGTCCGCATGCATGACCTGCATGTCGTGCTGCTCCAGGGCGCTCGTGAGGGCGAACACGTTGCGGATGTCATCGTCGACCACCAGCACCTTGCGCCCCGCGACCTCGGCCGGCGCGCGCGGCGGGCGAGGCGAAGCGCGCTCCTCCACGGGCGACTGCGCGACTGCCCTCGCCGCGGCGAGCACTGGCGGCTCGACCCGGCGCACCGCCTCGGGCTCCGGCCGCCCGGCTTGCGGCGCCGGCTGGTAGCCCAGCGGAAGATACAGCGTGAAGGTGCTTCCCTTTCCCGGCTCGCTCTGCACGCAGATCTCGCCGCCGAGCAGGCGGGCGAGCTCGCGGCTGATCGAGAGGCCCAGGCCCGTACCGCCGTACTCGCGGCTCGTCGTACCGTCGGCCTGCTGGAACGCCTCGAAGATCAGACGCTGCTTGCTCGCCGGGATGCCGATGCCGGTGTCGGCGACCGAGAACGCGACCACGTCGCCCGCCCCTTCGAGCACCGGGTGCCCGCGGGTCCAGCCCGAGGTCGCGGGCTGCGCGAGCAGCCGCACGCTGCCCTTGGCGGTGAACTTGAACGCGTTGGACAGGAGGTTGGTCACGATCTGCTGCAGTCGCTTTCCGTCGGTCTCGATCGCAGGCGGCAGGTCCGGGTCGAGCTCGACCGTGAACTCCAGGCCCTTGTCGGTCGACATCTGGCGGAAGGTGCGCTCGACGTACTCGACCAGTTCCGAGAAACGCTCGGCGCCGATGTTGAGCGTCACGGTGCCCGACTCGATCTTCGCGAGATCGAGAATGTCGTTGATGAGCGCGAGGAGCTCGGCGCCCGAGGAGTGGATGGTGCGCGCGAACTCCACCTGCTTGGGGGTGAGGTTGCCACCTACGTTGTCGGCGAGCAGCCGCGCCAGGATGAGCAGGCTGTTGAGCGGCGTGCGCAGCTCGTGCGACATGTTCGCGAGGAACTCGGACTTGTAGCGCGACGAGAGCGACAGCTGCTCTGCCTTTTCCTCCAGCGCCGCGCGCGCCTGCTCGATCTCGCGGTTCTTGAACTCGACCTGGTACATCTGCTCGGAGAGCTGGCGCGCCTTCTGCTGCAGCTGCTCGTTCGCGGCGCGCAGCTCGTCCTGCTTGGACTTGAGCAGGCCCTCGGACCTCTGCAGGTTGAGCGCCTGCTGCTCCAGGCGGTCGTTGGTCTTCTTCAGCTCCTCCTGCTGCGCTTGCAGCTCGGCAGTGAGCGACTGCGACTGGTGCAGCAGGTACTCCGTCTGCATGTTCGCCGCGATGGTGTGCAGCACCACGCCGATCGACTCGGTGAGCTGATCGAGGAAGGTCTGGTGGATCTCGCTGAAGCGCGAGAACGAGGCGAGCTCGATCACCGCCTTCACCTGCCCCTCGAACAGCACCGGCAGGATCACGATGTTTACCGGCGCGGCCGAGCCCAGCGAGGAGCTGACGCGGATGTAGTCGGAGGGCGCCTGGCCGAGGACGATGCGCTTCTTCTCGAACGCGCACTGCCCGACCAGCCCCTCGCCGAACGCGATCCTGCGCGGCAGCGTCTTGGAATGGCGCTGCGCGTAGCCCGCGAGCAGCTCGAGCGTCGAGTCCCCGTTCCGATGGTCGGCGACGTAGAAGGCGGCCTGCTGCGCGTTCACCAGCGGCGTCAGCTCGCTCAATATGAGCCTGGACACCGTCACCAGGTCGCGATGACCCTGCAGCATGCGCGTGAAGCGCGCCAGGTGCGTCTTCAGCCAGTCCTGCTCGGTGTTCTTGCGCGTGGTGTCCTTCAGGTTGCGGATCATCTCGTTGATGTTGTCCTTCAACGAGGCGACCTCCCCTTGAGCCTCCACCGTGATCGAGCGCGTCAGGTCCCCCTTGGTCACCGCGGTCGCCACCTCGGCGATGGCGCGCACCTGCGTGGTGAGGTTCGCCGCCAGGCGGTTCACGTTCTCGGTGAGCTCCTTCCAGAGGCCGGCGGCGCCTGGCACGCGGGCTTGCCCGCCGAGCTTTCCCTCGGATCCCACCTCGCGCGCCACGTTGGTCACCTGGTCGGCGAAGGTGGCCAGCGTGTCGATCATCCCGTTGATGGTGTCGGCGAGCGCCGCGACCTCGCCCTTCGCCTCCACCGCGAGCTTGCGCTCGAGGTCGCCCATCGCCACCGCGGTCACCACGCTCGCGATGCCGCGCACCTGGCTGGTGAGGTTCGCGGCCATCGAGTTCACATGGTCCGTGAGGTCCTTCCACACCCCGCCCACCCCCTTCACGTCGGCCTGGCCGCCGAGCTTGCCTTCCGTTCCCACGTCGCGCGCGACGCGCGTCACCTCGGCGGCGAAGGCATTGAGCTGGTCGACCATGGTGTTCACCGTCGACTTGAGCTCGAGGATCTCGCCCTTCACGTCGACCGTGACCTTCTTCGAGAGGTCGCCCCTGGCCACCGCGGTGGTGACCTCGGCGATGTTCCTCACCTGGCCGGTGAGGTTCGCGGCCATGAAGTTCACGTTGTCGGTCAGGTCCTTCCACACCCCGCCCACGCCCACCACCTGCGCCTGGCCGCCGAGCTTGCCCTCGGTGCCGACCTCGCGCGCCACGCGCGTCACCTCTGCCGCGAAGGCATTGAGCTGGTCGACCATGGTGTTCATGGTCGACTTCAGCTCTAGGATCTCGCCCTTCACGTCGACGGCGATCTTCTTCGAGAGATCGCCGCGCGCCACCGCGGTGGTGACATCGGCGATGTTGCGCACCTGATCGGTCAGGTTCGCGGCCATGGAGTTCACGTGGTCGGTCACGTCCTTCCACACGCCGCCCACGCCCTTCACCTGCGCCTGGCCGCCGAGCTTGCCGTCGGTGCCGACCTCGCGCGCTACGCGCGACACCTCCGCCGCGAATGCGCTCAGCTGGTCGACCATGGTGTTGATGGTGCTCTTCAGGGCGAGGATCTCGCCCTTCACGTCCACGGTGATCTTCTTCGAGAGGTCGCCGCGCGCCACCGCCGTGGTCACCTCGGCGATGTTCCTGACCTGGCCGGTCAGGTTCGCGGCCATGAAGTTCACGTTGTCGGTGAGGTCCTTCCACACCCCGCCGACGCCCACCACCTGCGCCTGGCCGCCGAGCTTGCCCTCGGAGCCCACCTCCTTCGCCACCCGCGAGACTTCGGAGGCGAAGGCGTTGAGCTGGTCCACCATCGTGTTGATCGTGCTCTTCAGCTCGAGGATCTCGCCTCGCACGTCCACGGTGATCTTCTTCGAGAGATCGCCGCGCGCCACCGCGGTGGTGACCTCGGCGATGTTCCTGACCTGGCCGGTGAGATTCGCGGCCATCGAGTTCACGTTGTCGGTCAGCTCCTTCCAGACCCCGGCGACGCCCTTCACCTGCGCCTGGCCGCCGAGCTTGCCCTCGGTCCCGACCTCGCGAGCGACACGGGTGACCTCCGCAGCGAAGCCGTTCAGCTGGTCGACCATGGTGTTGATGGTCGACTTCAGCTCGAGCACTTCGCCCTTCACGTCGACCGTAATCTTGCGCGACAGGTCTCCCTTGGCGACCGCGGTAGTCACCTCGGCGATGTTGCGCACCTGTCCGGTCAGGTTCGCGGCCATGGAGTTCACGTTGTCCGTCACGTCCTTCCACACGCCGCCCACGCCCGGCACCATCGCCTGTCCGCCAAGCTTGCCGTCGGTGCCGACCTCGCGCGCGACGCGCGAGACCTCGGAAGCGAAGGCGTTCAGCTGGTCGACCAGGGTGTTGATCGTCGACTTGAGCTCGAGGATCTCGCCCTTCACGTCGACGGTGATCTTGCGCGACAGGTCGCCCTTGGCGATCGCGGTGGTGACTTCCGCGATATTGCGCACCTGGCCGGTGAGGTTCGCCGCCATCGAGTTCACGTTGTCGGTGAGGTCCTTCCATACGCCCGCCACGCCGCGCACCTGCGCCTGGCCGCCGAGCTTGCCCTCGGAGCCCACCTCGCGGGCCACCCGCGTCACTTCCGCGGCAAAGCCGTTCAGCTGGTCAACCATGGTGTTGACGTTGGACTTGAGCTCCAGGATCTCGCCCTTCACGTCGACGGTGATTTTCTTGGAGAGGTCCCCGCTCGCCACCGCGGCGGTGACGTCCGCGATGTTCCTCACCTGGCCGGTGAGATTCGCGGCCATCGAGTTCACGTTGTCGGTCAGCTCCTTCCAGACCCCGGCGACGCCCTTCACCTGCGCCTGGCCGCCGAGCTTGCCCTCGGAGCCCACCTCCTTCGCCACGCGGGACACCTCGCTCGCGAACGCGTTCAGCTGGTCGACCATGGTGTTCATCGTCGACTTCAGCTCGAGGATCTCGCCCTTCACGTCGACGGTGATCTTCTTGGAGAGATCCCCGCGCGCGACCGCGGTGGTCACCTCCGCGATGTTCCTTACCTGACCGGTAAGGTTCGCCGCCATCGAGTTCACGTTGTCGGTGAGGTCTTTCCAGACGCCGCCCGCGCCCTTCACCTGCGCCTGGCCGCCGAGCTTGCCCTCGGAGCCGACCTCCTTCGCCACCCGAGACACCTCGCCCGCGAACGCGTTCAGCTGGTCGACCATGGTGTTCATCGTCGACTTGAGCTCGAGGATCTCGCCCTTCACGTCGACGGTGATCTTCTTGGAGAGATCCCCGTGCGCGACTGCGGTGGTCACCTCCGCGATGTTTCTCACCTGGCCAGTTAGGTTCGCGGCCATCGAGTTCACGTTGTCGGTCAGGTCCTTCCATACGCCGGCCACGCCCGGCACCGCCGCCTGGCCGCCGAGCTTGCCTTCCGTGCCCACCTCGCGCGCCACGCGCGAGACCTCGGAGGAGAAGGCGTTGAGCTGCCCGACCATGGTGTTCACCACGTTGCCCAGGCGCAGCGACTCCCCCCGGAGGGGGCGCCCGTCGACCTCCAGCACCATGGTCTGCGAGAGATCGCCCTTCGCCACCGAGCCGATGACGCGCGCGACCTCGGTCATCGGATACACCACGTCCGCAACCAGCGTGTTCACCGACTGCACCACCTCGTTCCATGCGCCCGAAACGCCCGGCAGGCTCATGCGCGCGCCGGTCTGGCCTTCCTTGCCCACGGCCTCCGCGACGCGCCCGATCTCCGCGGCCTTCGCCTCCTCGAGCTCCACGCAGTCGTTGAACGCCTGCGCGATCTCGCCGTCGATGCCGGTCAGGTTGAGCGGCATGCGCACCGAGAAGTCGCCGCGCCGGAACGCGCGCAGCGCCTTCAGCAGCTCGCCGCGATCGAGCATGATCTGCAGGCCAGAATGAATCGATTCCATGTTTGCCCCGAAATGCGGAAGAAGAGTGTGTTCTTAGGCGCTAAGAACGTCGGAATGCTACGAGGGAATAACGACGCGGGGTATCGCGAAACCCCACGGCGGCCTGTAGTCGTTTGACTACAGGAGAGAAGCGCAAACGCGGAGAAAGGGTCCTCGCGGAAAAAGGGTCCTGACCCCTTTTCCCTCAATCCACCAGGTGGTGCGCGATGGCGTAGTGCATCAGCTCCGCGTTGGACTTCATGTTCATCTTGCGGAGGATGCGGGTGCGGTGGGTGCTCACGGTGTTAGGTGAGAGGAACAGCTCGTCG
>DASRKB010000182.1:0-8078 GCA_035649175.1 Burkholderiales bacterium | reverse complement strand
CCTGAACCTGCTCAACAACGCCGTGAAGTTCACCGACGCGGGCGGCAGCGTGGACTTCGAGATCGGCGTCGAAGGCGGCGAGCTCGTGGCGCGGGTGCGCGACAGCGGGGTGGGTATCGCGCCGGAGATGCGCGAGGAGATCTTCGAGATGTTCGCCCAGGCCGACAAGTCGCTCGAGCGCTCGACCATGGGTCTGGGCGTGGGCCTGTCGCTCGCGCGGCGCCTCGTCGAGCTCCACGGCGGTACGATCAGCGTCTCGAGCGACGGGCCGGGGCGCGGCGCGGAGTTCAAGGTGCGCATTCCCATAATGGGGGAGAAGTACTCCCCCGCTCGCGATGCTCGCGATCCCTTTGTCAGGGGCTCGAGACAGGCAAAGGGTCAGCGCATCCTGCTTGCGGACGACAATCTGGATTTCGCGAGCACGTTCGCGACGCTGCTGCGGCGCATGGGCAACGAGGTGCGCGTGGAGCACGACGGCCAGGCGGCGCTCGCTGCCGCAGCCGACTTCCGCCCACAGCTCGCCTTCCTCGACATCGGCCTGCCGAAGGTCAACGGATTCGAGCTCGCCAGGCGGCTGCGCGCGCTGCCGGCCACGCGAGGCGCAAAGCTCGTCGCGGTGACCGGCTGGGGCCAGCCTGCGGACCGGCAGCTCGCCGCCGAGGCCGGCTTCGACGACTACATGGTCAAGCCGGTCGAGATCGAGCGCGTGCAGGGAATCCTGCGCGCCGGCTGACCTGCCGGATGTCATCCCCGCGAAGGCGCGGACACCGTTTCGGCAGATCTAGTGGTCTTCGATGCGGGGAACCGAGTCCTCCGCAGGGCCACCGGTGTCCGGGTCGATCCATTCGTTGATGCCGAGCTCGGATTCCGTTTCCTGCAGGACATTCGGATCCGGGGCGTCCGGGACGCCTCCCGAGAGCATGTCCGCCTCCGCCTCGGCGAGCGTGGCAAAGGGGCCGTGGAGCTCGCCCTTCGATTCCCAGTAGAAGCCGTCGGGGCGCTCGAGGATGCGGCCGCCCGGCAACTCCTCCGGGAGTTCCGGCGGCGTGTTCGCTTTCGCGATGCGCTTGCTCGGCGAGCGTTTCGACTTCACGCAGGCATGTTACGCCAGAATGCCCGGCGTGAGTCAAGACAAAGAGTGTGCTCTTAGAATCGGCGTCGTGGAGCCGAAATCCGTCGTCGACCCCGAGCAGTTCAAGCTCGGCATGC
This sequence comes from Burkholderiales bacterium, assembly GCA_035649175.1. Lineage (GTDB taxonomy): Bacteria > Pseudomonadota > Gammaproteobacteria > Burkholderiales > SG8-39 > SCGC-AG-212-J23. Next base: position 6,869 of record DASRKB010000182.1, on the reverse strand, counting down.
GCACGCTGGCGGGCGCGGTGAACATCATCACCAGCGCGCACGCCGGACACCGCTACGGCATGACCGCGACCGCGGTGTGCTCGGCCACCGCCGACCCGCCCACGGTGCTCGCTTGCATCAACAAGCTCGCGGGTACCCACCAGGCGGTGGCGAAGAGCGAGGTCTTCTGCGTGAACGTGCTGCGCGCGGAGGACTGGGAGCTTTCGACAAGCTTTAGCGGCGCGCACTCCGGCGAGTCGCGCTTCAAGTCGCGGGACTGGACGCGCCTCGCCACCGGCTCGCCTGTGCTCATCGACGCGCTCGTGTCCTTCGATTGTCGGGTGGTGAAGAAGCTCGCGCACGGCACGCACACCATCTTCCTCGGCGAGGTGGAGCAGGTGCTGATGGGCAAGAAGGGCAAGCCGCTTCTCTACTCCGAAGGACAGTACGCCAAGCTCGCCTCGCTCACGCTGGGCGAGCCGCTTCCCGAAGGCCTCGACTACTGGGGCTTCTGAGCCTCGACCGGCGCGTTCGCGTCGTCGTCGCCGCCAACTTCCTCGTGGTCGCCGCGAGGATGGGCGTGGTCACGTTCCTGGGCATTTACTTCGTGCGCGTGGCGGGCATCGATCTCGCCCTCGTGGGCGCGGCCTTCCTCCTGGAGAACGCGCTCCGCGGCGCGGCGGCGCCGTTCTTCGGCGCGCTGTCCGACCGCGTTGGCCGGCGCTCGCTGCTCGTGGCGGCCGCGGCCTTCAGCGCGATCGCGCTCCCCTGCTTTCTGCTCGTTACCGGGCCGGCGAGCCTCTTTGCCTGGAGCGCTTCGATCGGGCTGGCGGGCGCGGTGAACATGCCGGTCGCGGCCGCGCTGCTCCTCGATCTCGCGCCGGCGGAACGGCGCCAGTCGGTGCTCGCGCTGAATTACACGGTGATGAGCGTGGCCTATACCGTCGCGGTGATACCTGCGGGCTACGTTGCCGAGCGCAGCTACGCGGTCCTCGCCTTGCTGAGCGCGCTCGGCTATGTCCTCGTCGCCGTGCTCTACCTTGCTGCCCTGCGCACGCCCGTGCCCGCGGAGCATGTAACAAGAGAAGGCATGCTGCGCGATACGGTGTCCGCGTTCGGCGATCGCACGTTCCTGCTCTTCGCGGCTTGCGCCGTCATCTTCCCGCTCTCGATGGGGCTCGTGGTGATCGCAAGCCCGCTCTTCGGCGCCGATCTCGGCCTGGGCGAGGGCTACATTGGCCTCGTGCTCGGCGGAAACAGCCTGATCGTCGCCGCGCTCGCCGTGCCGGTGGCGACGCGCATCGAGCCCTCGGGGCCCTTCTGGCTGCTCGGCGCGGCCTCGCTCGTGCTCGCCGGCGCGTTCACCTGCTACGCGCTCGTGCCGCACCCGGCGGCCGCACTGCTCGTCGGCACCGTGGTCTTCAGCTTCGCCGAGCTCGTCTTCAGCTCCGCGGTGCCGGCGGCGGTGGCGCGCCTTGCGCCTGTCGGACGCCGCGGTGCCTACCAGGGCGGCTGGGCGCTCGTGGGCTCGCTCGCGATGGGAAGCGCGCTCGTGCTCTCGAGCACGCTGCGCGGGCCCTACGGATGGCAGGGCGCGTGGCTGATGTACGCGGCCCTCGCGCTCGTCGCAGCAGTCGCTCTCTATGGCCTGCGCGGGCGGTTGCTAGAACGCGTATAGCGCGGTGGCGCCTGCGCCCCAATCCGGACTGCCGTCGGCAAACCCCTTGAGGAAGTAGAACTGTGCGCGCCACGGGCCCTGAAAGCGGCGCATCCAGTACCCGACGAACTCACGCATCTTTCCGGAGTCCGCCGAGACCTGCTGGCGCCCATCCAGGCTCAGGCCGGCGCTGTCGCGCTCGTCGATGCGGTACGTCGCGCCGATGCTGTAGTTCCACACGTCGTTCAGGCTCGCAAAGGCGGGATCGCCGAAGAACGTGTAGCCGATGCCGACGAAAGGCGTGACCCGTTCCATCGCCTGGTAGGCATCGACCTGGAACCCGAAATCCATCTCGCCCGTGCCGAGGCCCTCGTCGGCATCGGCGGTGGGCAGCTTCACCCGCCCCGTGAGGTCGATCGCGGTTCCACGGGCGAAGTAAAGGCCGTAGGTCGCCGCACCGACAATGTCCCCGAGGCCCGCGGAGGTGCTCTTGGTCGTATTGGCGGCGCGACCGACGTTCCCGATGCCGGGGATGACGGTCGCTGGGCCGGTGACTTCGAGGTAAGGAACCGTGAGCTTCAGGCGCCAGTCGCCGGTCTCCTGCTCGGCAGTGAAGACGAGCGAGGTGATCTCGGTACTGCTGGAGAGGCCGTAGTCGCCGGTGCTGTAGTGCACGCCGCCTCCCAGCTCGTCGGCGGCGAGCGGGTAGGACACCACCGGCGCCAGGCTGGCCGCCAGCACTGCAGCGATCCGACGCATCAGCGGATCGGCCGCTCCGGCTTCACCGGCCGCTCAGGCCGCTCGAACCTGACCGGGCGCTCGGGCTTCATCGGCCTTTCGGGCTTCGCGACCTTGACCGCCTTTTCGATGCTCGGCGCTTTCTCGAGCGCCTTGTCCGCGCGCGGCGAGCGCATCACCTCGCCCAGGGTATAGCCCCGGGAAAGCGCGAGCTGTCCCCAGCCCATTCCCGCCGCGCGCTGGGCGAGGACGCCCGGGTCGGAGGCGGTGCCGATGAGCGCCGCGTGCAGCTGCTCGGACGTCGGGCTGGTGATACCCTGGTCGGCGAGGCTCTTCTCGGCGAGCGCGAGCGAGATATTCACGTTGCCGTATCCCATCTCGCCGGTGGGCGGGTCGAAGCTCGTCGTGCCGATGCTGAAGTCGTTGCCGGTGCGCAGCCCGGTCACGAGCGTTTGCGCATCGGCGTCGGAGCCGGCGAGCGTCGCGTACTTCTCGACGAGCTGGCTCTCGGATTGGGCGCCGGCTCCGAAGGACAGAAGCGCGAACAGCAGGACAAGCAGGCGGTTCCGGATCATGAGGACCTCCTTCGTCGTTGCCTGCATGTTAAGCCCAGCGACCGCGGCGCCGGAGGCGCTGGTTCACGTCCTTCATGATTCGCATGAGCTATCTGTCGCCGCGCGGCGACAGTGTGCGCAGGAATCCCGCCAGGTCGTCGGCTTCCTGGCCGGTGAGACGCAGCGGCCGCAGGATGCGCTCGCCGTCGGCGTGGAGCCGCTCCTCGTCGAGCTCGGAGTAGTGCCGCACCACGTCGGCGAGCGTGGCGAAGCTCCCGTTGTGCATGTACGGGGCCGTGTGCGCGACGTTGCGCAAGCCGGGCACCCGGAACTCGCCGAAGTTGCGGTGCTGCGCCTCGACATGCCGCGTGCCGGTGCCGCTCTTGCGCAAGGCGTCGTCGCTGTAGCGGCCAAGGAGATTGAAGGGGCTGTGCTTCACGGTCTTGATGCCCTCGATTCTCCCCGCATCGACCTTGCCCGGCGCGACGAAGAAAGGGACGCCGATGTCGGCGAACTCGCCGTTCGTGAAGAGCGGGCCGAAGTGGCACACGCTGCAGTTTCCCTTGCCGATGAAGATCTTCAGCCCTCTCTGCGCTGCGAGCGGGTAGTCGTGCTCTTCGCCTTTCTCCAGCGCATCCCTGAATTCGTCGAAAGGCGTGCGACCGCTGATGAGCGTCTCCTGGAACGCCGCGAGTGCCTTTCCCGCATCCACCAGGAGTGCTTCATCGCTCTCTGGCGGCGCTCTTCCGAACGCCTTTCTATATTGATCTCCATAAAGTGACCTGAGCGTGGATGCGACATGCGCCGGCGACGCGTTCATCTCCCGCGAATCGAGAAGCGGGCGGATGCTCTGCGACCACAGGCTGTCGTGCCCGCCGTCCCAGCCGTACCAGCGATAGAAGGCGACGTTGAGCAGCGACGGCGTGTTACGGTCCACCGTCTCCAGGCCGTGCCCGCGCGGCCGGCCGTCCTGGAAGTGACGAAAGGGCACATGGCAGGTCGCGCAGAGCACCGAGCCGGTCCCCGAGAGCCGGGGCTCGAAGAAAAGCCGCTCGCCGAGCGCGATCGCCGCGCGATTGCCCGAGACGCGGTTGCTCGGATCGCGGCGCGCGGGCGGCGGCCAGGGGCCGTGCGCGAGGATCTTGCCTTTTTCGATCTCATCGAAAAACGAAATTTCCACGGCATGGGCGAGGCGCTCGCCGTCGACCACGAAAACAAGCTCCCAGTTTCCCGGCATATGGAACAGAAGCCCCTCGGCGCGCCAGCGCCCCGGCCCGAGCGAGGTGACCTCGGGCGCGTAGTTCATGCCGTGCCGATGCGCCGGCATGTGCGCATCGACTGTCAGCGCTTTCGGGGTGCCCCCCGACTTGGCACAAGCTTCCACGTCGACGGAGAAATGCTCCGAAACCGCCAGCGAGGAAGCCTTGTAGACAAGGACGTGCCGCGCCGACTCGAGCCGCGTGCCCTCGAGCGAGGGCGTGCACGCCCACGCGGGCGAGGCGAACGCTAGTCCTGCGAGAGCGCAGAGCCGAAGAGATCTTCGCCGTTCTTCCATGCGATGCGCTCGGCGACCTCGCGCGGCAGCGTGGCGAGCCAGGCGCGCGACCACTCGGCGTGGCCGGGGACGTAGTGCCAGCGCTCGGGCGTGAAGGTGTCGGTGCCGACCATGAAACGGTCGGGATGGCGCAGGAACACGCCGCGCCAGGCTTCGTCGATCTTGCCGCCCGAGCCGTGGTCGGTGCGGAAGGCAAGGTCTGCCCAGAGGTTGCGGTGCTTTTTCAGCATCTGCTCGACGACCTCGGGGCGCTCGAACCCGGCATGCGCCCAGAGGATGCGCGCCTGCGGCCACTGGCGGAACAGCCGCTCGACCGCGTCGGCATCGGAGTGCGCGTGGAGGAAGAGGTTGTACTTGCGCGCGAGCTCGACCATGCGCCGCGGCACCGGCAGATCGGCGTCCGCGCCGAAGAGATGAAACTCGCCGATGCCCGCATAGCGATGCTTCGCGAGCCTTTCCTCGAGGTAATTCACGACCGTGGGATCCCGCACCCATGTCCCAATCTCTCCGCGGGTGCGGTAGGGGCGGAGCTCAGGGACGATGAGATCGGGCGCCGCGGCGTAGAGGCGCTGCTGCCCGTCGTCGCCCGAGCTGGACACCAGCGCCCGGCGCACGCCCGCCTTGCGCAGGATGGCGATCACGTCGGCAACCGGCACCGATTGCCACGCATCGTGGCTGTAGTGCAGGTGCGCGTCGAAGATGGGCAGCGGATCGGCCTTCAGAGAAAAAGACACCAAGCAAACGACCGAAGCGATCAGCGCACGCATTCGACGGTATATTCCCACAAAAGAATGGCCGCAACGCCGCCCCGCAGCCTCACCGAGCTCTTCTTCGGCTTCCTCTCGATCGGAGCACGCTCCTTCGGCGGCGTGCTGCCCTGGGCGCACCGCGTCATGGTCGAGGAGCGCCGCTGGCTCGAGCCGGCGGACTTCGCCGAGACGATCGGCCTGTGCCAGTTCCTCCCCGGCCCGAACGTGGGCAATGCCTCCATCGTGCTCGGCAAGCGCTGGTTCGGCGTGAAGGGGGCGCTCGTCGCCTTCCTGGGCTTGATGGCGCTGCCTTTCTGCTGGGTGCTGGCGCTCGGCATCCTCTACGCCGACTTCGTCGACGTGCCGCTCGTGAAGGCGATCGTCACCGGCGTCGGCGCGGCGGGGGCGGGCCTGTTCATCGGCACCGCGATCAAGCTCGGCCGCACGCTGGTCAGGCAGCCCGTTGCGCTCGTCCTCGTCGCCGCGTGCTTCATCGCAGTCGCGATCGCGCGCGTCTCTCTCGTCTACGTGATGCCAATCGGGCTCGCGCTCGCCCTCTTCGCCGCGAGGAAGCAGTGGCTCTGATCCTGCTCGAGATCGCGCTCTACTTCGGCCTGCTCTCGCTCCTCGCGTTCGGCGGCATGCCGGCGGTGATGCCCGAGATGCAGCGTATCGTGGTCGAGGTCAAGGGATGGACGGGACCGGTGGAGTTCGTGCAGCTCTTTGCCGTCGCACAAGCCGCGCCCGGCCCCAACGTCCTCATCGCGAGCCTGATCGGCTACCGCGCCGCCGGCTTCGCCGGCGCGCTCGTCGCCACCGCGGCGGTGTGCGCACCGGCGGCGCTGATCTCGTACTGGGTCTCCGACGTCTGGGACCGCTTCAAGGAGTCGGCGTGGCGCAAGGCGATCCAGAAGGCCATCGCGCCGATCGTCGTCGCGCTCGTGCTCTCCGGCGGCTACGTCATCGCCACGCCCGGCGGCACGCCCGACTGGCGCCTCTGGCTCATCGCCGCGATCTCCGCCGCAGGCGTCCTCGCCACGCGTCTCAACCCGCTGTGGATGATCGGCGTCGGCGCCGCGACGGGCGCTATCCTGCTTTCCTGAACACCTGCCGCTCGCGCGAGGCGAGCAGCGGCACCGCCTCCGCCATGTACGTCTTGAAGTGCGCCGCCTGCTGGTGCGCTTCGAAGGCCTTCTCGTCGTCGTAGACTTCGAAGAGCATCACCTTCGTCCGGTCCTGCGGGTCCACCAGCACCTCGAACTGCCGGCACCCCGGCTCCTTGCGCGCATTGCGCGCGTTCTCCATCACCGCCTTCATGAACACATCGACGTTCTCCGGCTTGATCCGGATCTGCACCGTCAGTACGAAGCTCATCTCGACTACCTCCCTTTGCTATAATGCGCGCCTTCGCGCCCGTAGCTCAGTTGGATAGAGTACCTGGCTACGAACCAGGGGGTCGTGGGTTCAAATCCTGCCGGGCGCGCCAAATTCCTCAGGGTGTATTCCGGTCACATGGGTGACGGTTTATACCGAAGACATGGGTAACAGTTTCGCCTGGAACGGGTTGGCCACCGGTTCGAGGCGACATGTCTCATCGTCGAAGAACCCCAAGTCGTAGTGCATGAAGCTGACCAGCC
>DASRKB010000181.1:0-2342 GCA_035649175.1 Burkholderiales bacterium | reverse complement strand
ACTCTGAGCCGCGCTTTTTGAGCGGCACGTAATGCCCGATGACGGACACTATGTCCGCCTTTGCCTTCAGGCTCTGTACGTCGATTGCCACGCGATCTAAGCGGCTAGCTCTTCTTCAGGTTCGATGCGGTTGCGACGGTGGATGCTGTAGCTACGATTTTTCGCGACGCCGCGCAGGGCTCGCGATTTCTCGGGCGCGCTCTGATAGGCGAACTTGCCGCCCGTGCGCTCGAGCCACTGACAATCGGTCAGGCATGGCATGGATAGCTGCGCGCCGATGTATACGCCCCGGCACCAGACTCTGAAGAGCCCGAGCGGTCGATGCACGAGCGGGTCATGCCATATCTGGTATTGCTCGACTTCCAGCACCAGGCGGCGCCGCGGATCATCGGGGACGAGCATGTCTGCCTCTCTGTACCTTGCAGCGACCGAGTAGCCGAACGATGGTGGCCGGGCTGCATTTGCATTGAACGGACATATCCTGGCGTGTGACGCCCTGTCGCTCCATCTCGCGGAGCTGACGTTGCAGTGCGCGCTCCTCCGCGGTGTTGCGCTTGTAGCCCTGCGGCTTGAGAAACGGTTGCTGCTCGTGCGTGGTAATGCGCTCGCGCGGCGTCGATTCGAGAATGCGTAGGTGTGCGCGCTGGGCTTCGGTCACGGCAGGAGTGCTATCGCTTCTGCGGCCGATGTGAAGTAGCCGCTGATGCCGCCGTGCTCGCGAATGAATGCGATTCGCATGGACTGGCGCGCGTCTGGTTTCTGACCTGGGCGCTTGGCTTCCAGCTCGATGTACTGCCCTGACTTCAGCATGCCCACAACGTCAAGCTTGCCGGGGGCACCAACGCGGATGACGCGCTCGCCCTCGGTGAATACGCCGGATTGCTGCCGGTCAGCGAAGGCGACGCGAGGGTCCGCGCGCAGCGCCTTCAGCGCTGCCTTGAGGACGTGCTTCTCGAGAGGTAACGCAGGCGTGCCGTCCGCTGTACGGCGGATACGGTGAGCCAGTGGCGGGAGGGGATCATCTTCGCCGAGCCATTCGGCGACGGATGGGCTATTGGATGGTGCTGCGGGAAGCTTGGATTCTGTTCGTTGCCATATTGCTCGCTTCTGGGCGTCTGACAGGCGCCCTCGCCGTGCGAATGACATTTATCCTCCCCATGAGTAAACTGCGGCGACTCTTGAAAGGAGGCGCCCATGGTCCGTTATCTCTTTGTCCTGCTAGTTGTTGGTGGTTGCGCAACACCGACGCCAGAGGAACGCGCTGCCGCATTGATCGAGAAGCACGGCCCCGTATGCGAGCGGCTAGGCTTCACTGCGCGTTCTGAATCTTGGGGGCGTTGCGTGATGGAGCGGGAGCGGGAGCGGAAGCAGAATGCCGGCGTCATCTGCGTACCCGCATACGGCGCGATGATCTGCAGTTAGCGCTCACGCGATCGCCGACAGGAATATCCTGGCGTCGTCTCGGCTACGCTTGTCAGCTTTTAGACGACCCCGAGTGCGCCGCTGGATCTTGAGTTGCCACTTGGAGGGGATGCGGGCGTGGTCGCTCCAGTGGTGGACTACTTGCTTCTTGGTTTCAAGGGCTTGCGCTGTCTTCGTCACGCCGCCGAAGTGCGCCACCACCTCTTCGTATCTCATGCGCGTAGTGTAGAAGTACTACGACAGTTCGTCAACTGTGAGGGACAACCTTACTAATTCCTTACTTAAGTCGTTGCCGCGACTAGACAAGTCTTGATGTTCGGAGTAAAGATAGGGGGACGCAATGTCCCTTGGAATAGAGGCAATGACTACATTCGTTGAGCGGTTAGTACAGGCAGCGGAGCATAAGGGCATCGGCACAACGCAGTCTGAAATTGCCGCCGCGCTCGGGATGCACCGGCAGACAGTGAACAAGTGGTTCGCGGCAGGAGTGCCACCGAGCGGTGAAACGATCCTCTACATCGCGAGGAAATGGGACATAGACCCGCGCTGGCTCGAGACCGGAGAAGGGTCTATGACTCCCCCGCCGTTCGCTGACGCGCGCTCTGCTGATGAGCGCGAGCTACTGCGAAACTACCGAACAGCGAATCAGGTAACGCGCGAGCAAATACTGCGAGTCGTGCGGACGCTGCGAAAAACGGTCGTCGTCATAGCGGCCTTGCTGCCGCCGTTTCTTGCACCGCAGCACGATGCAATTTCACATAACGTTTTTTATGAGCGTATCGCGGACACAATACACATTGCCCAGCAATGGCTTGTCAGGATGCTTGGGTTCCTGACTAGTCCTGTCAGATACCGGACATTGGGATAAGCCAACCGCACTGCAGCATCGGTCCAATGAGTGGATGGACTCGACATCAACC
>DASRKB010000180.1:0-56232 GCA_035649175.1 Burkholderiales bacterium | reverse complement strand
ATGCGGGCGAGGATGCGCTGTATATCGCCCGGCTCGATCTCGCTCGCCCTGGCGCTCGCCATGGTGGGGAAGGGCTCGACTACGTTGCGGCGGAAAACTCCCGCGGCTTGCTTGTAGCTCGGCTTGCCGGCTTTCTCGAGCGCTTCCGTGTATGTGTCTAGAAGCTGGCGGAACGTGCCTTTCCGGCGCTCCATCTCCTGCTCACGCTTGAGCGCTTCAAGATGGGTCTTAACGTCGCCCGTCCGCCTCTGAAGCTTGAACAGCCTGTCCGTTTCGGCACGCGCTTCCGCCAACGTGAGCCCGCGCCCTTTGCCCTCGCGCCCTTCTGTCGCTTCCCTCGCCTTGGAATCAAAGCGACCGATCGATACGAGCGTATCGCGGCCGTTCGCCCTGTAGCGATAGAAAAGCTCTTTAGAGCCGCTAGGCTGCACGCGGACGACTAGCCGACCTTCCCCCTTGGGGGCGTGCTCCGCGCGCTTGTATGGCCTCGCCTTGGCCTTCAGGCCCTTGATATAGGCATCGGTGAAGGTGCGCTGTTGAGCCATGTTTGCCGTCCCCGTATTCGGGCCAGTCCCCGGACTAGTCCCCGAATGCATTCTAGCTTTAAGCGCACGTTCTTGGACACTAGCGGACGGCATTTCCGCTATAGCAATAGGGGACGGCAGCGTTACGCGCGACTTTGGCGGATCCGGCTGGACGCTTACGGACAACCTAGAAAGCGACTCATAATCCCTTGGTCCCTGGTTCGAATCCAGGCCGGCCCACTCTCAAATCAATAACTTAAGTTCGGGACAACTCGGTCTGCCCACGCTGATTGGCAGACGAGCGCGAGCAGCACCCACACGAGGCTTCTTACTACGTTCATGTTCCCCCCTTTGCGAGACGCGACGCGCGGATAAAGCGCGGCCGGCAACTACGACCACGCTACTCGCGACGCGAGAGTTGAGTCAAACCAACGCACCGGCTAATCGCCTTCGGGGGAATCCGCGCCGTGCTCACCGCGCGCTAGGTGGTTAGGGCGCGGGGTAGCGGCGTACGGATCGGCCGCTGCATCGTGCACTGCGAGCTGCGGCAAGCCACCGGATGTCCTTCTCACGAGCTACCACCGGGTGCAACCCGCGACGGAGCGCGTTCATCTGCGCTTCGATCTCGCGAGTAGGATAGCGGCACATAAGCTCGCTTCCGGTTCCTAGGAGAGTAACCGTGGCACAACGGCGTCAAAAGGCCTCGCCAAAGCCGCGCTCTCGGTCGCCACGCCAGACCTTGGAGCGCCTGCGCCTCGCCATCACGCGAGAGCGTGAGCGGTACCGCCAAGCGCTAGAGCGGCAGACCGCTATTGCCGAGATTCTGCGCATCATATCCAGCTCGCCCACGGATGTTCAGTCGGTCGGGCCGCGTTGCGATCGGCGACCACCGGCGGCGCTCGGTCCGACCGAGTGAAATTGAGAGCTGACGGAGGTAGGTATATTCCTTTCGCTAGCACCAACCGCATAGCCTGAATGAGCACGTCCGATGTAGACGATTTCGGAATGAATCCCATGGCGCCCGCCTCAACGACGCGATAAACGACGTCCGGATCCTCTTCGCCGGAAAGGGCGACGATCGGGGTGGACGGTGCTGCCTTGCGAAGGGTTGTAAGGGCGTCTAGGCCCTGGACGCCCGGTAGCTTCAGATCAAGGAGTACCAGGTCATAAGTACGGTCGCGCAAGTTTTTGAGCGCCTCGACGCAGTCAGCGGCGGCGTCCATCTGCACCGTCGCGTCGATAACGCGGAGCAGATGCGTCATCCCCTCCCTGAATAGCGTGTGGTCCTCTACGAGAAGAATTTTCACGGCACTTTGTCGTGCGATGTCATTGCGAATTGGCTCAGCCTGGTGAGCTCACGACCAAAGAACACAATCGGTTGAGCGGCTCGCGGGCTTGACTCGGGACTCGATCAAGCTCAGGTCGGAAATGGTAACGATCATTTTGCCAAGCTAGCGCACCGGCGCAAGAAGCTCAATTTGCAACTCGGCCAAGTGGCTCATCCCAACGGATGATGTTCGCCGGCATGCGTTGCTTCTAGCATGCACAGCGCGTGGCGAAAGGTCGACACCGAAACGCCGTTGCTGCAGCGAAACGCTCGGCATCCCGAGTGGATTGATGAAGGAGAAGGACGCGATGCGTCAGATTGCTCAGATCGCTGTTCTGATTGCGTTGGCGAAGGCGGGATCCATGCTGGCAACGCTTCTGCATATTCCGGTTCCCGGAAGCATGCTCGGCATGGTGCTTCTTTTTGTGCTGCTGTGCCTGCGGGCGGTGAGGCTTGAGTGGATAGAAGCCGGGGCCGCTCTACTCCTCAAGCACCTCGCCTTCTTCTTCGTTCCCATCGCGGTGGGTCTCATGGGCCTGGGGGACGTGTGGCGATCCAGCGGCCTGGCGCTGCTGTTCATCCTCGTGGCGAGCGCCGCCATTGGAATCCTCATCGCCGGCTCGGTGACCCACCTGCTCGCGGTGCGGCAGCGCATCGATTTCCGCCGGCCCTCCACAACCCCGGCCGACGGCATTGCGCCATGAAAATCACGCTCTTCTGCGTCGCTCTGACGGTGGGCGCATACGTCGTCAGTCGCTTTGCCGCGAGACGCTATCCGTCCCCGCTAACGACACCGGTCTTCTTCAGCACGGCGCTTATCGTCGCTTTGCTACTGTTGGTGGGCGTCGATTCCGAAGAGTACCGCCCGGCGAAGGATGTGCTCGTCTTCCTTCTTGCGCCGGCCACCGTGGCCCTTGCCATCCCGATCTATAAGAACCGCGGAACGCTGCTCACGCATCTATTTCCCGCGATGACCGGCATCGTCGCCGGATGCCTCTCGACCATTGTCGCAGCCGTGCTGATCGGGGGTTGGCTTGAGATGGATGGAATGGTCGTCGCCTCGCTAAGCGTGAAGTCCGTCACCGCGCCGATTGCGGTGGAACTGGCCGCACTCGTACACGCAAACCCGGCCCTCGCAGCGGTGTTCGTGATCGTGACCGGCATGGTTGGGGCGATGCTCGGGCCCTGGCTCATGAACATCGCAGGCATTGCACATCCGCTCGCGCGCGGCGTGGCGCTTGGCACCATCTCGCACGGCCAAGGCACGGCGCAGGCGGTGTCGGAGGGCGAGCTCCAAGGAGCGATCGCCGGGATAGCGATGGGCGCGAGCGCCGTTCTCACTTCCATCGGACTGCCGGTGACGCTGTGGATGCTTGGATAGACGGGGTATCGGTCGCCGCTTCGCCTCAGAACGCCGGTCAGCGACGCGTTCGCGGGATGCCGGCCGCGGTTCCCTGCGGCTTCGCGGGATTTCCGCGCCGAGGCCTCCTTCCTAGCATTGTTGCTACCTGCCCGCATGGTGCGACGCAGACCCAACGAGAGGAAAGGACCGAGTCATGGAATCCAGGAAGCAGATTTTGGCTCTGCGCATCGGCGCAGTGCTAGCCATTGTCGGCATCGCGCTCGCCACCTACAGCGGCGTGGTCGCCACGCGGTCGCAGGAGCAGCAGCCGGCGCAGGAGCAGCAGCTGGCGCCCGCGAGCGCGCCGCGCGGGAGCGGCGACCCGAGCCTCGCCGGCCTGCGCATCGCGGCGGATGCCGAGCCCGGCGACGTCGAGATCTTTTACTAGGCGGAGGCGGCGATGAAACAGGTCGTTGCTGCAGCGCTCGCGGTCGCCTCGCTGGCCCTCGCCGGCAGGGCCGCGGCCGAGGACGACATAGCGACCGCAAGGCGATTCCTCGATGCCGGCCGGTACACCGACGCGATGTATTCCCTGCACGCCGCTGCGGACTCCGGCGACGCGGAGGCCGCCGAGACTCTCGCACTGGCTCTATACCTACGGCGCCGAGCGATTCCGCGGCGTCGCACGCAAGTACCGGCCCGATTTCGGTGCGCCTGAAGAACGCCAGGATAAGTCGTGCTCTCTAGCGGATGCGGTGCTCGCATACGTTGTTTGCCACCACATCGACTTTATTGACGACGCTGCGTGCCACGGTCTTGACACTAACCGGCACAACCTCGACCGTGTCGAGGTACTCCTCATATTGTTCGACCAACCAGTTGACGAACAAGTAGTCCGCTTTGGCAACGGATGCCTTTATGTCGCGGCCAAGGATGGTAATGAGATCAAAACCGTATGGGTTGCCTACGGCTCGCATTCGTTCGGCCAGTTGAGTCAACCTGTCCTGGTCTTCGGCGGCTAAAGAGTCCTTCAGCAACTGGAGTTCGAGCTTTCGGTTACGAAGATATTGCGGAACGAGGTCCGCAATATCCGAAGGAACGTATGCCCGGACAGTTTCTGTTGGCCCCGAGGTCTTTGCATGCTGCTCTCTACTGTGGCTCGCCATAGTGCGGATCCGTCCGGTCGTTGGTGCGTTTGATTAGACCGCCACAGCCTGGCTTGCGCCTATGGCATGAACCCCACGTTACATAATTTGTTCCGCACCGATCCGCCATCCGAGGCGGAAAACTCGCAAGGTTTGTCATCTTGTGTCCCGAGCCGTCGGGATCGACGGGTCCTGCCTTGCCATGTCTGCCGATCAGATGGCTAGTACAACTCTAGTACGTTCGTGCTGCCCACCATGGTTAAGTGCTTGAGTCAAAATGAGCGCCACGTCTCATGCAGCGGCGCGGCACTAAGGGGAGACTGCGCACATGGCGATTTGGAGTGGACTATGAAACTGACTCGAAATACCTTACTCGGTGTTGCTTTGACGTTCCTCTTGAGCACGCCAGCCGCAGCGACGATGTGGCACAAGGACCCCCTCGCTACAGGACCAGCGCTCTTGGAGGTAGAGGAGGGAGCGACCGGAGGGGAAGGCGAGACCGGAATCGATCCGATACAGATCGAGAGTCTGGTGGGTGCCCTGGACCTCGGCACCGATGAAGGCCTTCAGGGACCTTCAGTGGCCGATCTGCGGCTTGAGCCGCTTACTGACATAGGAACAACGCAGGTGACTCAGTTGCCGGAGCCCGGCAGTGTTGCGCTTGTCGCGTTAGCGATTGGTGCGCTGGGGTGGTCGCGTCGCAGAGCCTAGCGTTGGCAGACCCCGCATCCGGGGCTTTCGCAAAAAAAAGGCGGCGAAAGCCGCCTTCTTGATTCATCCAGGCCTGAGATCAGAACTTGTAGGCGAATCCGATCGACAACACGTCGGCGTCGACCTCGTCTAGCGTGAGTCTTTCCCACTCGGCACGGGCGCTAAGATTCCTGGTGAAGTCGTAGCTCACGCCTATCCCGAAAGACAGGTCAGTGCCATCGTTCTTTTGGGAGAAGGGCACGCCCCCTGTGGTATCCGAAGCCTCCGCTTCCCAAATGAACAGCCCTAACTTGCCAAATACCGAGAACGTTGGAGTTACGGGAAAGCTGCCGAGACCTGAGATGTTGAAACCTGACGCCTCCACCTTACCGCCCGTGACTGGTGAGCCTCCAAACGTGCCGGAATAGCTGGCCTCTCCCAGATCGACGTAGGCAGCTTCCAGGCCGAAGTTCTGGTTGAACATATAGCCACCAAAAAGCTTGAAAGCCGTGTCCTTCGTGTCGACCGAACCAGAAGTGATCAGTCCACTGGTGATCTCACTGTCGAAATCGGTCTGGCCGACGCTGCCCCCCACGTAGCCCTGTGCCAGGGCCTGGCCGGCAAACCCGAGGCCGCTCAACGCAATCACTGATCTAACGAGGTGTTTCTTGATCTTCATGAAGCGCTCCCTTTATTCGTCATTGTTCATGAGACTTTTAACCGCCCCCAAGGGACGTAACCCTGCGCTATGGTCGCCTACGGACGCGTTCGTTGCCCGATAACTAAATCGCACTGTCTGCCATTTCGAAGTGTCCCGAGGGCGTAGCCGCAGGCGAGCGGAGCGGTCTGCCGGCTCTCAGTCAATAACGCTTTGATTTAACGGGAACTATGTGCGTCGCGAAGTTCTCGCAGCTACAGTTGGAATAACGCAACACCTGTTCGATGTCCCGCGTTACCGGCGTGCTTTCTTACCGGTAGAAGATGTGCTTGCCGATGCGGGCGACCTGCTGGAGCTCTTTGGACCAGTCAGGCTCCACGTAGTTGGCATGGAAATGCGTTACCTCCTGCATCATCGCCGGGCGGCGCTGATAGTAAACGTCCTCCGCAACCCTGACTGCACGCTGCCAGGCCGGTCCGGCGGCAGGCTCGAGGTCCCACATTCCGGTCCACGAGAATGCTCGCCTCTGGTAGACCACTTCGCAGACCGTCTTCGGATAAAAGGACGAGGCCACGCGGTTCATGGTGACTTCCGCCACCGCGTACTGGCCGGTGAGCGATTCGCCGCGGGCCTCGTAGTAAACGTTGCGTGCCAGGCAGTCGACGCTGCGAGCGTGGAACTCGCGCAACCGGGCGGCCTCCGCCTCGCTCTGCGCGCGTAGCCAAGCCGCCTGGGCGTCGCGGTGCTCGATCACCGCCGTCAGGGCGAACACGAGTGCGCCGACGATCGTGCTGAAGAATGCAGCGAAGGCGAGCGCCGCCTTGTCGGTGCGATACCACAACAGGGACAGCTTCCAGAACATGGGCAAACTTTGCCGGCTGGATCCGCCTTGCGCGAGGGCAAGTACTACTGTTGATTGCTTGGTACGAGCGGACTAGTTCCATGGTACGGCAGTTCTCGTTCTTCGCAGTTGAGCTGATACGCGGAACCTCCTGCACACCCCACTCTGTCCGGACAAAACCTCACACTGGGAAGATGAATTGTTAAGTCTTCTGGCCTAGTGCGATCGCTGGCTGCGGCGGATGGCAAGCGGCGATCGGCTGAAGCGGCGCGAGAAGGCACGCGAGAAGTGGGAGCCGTCCCCGAAGCCGCACTCGAGGCCGATGTTGGTCACGGAGATGTCCGTGTGCTCCAGCATCCACTTGGCCCGCGCAAGGCGCAGCTGATGCCGATAGTCGCGCGGCGTGATGCCGACATCGGCGACGAAGCGCCGCTCGAGCTGGCGTACGCCGATCCCCAGCCCGGCGAGGAGCTCCGGCAGAGGATCGCTTTGCCCGAGCTTCTGCTCGATGAGGAGCATCGCCCGGCGCACGAGGCCGTCGCGGGCCTGGCGGGTGACCACGGATTCGGGCTGCGGGGTGTCGGGCGGAAGCGGGTAGTCCTCGATCATGATGCGAAGGCTCTTGCTCGCCAGCGCGCGGCCGCAGTGCTTCTCGATGAGGTGCGCCGCGAGATGCACTACGCTCGTGCCGCCCGCGCAAGTCATGCGGTCGCGATCGACCACGAACATCCGGTCGGTGACGAAGCGTAGTCGCGGGAACTGTGTTGCGAAGTCCAGACGATGGAACCAGCTCACGCACGTGACGTAGCCATCGAGGAGGCCGGTCCGGGCGAGCACGAAGGATCCGGTGCACAGGCCGACCAGGGGCACCGCGGCCTTGGCGGCGGCGCGCAGGAACGCAGGGGTGCCGGGAAGCAGTTTTTGCCCGCCGTGTAGCAGGCCGCCGACCACAACCACGTAGTCGAAGAGCGCTGGATCCTCCATCGCGCTCCAAGGGCGCACGCTCGCGCCGCAGCTGGAGGTGATGGCTACGCCCGGATCGCCGAGCACAGTCCATTCACACTCGATGGGGCGGCTGCGGTCGCCCTCGTCGGCGGCGAGGCGCAACGCGTCAATGAAGCCGGCGAAGGCGGTGAGCGTAAAGGCCGGCGTCAAAACGAATCCGACGCGCAGCTTGGGATCGCGCTCTGCCCGATCCTCCCTCACCATCCTGCGCGCCCTCATGCTCCCTCCCCGAAAGACGCAACCGCCGTGTCGCCTAGATTAAAGAGTATGTCGGGCGAAGCAAAGTCCAGCGCCACGCGGCTGAATAGCATGGCCGCTCGCTGTGCACGAATGCGGGGTCGGCCGACCATGGCCAAGCTGAGGACGAAGCGCGAACCGGCGTCGGCCACATGGCGCCCCACCGTGGCGGGGAGCCACTACGCCGTTTCCAGCGGCCACTACCTCGCCACGGCGGCCGCGATGCGCGTGCTCGACGCGGGCGGTAACGCCGTGGACGCCGGCGTGACGGCCGCCCTGGCGCTCTCCATTCTCCAGCCCGACGTCGTCTCGTTCGCGGGCGTCGCGCCGACGCTCGTCTATCTGAAGGCGGAGAACTGCGTGCTGTCGCTTGCCGGCCTGGGCCACTGGCCGGCAGCAACGGATGTGGCACGGCTTCGGGCCGAAGGCGGCAAGAGCGTGCCCGAAGGGATCCTGCGGCAAGTAGTCCCGGCGGCTCCGGCAACCCACATCGAAGCGCTGCGGCGCCTCGGGAGCTTGAGCTTCGAGCAGGCGGTGATGCCCGCCTACCAGCTCGCGCGCGACGGGTTCTACGTGTATCCGGAGCTGCACGGCTCGATCGAGATCCATGGGGGGGAGATCGATCGCTACGCCGAGAATGCCGCCATCTTCCGGCCCGGCGGGCGCACCCCGCCGATCGGTAGTCGGCTCAGGCAGGGGAATCTCGCCCGCACAATCGAGCGCATGATCGAGGCGGAACGAAAGGCGCCCGGCGACCGAGCCGCCAAGCTGCGCGCCGCGCATGACTGCTTCTATAAGGGCTCGATCGCCCAGGACATCGCCGGCTTTCACCGCCGACACGGCGGGTTCATGACGCGGGAGGATCTCGCCGGCTTCGAGGTGCCGGTCGAGACGAGCATCGCGGTGCGCTACCGCGACTTCGAGATCCACAGCTGCGACGTCTGGTGCCAGGGCATCGTCCTGCTCGAGTCGCTTAAGATCCTCGAGGGCCTGGACCTGCAGGCGCTCGGCTGGAACTCGGTCGGTTACCTCCATGCCCTCTCCGAGGCGATGAACCTCGCCTTCGCCGACCGCGAGGCGTACGTTGGCGATCCGAAGTTCATCACCGTGCCGACCCGGGAGCTGCTATCGGCAGAGTACGCCGCCCGCCAGCGCGCTCGAATCCAGGCGGACAGGGCGTTCGGTCGCATGCCGCAGCCGGGGCTGGGAAGCCCCAACCGTGAAACCACCCCGTCGAGTGGCGAGGTGCCCGTCGCGCCCGACACGATCTACTGTTGCGTCGCCGACAAGTACGGCAACGCGTTCTCCGCGACGCCCTCGGACACGATGTACGACACGCCCATGGTGGAGGGGCTCGGGTTCGCGCCCTCGGCACGCGGCACGCAGGGGCGCCTGGAGCCGGACCACCCGTTGTTCGTCCAGCCGGGCAAGCGGCCGCGCCTTACGCCAAACCCGGCGCTTGCGCTGCGCGGCAATGGCTTCGCGATGGCGTGGGGCACGCCGGGCGGCGACGTCCAGTGCGCGTCCATGCTGCAGGTGTTCCTCAATGCCACCGAGTGGGGTCTCAGCCTGCAGGAGGCGATCGAGGCGCCGCGCGTCGCGCCGTTCAGCTTCCCGAACTCGTTCGCACCGAACGAATACTTCCCCGGACGTCTGTGCGTCGAGAACCGCTTTCCGCAGCAAACGATCGCGGCGCTGGAGAAGCTCGGCCACGATGTCGAGCTGTGGCCGGAGAAGTCGTGGAGCATGGGCTCGGTTTGCGCGATCCTGCGGGACCCCGCGAGCGGCCTGCTGCATGCCGGCGCGGATCCGCGGCGTCCGGGCTACGCCCTCGCCTGGTGAAGTACTCCCTCTTCAGCCTCGTCCGCCACGCCCTCGGCTACCACCGCAACTGGCGGCGGGCGTGGCGCGATCCCGAGCCGAAGGTCGGTTACGACGCGGTGATCGTCGGGGGAGGCGGACATGGCCTCGCGACGGCGTACTACCTCGCCGCCGAGCATGGGATGCGGAACATCGCGGTGCTGGAGAAAGGGTGGATCGGCGGCGGCAACACCGGACGCAACACGACGATCATCCGCTCCAACTATCTGTACGACGAAAGTATCCGGCTCTACGACCACGCGGTGAAGCTGTGGGCGGACTTGTCGCAGGCGCTCAACTACAACGTGATGTATTCGCCGCGCGGCGTGCTGATGCTCGCGCACAACAAGCACGACGTACAGTCTTTCAAGCGCCACATCTATGCCAACCGGCTGAACGGCGTCGACAACGAGTGGCTCACGCCGAAGGAGGCCCAGGCGTTCTGTCCGCCGCTTTCCATCGATCCGAAGGCACGCTATCCCGTCGTCGGAGCGGCTCTGCAGCGCCGCGGAGGCGTGGCGCGCCACGACGCAGTAGCATGGGGCTACGCGCGCGCCGCGGACGCGCTCGGCGTGGACATCGTCCAGAACTGCGAGGTGATGGGCATCGGCACCGACGGCTCGGGAACGGTCGAGCGCCTCGAGACCACTCGCGGCGTGATTCGGACGCAAAAAGTGGGCGTGGTTGCCGCAGGGCACACCAGCGTGGTGATGGCACGCGCGGGCCTGCGCATGCCGATCGAGAGCTTTCCGCTGCAGGCGATGGTGTCCGAGCCCGTCAAGCCGGTGCTGCCCTGCGTGGTGATGTCCAACACGGTGCACGCCTACATCAGCCAGTCCGACAGGGGCGAGCTCGTGATCGGCGCTGGCACCGACCAGTACGTTTCCTACAGCCAGACGGGCGGCCTGCATATCGCCACGCATACGCTCGAGGCGATCTGCGAGCTCTTCCCGGTCGTCACGCGGCTGCGCTTACTGCGCAACTGGGGTGGCATCGTCGACGTCACGCCCGACCGCTCGCCGATTATCGGCAAGACGCCGGTCAAGGGCCTGTACGTGAACTGCGGCTGGGGCACCGGCGGGTTCAAGGCGACGCCGGGGTCGGGTCATATCTTCGCGCACACCATCGCGCGCGACCGTTGCCATCCGATCAATGCACCGTTCACGCTCGAGCGCTTTCGTACGGGAAGGCTCATCGACGAGGCGGCAGCGGCGGCGGTCGCCCACTAGATGCTGCTCATCCACTGCCCGTACTGCGGCCCTCGCCCAGAAGTCGAGTTCCGCGGCGGCGGCGAGGCGCACATTGCGCGCCCGGCCGATCCTTCGCAGTTGGGCGACGAGGAGTGGGCGGGATTCCTTTTCTTCCGCAGCAATCCGAAGGGCTTGCACACGGAGCGTTGGCTGCACCTGCACGGGTGCCAGCGCTGGTTCAACGCCGTGCGCGACACCGTCTCCGACCGCTTCCGTCGGACGTACAGGGCGGGAGAACAGCCAGGCGACGAGGACCGGTGAGCATGCAGGCCTATCGGCTTTCGGGAGGAAGCTGCATCGATCGGAGCAAGCCGCTGCGCTTCTCGTTCAACGGCGAGGCGCTCGTCGGCTACGCAGGCGACACGCTCGCCTCGGCACTGCTTGCCAACGGACGCGTGCTGCTCGGGCGCTCGTTCAAGTACCACCGGCCGCGGGGCGTGCTGTCGGCCGGCTCGGAGGAGCCCAATGCGCTCGTGACGCTGCGCTCGGCTGGCGGGCGCGTGGACCCGAACACGCGCGCGACGATGGTGGAGCTGAGCGAGGGGCTCGTCGCGCACTCGCAGAACCACTGGCCGTCGCTCGGCTTCGACCTGGGCGCGGTGGCGGACGTGCTCTCACCCTTCTTGCCGGCAGGTTTCTACTACAAGACCTTCATGTGGCCTGCGTCGTTCTGGAAGAGATTCTACGAACCGGCGGTCCGCGCCGCTGCCGGCCTCGGGCGGGCTCCGAGCGGGCCGGACCCCGATCGCTACCAGCATCGCCATGCGCATTGCGACGTGCTGGTTGCCGGCGGCGGACGCGCCGGTCTCGAAGTGGCGCTGGAAGCTTCCGCCGCGGGACGCCGCGTGGTCGTCGCGGAGGAGGATGCGGGATGGGGTGGCCGCACGCTGCCCGAAGAGGTGGAGGCGCTGGTGGCCAAGCTTCAGCAGCGCCCGAACGTGACCCTGCTCTTGCGCACCACGGTGTTCGGCATCTTCGGTCATAACCACGTCGGCATGCTGGAACGCGTTGCGTCCGCGTCCGCCAGCGATTGCCCACGGGAGCGCCTCTGGCAGGTGCGCGCCGGCGAGATCGTCGCGGCGACCGGCGCGCATGAGCGTCCACTCGTGTTTCCCGGCAACGATCGCCCTGGCATTCTGCTCGCCGATAGCGCACGTCAGTACGCCCTGAAGTACGGCGTGGCGGTCGGACGTCGCACCGTCGTGGCGACCTGCGGCGATCTCGCGTATGGCGCGGCGCGCGATCTGGTGAACGCCGGTGTCCGCGTGACCACGCTCATCGACGTGCGGCCGGATCCGCCGAGCATGCTGGTTACGGCGCTGCAGGCGCTCGGCGTCGAGGTACTGGCGGGCCACACCATCCTGGGCACGAAAGGACGGCGCCGGATCGCCGCCGTCGAGGCGTGTCCAGTGGCCGGGGTCGCCTCGTCGCGCGACATCGCCTGCGATGCCCTGGTAATGCATGGCGGCTGGACTCCGGCGGTGCATCTCTACTCCCAGGCGCGCGGCAAGCTGCGCTTCGACGACGCGCTCGACGCCTTCGTGCCGGGGGCGGAGGCGCCGGGCTTTCGCAGCGTCGGGACGGCACGCGGCGAACGCCTCACGGGCTTTGCGCCCGTTCGCGAGCTGCCGGCGCGTCGCGCGCCCGATACGCTGCGCGCCTTCGTCGACTTCCAGAACGACGTCACGTCGAAGGACCTGGCGCTTGCGTTGCGCGAGGGCTTCGAGTCGATCGAGCACGTCAAGCGCTACACGACCACCGGGATGGCGACCGACCAGGGCAAGACCTCCAACATGGCCGCGCTCGGCATCGTCGCGCAGACGCTCAAGCGCCCGCTGCCTCAGGTGGGCACCACAACGTTTCGCATGCCTTACACGCCCGTCACCTTCGGCGCGCTCGTTGGCGCGCACCGCGGCGCGCTGTTCGATGTTGTGCGCGTGACGCCGTCGCATGCCTGGGCCAGCGCGCGCGGCGCCCTGTTCGAAGACGTCGGCCATTGGAAGCGCGCGCTCGCTTTCCCCGCCGATGGGGAGGACCTGCACGCCGCCGTACGGCGCGAGTGCCGCACGGTGCGTGTTACGGGCGGCCTGTTCGATGCATCCACGCTGGGGAAAATCGAGGTCGTGGGCCGCGACGCCCGCGAGTTTCTGAACCGTATGTACGTGAACGGCTTCGATGCTCTGCCCGTGGGCCGTTGCCGCTACGCGCTGATGCTCCGCGAGGACGGCTACGTCCTCGACGACGGCATCGTCGCCTGCCTGGCGCCGGGGCGCTTTCACGTCACCACCACCACCGGAGGCGCGGCGCGCGTGCTCGCCCACATGGAGGACTACCTGCAGACCGAATGGAGCGATCTGCACGTGTACCTCACTTCCATCACCGAGCAATACGCGGTCGTCGCGGTGCAGGGCCCGCAGGCGAGCGCGCTCGTGGAGGAGCTGCTCAGCCCGAACCTGAGGGGCCTGAGCCCGATGGCCATTGGACTCGGCAGCGTCGACGGTGTCCCCTGCCGCCTCTTGCGCGTGTCGTTCACCGGCGAGCCGGGCTACGAGATGAACGTGCCATGGGGAAACGGCGCCGCGTTGTGGGAGCGGCTGTGCGCGCGCGGCGAGGCGCTCGGCTTCACGGCCTACGGCACCGAGGCCATGCACGTCCTGCGCGCCGAGCGCGGCTTCATCATCGTCGGCCAGGAGACCGACGGCACGGTGACTCCCGATGACCTGGGGCTCGCGAGTATGGTCGCAAAGGCTAAGCGCGACTTCGTCGGCAAACGTTCACTCGCCCGGCCCGACCTGGTCGCATCGAACCGAAAGCAGCTCGTCGGGCTGCTCACCGACGATCCGGGCTTGGTAGTCGAGGAGGGCGCACAGCTCGTCGCCAATCCAGCCGAGCCCCTGCCGATGACCATGCTGGGCCACGTGACATCCAGCTACTACAGCGCGAACTGCGGTCGCTCGATCGCCATGGCGCTCGTCGCCGGCGGCCGTTCCCGGATGGGGCATCGGCTGCACGCGACCACGCGAAGCGGCTTCGCCGCAGTCAAGGTCGTCACGCCGCGGTTCCTTGCCCATGGCTGACATCAGCATCGCCCCGCTCGAGCCCTGCGCTCGCTGGTCACTGCGGCTGCCCTCGCCGCGGGCGCTCGGTGCTTTCGCGCTCGACGTGCCGGTGAATCGCGCGTCGAAAGCCGGCGGGCGCCTGGCGGCGCGCCTGGGTCCGGACGAATGGCTTCTCATCGCTCCGGTGGGCGACGTCCCAGACTTCGGCCCGCTCGAAGGGCGGCATCACTCGCTCGTCGACGTCGGCCACCGCTATCTTGGCTTCCTCATCGAAGGCGAGCGCGCGCCGCTCGTTCTCGCCGCTGGCTGCCCGCTCGACCTGGATCCGGCTGTGTTCAGCGCTGGCACCGCGACGCGAACCCTGCTGGGCAAGGCGGAGATGGTGCTCTGGCGGCTCGACGCGGCCCCCTCGTACCGCCTGGAGTGCGCCCATTCCTATGCGCCTTATGTCGAGCGTTTTCTGGGCGAGGCCGCGCGGGAGTGGCGCTCGTGAAGGAGTCGCCTGGCTTCCGCGAGCGCGCCCGGGAGCCATACCCGCACGATCATCGCGACCAGCTCGGACAGTGGTCCGTGCACGTCCATGTCGAAGATGTGGCTGCGCGTGTGCGGAAAGGCGATCGCCCCGTGCAGCATCTGCACGAGCTCGATCTCCCGCGTGCTTACCGTGCCCGGCACGCCGACCCCGGCCTCGTGCCGCAGCTCGCGGGCGACGGGCGCGAGGATACGCTTCTCGAGCGTGCGGCTGAAGGCGGGCCCGTGCATCCCGAGCAGGCCGGCACGCGTCCAGAGCCGCGCTTCCTCGCGCGTGATGCCGCCGCGATATTCCGCGTAGAAGCGCGTCAGTCGCTCCCGCAGCGGCAGCGAGCGGTCCGCGAGCAGTGTGTCCCACTGCGCCTTCCAGCGTCCGGCAAAGAGCTGCGCGAGCACGCGCCGGCGCAACCGCTCAGTGCCGCCAGCCAAGCGCCGCACCCCGGCTTCGGGCACTCGCGCCGCGCGCGCGATGCGCGAAAGCGGGACATCGAATCCGTGCTCCGCGTACAGCCGCGCAGCGGCCGCGAGCACACGTGCCTCTCTGTCCAACCCTGTCGATAGGAGCCTCCTGCCCGTGCGCTTCCGTTCCCTCATTCTCGCAATCATCCTCCTCCCGTTTGCCGTCGCGCACGCCACGGCGCAGTCGTTTCCGACGAAGCCGGTGCGCATGATCGTACCTTGGGCGCCCGGCGGCACCACCTACATCCTCGGGCGTGTGATCGCAGCGAAGCTGGCCGAGAAGTGGGGCCAGCCGGTGGTGGTCGAGAACCGCGGCGGCGCCGCGGGCAACATCGGCACCGAGGCGGCCGTCCGAGCGCCGGCCGACGGCTACACGCTGCTCATCGGCACCATGAGCTCGCACGCCATGAACCAGTTCCTGTACGGGAACATGAGCTTCGATCCGGTGGCGGACCTTGCGCCGATCTCGCTCGTGGCGAACGTCGCGACCGTGCTGGTGGTGCATCCGTCGCTCCCCGCGAAGGACGTGAAAGAATTGATCGGGCTTGCTCGCGCCAAGCCGGGTCAGCTCTCCTTTGCCTCCGGGGGGATCGCGAGCTTCAACCAGTTGTGCGCGGAACTGCTGAAGATGACCGCGAAGATCGACCTCCTGCACGTGCCCTATAAGGGCGGCGGGCCGGCCGTCGCGGACCTGGTCGCGGGCCGAGTCGACATGCTGTTCACCGGCGCGCCGGTCACCATGGCGCACATCAAGGCGGGACGTCTGCGCGTTCTCGCAGTGACCGATTCCCAGCGCTCCTCCGCGCTGCCCGACGTCCCTACCCTGGGCGAGTCGCTCCCGGGCTATGAGTTCAACAACTGGTACGGGATCATGGCGCCCTCCGGGACGCCGCGCTCCCTGATCGGCTTCCTCAACGCCGAAGTGCACCGGGTGCTGGCGTTGCCAGACGTGCACGAGCGGTTCTCCGGGCTAGGCGCGGGTCCGACGCCGAGTACGCCGGAGCGGTTCGGGGCCGTCATGAAGGCCGACGCGGAGAAGTGGGGCCGGATCATCCGCGAGGCCGGAGTGCGCGCGGAGTAAAGGCCAGCGCGAGCCCGGCTCTCGAGTGCCTTCGAACCGTTCCGTCCGGCCGCGAGACGCGGCAACGCTGATCGCGTGGCGCAGGGGCCCTGCGGGCATCGAGGTGCTGATGGGCCGCCGCGCCGGGCGCCATCGATTCGTTCCCCACCACTATGTGTTCCCCGGCGGTCGCGTCGACCGCCGGGACTTCGACGCCGAAGCGAGTTCACCACTGAGGGAAGACGTTCTGGAGAGGCTGTGCGCGTCCTGCCGGCCGCGCCTTGCGCACGCGCTCGCGGTCGCGGCGGCGCGTGAGACCGGGGAGGAAACCGGGCTCGCGCTGGGCGATGTCCTTCGCCCGGATCTCGGCAGCCTCGACTACGTGCTGCGGGCGATCACTCCTGCAGAGAGCCCCATCCGCTTTCATGCGCGCTTTTTCGCCGTCGAGGCTTCGCGTCTCTCAGGAGCCCTCGAGGGCAACGGCGAATTGCTGGATCTCGCCTGGCGTTCGGTCGAGGAGTGCCTGCGACTGCCGATCGTGGACGTCACCGAGTTCCTCCTGCGCCGGCTGGCGGTGGGGCCGCCCAACGCGGCTGAGGCGGGGCTCTTCTCTTTCCGCAACGGCAGGGCGCACTTCGCTTAAGCTACGGCAGTAATGCGCTGGACCTTCGTCGTTATCGCTCTCGCTGCTTCGCACGGCGTGCTTGCCGAGACCATCTCGGGCACGGTGATCACCGTCATCGACGGCGACACGATCACCGTTTCGGACGAGGCGAGGAAACGCTACCGTGTCCGCCTTGCCGGCGTGGACGCGCCGGCGGCGAAGCAGGCCTTTGGGCTGGAGTCGGCGCGCTCGCTCGCGGCCCTGTGCTACCGGAAGGCGGCGAAAGTGGAGTGGAAGGAGAGGAAGAGCAGCGTGCACCTCGGGCAGGTGACCTGCGAGGACAAGGACGCGGGCGCTGAGCAGGTGCGCCGCGGTCTCGCTTGGGTCTCGCCTCAGCAGCTCACCGCCGGCTCGGCGCTGCCCGAGATGGAAGCCTACGCGCGCCTGCGCAAGATCGGACTGTGGGCCGACGAGAACCCCGTTCCGCCGTGGGAGTGGCGCGAGAAGTAGCGCTCGCTAGGCGGCCTGCGGGGCGCGAGCAGCCGCGCTTTCGATGTGCTGCCCCTCCTCGGCTGCGGTAAAATTCGCGCCTTCCCGAGGGGTGGTAGCTCAGCTGGGAGAGCGTCGCGTTCGCAATGCGAAGGTCGGGAGTTCGATCCTCCTCCACTCCACCAACACTCACAACGCAAGTCCATAGCAGCCCGATAGGGGCTGGTTTTCGCAGTACGTCGAGGTCCATAGGCATCCGCCTGCTTCCAAGACGGGCGGGGGGTATGCCTGGGGGCATCGGCGCTCGCGATATGGAGCGATTGCATGCGCAGCAGGACGATTAACAAGCTCAGTGAAATGAGCATCAAGGCGTTTATCAGGCAGGCCTAGGCCAGCAAGGAACGCTGGGCATGAGCCGCCGGCTGCCTGGGTTTTTCCTCGCGCTCTCCTATCGCCAATCACTCAACGCGAACACTCTGGATCGGTTGTAGGCCGGCTCGTTCGGTCGGTCCATCGCCACGCCGATCAGGCCGGCACGGAAGCCGCGCTCGCACAGCCGGCGGTATGCCTTATGGCACGCCATGTTCACGCCCACTTCCAGCCGGGTGGCGCCAAGACCCGCAGCCAGGGCGTCGCAGGCATCGATCAGCCGATCGAAGTCTTTCTCACCCAGCCCCGGCCGCAACGCGCCGAACTTCACGTAACAGAAGCCGGAGCCCGCCTCGGTGCCCGGCCCCGCATGGCACACGGCAAAGCCGTCCAGCCGTTGCCCTTGCAGCAGGACCGTATCGCCCAGTTTTTGCTCCAGCGCTGCGCGAATCTCGCGCGTCACGTCGAGTCCGTCGTAGAGCGCATCGGTGATCTCCCGGCACTCGTGCAGCGCCGCGGCGCGCTCGCTTTCTTTCAGTTGGCCGAAGCGCGACATGCCGGGCGATGCCCTGGATCCCCGCACCGGTCGCTGCAGAATCGGCGTCAGGTACCGTGGCCAGAACCCGAAACGCTGATACAGGCCCTGATGCTTGGGGCTGTGCGCGAACGTGAAAAGCGCCGCATGCGTCACGCGCGCGGCAGCGAACAGATCCATCGTCGTTTCCACCAAGCCCTTCGCCACACCTTGGTCCCATAGCGTCGTGTCCACCGACAGCGGCCCGAAAAAACCGAGGCTCCCCCATAGCGTGATGATGTTGGAGCCGGCAAGCCGACCATTGGCTTCCGCGGCGATCGCGCGGTCCGGGTCCGCGCGCCACCGGGTCTGCACGTAGTCCTTGTCGGCGAACAGATTCTTGATGCCGGTAAACGTGTCGAACGCCTCGCGACAGATGCGGTCCGCTTCCGTCAGTTCGTCCTTGCGCAATGGACGCACGCAAATCCGGGGCTTTCCTCTCATGTCCATGGGATCCTCCTGCGGTGGTCCGCGACACCCTAAGGGCCGAGCGCTCCGGGAGGAATCCCAAGTCTTTGGGGGTCGCCGCCCAAGCGACGCGGGAGTATCCTGCCGTCATGGACGTCGAGCGGGCACGGCGAGTCCGTCGCGAGATCGGGGCCCTCTGCCAGTCCGGGCTAAATTCCAGCGCGCTGGCGGCCAGGGCCGAGCGCCTGCTGCGTGCAGTCATCCCGTTCGATCGCGCCTGCTGGCACAACGTGGATCCCGCGACCTCGATGCTGACGAGCGTCATGGGCGACTCGTCCCCGAGCAATCCGCTCCTGCCAATGCTCGAGTACGGCACGCAAGACCTGAACCAATACGCCGATCTTGCCCGCGCGCACCTCACCGCGGCCGGCTTGCGTGCGGTGACGGGCGGCATGCCGGACCGCAGCCGCCGCTACCGCGAAGTGCTCGAACCCATGCATATCGCGGACGAGTTGACCGCGGCGTTCGTGACGGGCTCGGCCTTCTGGGGCTGCGCGCGCCTGTACCGCAGCGCCGATCGGCCTCCGTTCGATCCTGTCGAGATCGCGTTCATCGCCAGTCTTGCCGGCCCCCTGGCGGAAGGTTTCCGCACGGCGCTCATTGCCACCGGGACTGTGGTGCAGGACAGCCCCGACGGGCCGGGGGTCGTGGTGCTCGACGACGACGGCGGCGTGGCCTCGATCACGCCCGCCGCGGAACGGTGGTTGTGCGACGTGTTCGACGTGGTGCCCGCGGCACCGAATTCCTTGCCTCATGTCCTGTTTGCGGTTGCGAGCCA
Organism: Burkholderiales bacterium; assembly: GCA_035649175.1. Lineage (GTDB taxonomy): Bacteria > Pseudomonadota > Gammaproteobacteria > Burkholderiales > SG8-39 > SCGC-AG-212-J23. Next base: position 36,962 of record DASRKB010000180.1, on the reverse strand, counting down.
CGCGCGCGCCATCGCCGCTGGCGCGCGCGCGGACAACACCGTCGCCCGCTGCCGCGTCCCCACCCGGTCCGGCCGCTGGCTCGTGCTGCACGGGCAGCGGTTGAACACCGCCGGCCAGGACGGCCCGCGAACGCCGGCTGAACGCAAATCAGGAACCGGTCCATCCCCTGCGGCACTCCGCGACCGTGGCCGCGGCCAAACCTGCGTGATCATCGAACCCGCCCGCGCCGCGGAGCTCGCCCCCCTCATTGTTTGCGCCTATGGCCTCACCGACCGGGAACAGCAGGTCACGCGCTGCGTGTTGCGGGGCATGGCCACCAAGGAAATCGCGTCCGCGCTTGGGCTTTCTCCCTACACAGTGTCGGATCACCTGCGGCTGGTCTTCGAAAAAGTCGGCGTCAGCAGCCGGACCGAACTCGCGGCGCGGATTTTCTTCGACCACTACTGCCCGCGCATCGCGCGGGGGAGCCCGCTTGCCGAAGGCGGATGGTTTGTCGAGCCGGCGGGAACGCAGGATGGGGTCCGGAGAGAAACCCTATGAGAGGTATGGGACCTTGGGGCCTTGCTAACGTTCAACCCGCAGACGATCCAAGAAACGCTCAGTATTGGCTGTGCTCAGGGCACGAGCGCATCGAGCTCGGGTCTCATGACGACGCTCTCCTGCGCGGTCGGCTCGTTGCGCACGCCGACGAATACTGCGGGCACGGACCGGCTACGGTTAACCGCTACATGCGGCACGTTCGCCGGGATGAACAGGTAATCGCCGGCCTTTGCATGCTCGCAGTGCTGTAGCCGATCGCCGGTCCAGAGCTCGATGTCCTCGCCGGCCAGCATGAGGAACGCCGATTCATGGTGCTCGTGAACATGCGCCTTGGTACGCCGGCCGGGCGGAAGGGTGACCCGGCCAAGGAACACTGCGGTCGCGCCGACCGTTTCCTTGCTGATCCCGGGCTCGTAGACCGAGCCTTGGCGGCTTTCGTAGGAAGCGTCGCCCGGAACGACACAGCCCCGGGTCAGGTCGACTGTAAGAGCTCGCACGATTTCCTCCGCAAAGGTTGACGACGCTTCAGCATCCCGCTTTTCCTCCTGCCGGTCGCGTAGGACCGTCCAAAAAATTCAAAAATATTCTTAGGAAACGTAAGATGGTGCGCAGGATGCCACAGCGATTCCGCTTCGGCCCGTTCGAGCTCGACGCGAGTCGCGGCGTTGTAACGCGCGACGGGTCGGTGCTTTCTCTGGGCGGTCGCGCGCTTTCAGTACTGCAGGCGCTCGTGACCGCCCGGGGCAATGTGGTCACCAAAGCCGAGTTAATGGCCGCAGCATGGCCTGGCGCAGTGGTGGAAGAGGCGAACCTGTCCGTCCAGATCGCGGCACTGCGGAAGTTGATCGGCTCGGTGCCCGGGTGTGAGGACTGGATCGCGACGGTGTCCCGCGTGGGATACCGCTTCTCGGGACCGCTGCAGCTGGAGGAGCCATCCGGGCTGGTGGCGGACAAGCCCTCCATCGTGGTTTTGCCGTTCACGAATCTCAGCGGTGAGCCTTCCCAGGAATACTTCGTCGACGGCATCACCGAAGACATCATCAACGTGCTGGCACGTTTCCGCTGGTTTTTCGTCGTCGCGCGTAATTCAAGCTTTGCCCTGAAGGGCCGCGCGATAGACACGCGGGAGGTGGCTCACGAGCTGGGCGTGCGCTACGTCCTCGAGGGTAGTGTGCGCAAGGCCGGCGAGCGCATCCGTATCGCGGCGGCGCTGAACGACGCGGGCACGGGCAACCGCATCTGGGCGGAGCGCTATGAATTCGCGTTGACAGACATGTTTTCCGTGCAGGATGAGATGGTTCAGCGAGTGGTGGGCGCCATAGAGCCCCAGCTGCTTAAGAGCGAGGCAAGGCTGGCCATGGGGAAGCGGGGCGGCGATCTCAGCACTTGGGACCTGGTGAGGCAGGGAACGCACTGCTTCCACAAGGTCACGCGCGAGTTGCACCTGCGGGCACGCGAGCTCTTTCGCCAAGCGGCCGCGCGGGAGGCGGAACTTCCCGACGCGCACATCTGGCTGGCCAGGGTGAGCGCCGGAATCGTGGCCTACGGATGGAGCAGCGATCCCCAAGCCGACCTGCGCGAAGGCGTCGCCGCGGCGTTTGAAGCCATCCGGCGTGACGAGCAAAGCCCGTATTCCTATTATGCGCTGGCAATCACGAGCGTCTACGCAGGCGAATCTACACAAGCGATACGGGCCGCGCAGCGGGCGTTGGAGCTTACCCCCAGTTTCGCTCTCGGCTATCTGGTGCTCGGCTTGTCGCATCTCTTCGCCGGCGAACCGAGGGCGGCGATCCAGCCCCTGGAGCACGGTCTAACGCTTAACGCGCACGATCCGCAGAATTTCGTCTGGTACAACATGCTTGCTTTCGCCCGCTATTTCGCGGGCGAACCGGCGAAAGCACTGGAGGCCGCGCAACGCGCGCTCGACATCCGTCAGGAGTGGCGGCCCGCGGTGCAGCTCATCGCATGCTGCAACATGGTCCTCGGCCACGCCGATAGGGCTGCCCAGTCCATCCAGCACGCGAAACGGATGCCACCGCCGAACGATCTGCTCCTGGAGCCGCTCATGCGCAACACGCGGCTCTGGAACGAGGGCATCGAACCGCAACTGAGACAATTGGGCGCCTAGGCAGATAAACTTGAGCGCAGCAGGGACTTGCCCAAGAACGAGGTTTAACGAGTAGTTGTTCCGGGGCCGTATGGTGCGCCTAGGCTGGCAACTTAGGAGCGGAGCAACGTTGGCTTTTGGCCGAAAGCGGCCCGACCGGGAAGGTGTGAGTCGCCGCCGTCTGAGCGGCCTCCTCCACTCCACCAGGTTTTTCATAGTTCGCTGATCTAGCGGCTAACTACAAGCCGCGCAGTCACCGTTTGGTTGGCCCACCTAGCCGCAGGCCATGCTACCGGTGCGCTGGTGGGCGCCGTGCGTGTGAAGACTTCCTTGAAATGTGAGATTTGGCCGCTCGCCATTCCTTATGCCGCTGTATTGTGGCGGGCGTCAGGAGGACCCATGAACAAGCATAAAACCATCATAGTCGTTGCCACGCTTGCCTTCTCGGGCATGTCTTTCGCAGCGGACCCTGTCGTGAAGAGCGCAATCGGCGGCGCGGTCGGCGGTGCTGCCGGCGCCGCCGTCGGTCAGCAGGTCGGCGGGAAGTCTGGCGCTGTCGTTGGGGGCGCTGTGGGTGGCGCAGTCGGCGGTGCCGCGGCAAAGTGCGGCTCAGGTGCTGTGGTTGGCGGGGCCATCGGTGGGGCTGCTGGCGCTGCTGTCGGGCAGCAGGCCGGGGGTAAGACGGGCGCCGTGGTCGGTGGCGGCGCGGGCGGCGCTGCCGGCGCGGCGATAGGTTGTGACATGTCCGGCAAGAAGCAGCAGGCCGCGCAGCCTGCGCCGGCTGCGGTGACCGTGGCAAACACCCCGCAGCGGACTGAAATGACTAACGGCGATTGCGGCCGCAAGCACAACAAAGGCAAGGGCTGGGCCAAGGGCCATACAAAGTGCTGAGCAAGACTGACTCTGAGAGGGTTCCGTCGTTGACGGACGTTTCCCTGCCGGAGATCGTGATGGACGTGTCCTCAAGGGTAACAAGACCCTGAGATATACGGTCGATATAAGTCAAAAGCGCTAACAAGAAACTTTGTAGAACGTGCCGCGGCTCGGTCGACCAAGATGAGACCTAGGCCGATGCCGTGCGGCGGCGACGCTCCGAAAGGAAAACGGTGGTGCCGGGCCGCAGGGTTTTGCGCACGATCCCGGGGATCTCGCTCGGGGCGCGCGCCGCGCTGAAATAGTGGCCTTGTATTTCGTCGCAGGCCTCGCCGCGCAAGAAGCTGACCTGCGCCTCGCTTTCCACTCCCTCAGCCACGACTTTGAGGCGCAGACTATGCGCCATGGCGATGATCGCCTGAGCGATGGCCATGCTGTCCAGGTCCTGCGGGATATCCTCGACGAACGAGCGATCCACTTTCACGCTGTCAATCGGGAAGCGCTTCAGGTACGCGAGCGATGAATAGCCGGTGCCGAAATCGTCGATCGCCACGCGGATTCCCAGGTCCTTAAGCCTGCGCAGGGTGTTGACCGCTTGTTCGGGGTCATTCATGACCATGCTCTCGGTGATCTCGAGTTCCAGATCCGACCCTTGAAGCCCGGAATCAGCGAGCGCCGACTTGATGTCATCGAGAAGGCTTTCTTCGGCAAACTGGCGGGGCGAAAGATTGACCGCGACGGGAAAGCGCCGCATGCCTTGGCGGCGCCACGCCCCGTTCTGCATGCACGCGGTCCTCAGCACCCAGGCGCCAATAGGTTGTATGAGGCCGCTTTCCTCGGCGATCTGAATAAACCGGTCGGGCGCGACCAACCCCATCTGCGGATGCTGCCAGCGCAGCAGCGCCTCCATCCCGCAGATATGTCCGGAGGCGAGGTCCACCTTGGGCTGATAGTGCAACCTCAGTTCGTCTCGCTCGAGCGCGCGCCGCAGCCCGGATTCCAGCGCCAGGCGCTCGCGGGAATAGTCGTCGATCTGCGCCGAATAGAACTGGTACTGATTCTTCCCCTTTCCCTTGGCGCGGTACAGCGCGACGTCCGCATTCCTCAGCAAAGTCCTCCCATCGTCCGGGTAGACACTGATGCCGATGCTGGCGCTGACATGCATTTCCTGGCCTTCGATGACGAAGGGTTCGGCCATGGCGTCCATGATGGCCTGCGAGACGCGCAGGATCGGCTCACGATCCGTCAGCTCGTCCATCAGCACTACGAATTCATCACCACCCTGCCTGGCTATCGTATCGGTTTCCCGCAGGCAGTCGCAAATGCGCCGCGCTGCAAACTGAAGCAGCATGTCGCCGGCCTCATGGCCGAGCGTATCGTTCACGTGCTTGAAGCGGTCCAGATCGACGAGAAGAACAGCGAGCAGACGGCCGTGATGCTGCGCCCTCTCAAGCGCGTGCGATAAGCGTTCGTGGAGCAAGGTGCGATTGGCGAGAGCGGTCAGCGGATCATGGGTGGCTACGATCTTGAGCTTTTCTTCCGTTTGCCTGCGCACCGTGATTGCCCGATAGACTAGGTAATAGATCAAGCCGAGAAAGAGCAGGCCGAAGAAGGTCGCGATGTACTGCGTCGCGAGGCTGAAGCGGGACTGCTCTTGAAGCTGTCGGGTCCGATGCATGAACAGCTCGCCCTGCTTCGCCCTAAACTGCCCTAGAAGCTCGTACGTATCGTCCAGGTTGCGCCTGGACTGTTCGGTCGAAATGGCCTTGAGGGCGGCTCGTCTATCGCCGTTGTCCAGAAGCTCGAGCGCGTTGCGGAATTCAGCGTTGCGTGCCGCAATCGATGACCGCAGTGCGCTGATCCGCTCAAGCTCGCGAGCGTCATCACCGATTAGGGCGCGCATGCCGTCCAGCCTGCGATCGGCAAGTTGAAGCAGTTCGCCGGAATGCTCCAGGTATTCCTTACTCTCGCTGATAATGTAGCTGCGCTGCCCCGCTTCGGAGTCTGCGACGGCGGAGTTGACACCGGTCAGAAGCTCCACAACCTGCAAACCTTCCTCAACGGAGCGGGTCGCCTGCTTGAGCGAACCGACGGCTTGATAGGCGATCAGCGCATTAACGGCGAGACTCGCGAGTCCGAGGCTGAACCCGATGATCATTCGCTTCGGAATCGCTGGGCTCATGGAACGATCTCGGTACAGTGCGCGGTGATGTGCATCCTATGGCCGCGGTGCGAGGCTCACACGCGCATAATGTGTCACACTGACAATTGCTTACATGGGTAGGATGTTGCTGCGCACCGCGTAGCGCTCGCCGGATCTAGCGGCGCGTTAGCCTCTCAGATCAAGCGCTTGGATGCTCGTGGTCGCCGGTTGCTAGGCGCGCTTGGACCCAAAGCCGCCTTTGTGTCGCACCGTCTAGGCCCCTGTCACGCGCGATCTTCGCTGCGACAGGGGCTTGTCACCGCTGAGGTTTCGGTCCTTGATATCCAGGAGTGCCCAGCTGCCTCAGAGGCGCTGGCGGAGGAGGTCCGGCCGAGGGTCGTCGTCCGCCCTTGCGCTGTGGTGGCCGGCGGCTTGCGCCACCCGCGCGCTAGATTGCGGACCTGTGCGGCGCTATCGCCCTGCGACCTTTGTGGCAGCGGGAGCCGGCGGCACGACCAAAGCAACGTCGCTCAACACATCCTTGCCCAGGACGAGTCGCACATCGATGTGGCTCGCTAGGTCAGGCGTAGGCTTGATCAGCACGGGCTGCTGCAGCTTCGATGCCAGCTGGGCTGCAGCGGCGGCGTAGCCGGCGCGGTATTGGACCTCGGTGGTCGGCTGGTCGAACGGACGCTGATTCGTCAGTCGGACTGTCCGTAGCCCCGCCTCGACGAGCCGCCCGGCCACGCGCTTCGCGAGTCCGAGAATGCCGTTGCCGTTGGAGATTTCCAGCTTGAACCTCTGCGCCGATCTGGCGGCCGGTTGCGGCTCAGGTAGTGTCGGCAGGGGCACCGCTTCGATCTTCTCGAACTGACGGGCCTTTGGCGGCGTTCTGAGCTCGAATACCTGCGGCGACACTTCCACGAGGTTGCTGCCCGGTGCAGGCGTGGTCACGGATTGCATCGCCGGCGTCGCACTTGGCGGAGAGACGGTGGTGCTCTGGGAAGAGACGGTCGGGGGAACGTTGTTGCCGAGCTTGGCCAGGGCGATGCGCAGATTCTCGGCCGACTTTGCGTGCGCAGGATCGAGGCGCTGGGCCTGTTCAAGGGCCTTTACCGACTGCTCGGTCTGGCCGCGAAGAAGGTACGCGTAGCCAAGGTTGTTATGCAGGTGGGCGGCATCCGGCGCGAGCACGACGGCCGCCTGGAACTGGCGAATGGCCTCGTCATAGCGTTCTTGCCCGGCGAAGCTCATGCCAAGCCCCGTATAGGCCTCGACCATACGGGGATTGCGCCTGATGGCCTCACGGTAGGCAATGATCGCCGGCTCAAATCTGGCCTGGCCCTCGTAGTAGCGGCCGAGCCGGTACATGCTTTCGGCCGTCAGGCCGTCATGGACGGTGAGGTGGGGCTGGACAGCCGGCGGTTGTTGCGGCTCCTGTTGAATAGGGATGGCGCAGCCGGCCATGGAAAGGGCACCGATGACGGAAATGGCAATCTGGTTGAGCCTGGGCATGATGAATCCTCCAATCGCGCTATTGACCTGCCATGGTCGGCAGAAGAATGCGGTACACCTGAATAAATGCGGGGCCAAGCAGCACTAGCAGCAAGGCGGGGAAGATGCAGAACACCATCGGGAAGAGAAGCTTCAGCGGAATCTTCGCCGCGATCTCCTCGGCGCGCATCTGGCGCTTGGTGCGCAATTCGTCCGAGAACACCCGTAGGGACTCGCCGATACTCGTGCCGAAGCGATCGGCCTGGATCAGCATCGTGGCGAAGGTGTTGACCTCTTCGACTCCCGTTCGCAGCGCGAGGTTGCGTAATGCCTTTTCGCGCGAGCTTCCAGCGCGCAACTCGAGATTCACGAGGTGGAGCTCCTCCGCGAGCGCTTGGCTATTAAGGCGCATTTCTTCCGCCACCTTGACGAGCGCTGCATCAAGCCCAAGCCCCGCCTCGACGCACACCAGCAGAAGATCGGCGGCGTCGGGGAAGGTCTCGAAGATCTCGCGCTGGCGGATGAACACCAGCCGCGACAGCACCACGTTCGGCAAGTAATAGCCGATCGCGCCTGCGCTCAGAAGCATGAACAGAATTGCGTTGGTGCCGAACTTTGTGCCACCTAGCATGATGTAGAAGTACGCGATGACGGGCAGCAGGACGGCCAATAGCGTTTTGGCCCCGAAATACAGCATCACCGGCGCGTCACCCCTGAAGCCTGCGTGCAGGAAACGCCGACGCAAGGGGGAGTCTTCCCATCCTTCGGAAGGCAAGGACAGCTTCGCAAACTTGCCGGCCACATTGACAACGGTTTGGCTCCATTGCACCTGGCCAGCGGCGCCCCCGAGCTCCGGATCCCCGGCGACGGCATCAAGTCGCTGCTTTGCGCGGCCCGGCGCGAACGGGAGCAGGACGATCATCGCCGCTGCAGTTACGCTGGCGAAGATTACGGCGGCATAGATGAATTGCATGGACATGTGTTGGCTCCTTATGCGGCTAGACGCGGATCCTGATGATCTTGCGCATCCAGAGCGCGCCTACAACCATCATCACGAACGCGGCGTAGATCATCTGCAGCCCCATCGGGTCGGTCCAAAGCACCGCCATGAACTTGGGGTTGATGAGATTGATCACGCCGGCCAGGAAAAAGGGGAGGAGGCAGAGGATCCAAGCCGACAGGCGGCCCTCGGCGGATAACACCCGTATTTTCAGCAACAGCTTCAAGCGCGCCCGAATTAGCGCGCTGATATTCGCAAGCAACTCCGTAAGATTGCCGCCCGACTCCCGCTGGATCAGGACGGCGATCACGAATTGGCGCATATCGGGGCTCGGGACGCGGTTCGCGAGGTTGGTCAGCGCCGTCGGGACCGCCACGCCGAAGTTGATCTCGTCGTGAACGATGCGAAACTCCCCCGCGATCGGGTTCTGCATTTCTTCGCCGACCATCTGCAGGCCGCTAGGAAAGGCGTGGCCTGCCTTCAATGCGCGGCTGATCAGGTCGAGCGCATCCGGCAGCTGCTCCACAATCTTTCGCATGCGCTGGGTGCGCTTACCCAGGATGTAGAGCAGCGGAAGGACGGCACCCCCGACCGCGATCAGCGCAGCGAACATCCAATGAAGGAACGGGATCAGCGTGGCGACGAAGAAAGCGAGCGCCGCCATAAGGAGCGTCATGCCGAGGAGGAACGAGACGCTCCATTGGGAACCGGACTGCTGCAGTATCCGGTCGAGCTCCTGGATGCGCGGCACGTTCAGCAACAGGCGCTGGAGCGGCGGCGATTCGCTCAGCATTCGCTGCTTGAGGATCGAGGCTTCGGCCGCGCCGGCACCTCCAGCCGACATGGCGCGCAGACGCCGCTCGATGCGCTTCGCCTCCGGGCCCCTGTATGCGGACCACGTCAGGTACAGGCCCTCGAGCAGCAGCACCGCCGCGACAAATGCGAGCACGACAAAGGCGAAAAACAGGTTGCCGAAGATACTGGTTAGAAGCTCCATGGTCGGCCTAGGCGTATTGCCGGCTGGGGTCGAAAAGGGTGTCGGGTACCATGACCCCGTGCGCACGTAGGCGATCGACGAACTTTGGGCGGACCCCCGTTGCGCTGAAGTTTCCAAGTACCGTTCCGTCCGCCGCGACCCCCGTCTGGCGAAAGGCGAATATCTCCTGCATGGTGATGACCTCCCCCTCCATGCCGGTGATCTCCTGGATGCTCATGACCTTGCGCTTGCCATCGGCCAGCCGCCCGATCTGGATGAGCGCGGTGATAGCCGAGCTGATCTGCTGCCGCGCTGCTTTGATCGGAAGATTCAGCCCCGCCATGCCGATCATGTTCTCCAGCCGCGACAGCGCATCGCGAGGGGTATTGGCATGAATGGTTGCGAGCGAGCCCTCGTGCCCCGTGTTCATCGCCTGGAGCATGTCGACCGCTTCCGCACCGCGCACCTCGCCGAGGATGATTCGGTCCGGGCGCATCCGTAGGGCGTTCTTCACGAGCGAGCGCTGCGTCACTTCACCTTTGCCTTCGATGTTCGGCGGGCGGGTCTCCAGGCGCACAACGTGCGGTTGCTGGAGCTGCAGCTCCGCTGCGTCCTCGATCGTGACGATGCGCTCGGCGGCAGGGATGTAGCCCGACATGATGTTCAGCATGGTCGTCTTGCCGCTGCCCGTGCCGCCGGAGATCAGCATATTGATCTTTGCCTTAGCGAGACCCTGGAGGATGCTGGCCATCTCCGGGGTCAGCGTCTTGAAGCCGAGCAAGTCCTCGATCTTTAGAGGCACGACCGCGAAGCGGCGGATGGACACGGTTGGACCATCGAGCGCAACCGGCGGAATGATCGCGTTGACCCTGGAGCCGTCCGGCAGGCGGGCGTCGACCATGGGGCTCGACTCGTCGATGCGCCGGCCCACGCGCGAGACGATCTTGTCGATGATCTTCATCAGGTGCGCATCGTCGGCGAAGCGCACTTCGGTGCGTTCCAGCTTGCCCCGGCGCTCCACGTACACCTGGGAGTGGCTGTTGACGAGAATGTCCGAGATGGTCGGATCGGCGAGCAGCGGCTCGAGAGGCCCGAGGCCGAGCATTTCATGCTGAATGTCGCGGATCAGGTTCGCGCGCTCGGCATCGTTCAGCAGAACCGCGTCTTCGGCCAGCAGTCGCTCCACGAGCTGGCCGATCTCTTCTCTCAGCCGCTCCTCGGTTAAGCTCTCCATCACCGCCAGGTCCACGCGATCCAGCAGTTTTTGGTGGATGGCGACCTTCAGCTCCTGGTATGCGGAGTGTCCGATGCCGGCTTCCGGCCTCAGCACGATCACGCCTGTGGCCTGATTAGCGAGCCTCTCTCTTAACGACATGGCTTCCCCTTAGTGAATTCACTGTTCATGGAGCTCATCCGCGCCGTAGCAGCTTTCCGAGCAGCCCCGAGCCCTCCGCCGCTGCCGGCATCAAGGATTGCGCAAGCTCCTGCAGCCCTTTGGCCACGGGGTTTGTGCGTGCGAAGGAAGCGATGGGCCGACCATGATTCACTGCCGCGGCGACCGCCTCATAGCTGTTTGGGAGCGTCTGGAATGCGGAAAGACCAAGCGAGCGTTCGACGTCCGAAAGCTTGAGCTCGCTGCTTTTCTCGTGCCGGTTCACCAGCAGGCGGATTTTCTCTCTCGAGTAGCCCAGCGCACGGAACGCCGCGACCATGCGGCTCGCGTCCCGCACGAAGGGTAAGGTGAGCTGCATCACCGGGAACACGTAGTTGGCACGGTCCAAGCCTTTGATCGTCACCGCGTCAAGGACTCGGCCAGAGTCGAGGATGACGAAATCGTAGTGATTGACAGCCACATTCAGCAGCACATCGATGTGCTCGGGCTTGATCTCTATTGCCTGCCCGGGGTCCTCGGGCGCCGCGAGCACGCCGAAGTTAGGTGAGATCTTCACCAGGTTGCCGGCGAGGAACGAGGCGTCCAGGCGCTGGATGTTGCGGGCGACGTCCCCCAGGTTGGTGGCCGGCTTGCTGTCATGGATAAAAAGCACCGCATCGCCAAACTGCAGGTTGAGGTCGATGAGCAGGACCTTCTTGTTCTCGGCCGCGAGCTGGTAGCCCAGATTCGTGGCAATGAACGTGGCCCCGCTGCCGCCCTTGCACGGGATAAAGGCCGCAACGGTTCCCGGTTCTCGCGGCCGCGCCGCGAGACCCAGCCGCTGCTCGATGCGCTCGACGGTGGCCAGCAGCAGTTCCTTGGTTGGCGGCGACTTCAGGACCTCCCGCACGCCGGCGCGCATGGCATGGATGAGAAAGTCGGGCGTGTGGCTGGCGCACAGCATGATGATCACGGTGTGCGGGTGCTGCGCGCTCACGTACTCGAGGATGGGAAGTCCTTCGAGATCGCGACACATGCTGTCCACGATGATGAGGTCGGGGCGTTGCTGGTCCGCCACGACCCGCACTTTCGACATTCCGCCCTCATGAAGCGCGACGGATCGCGAGCCGCTTGGCGCTTGCAAGTAGCGTCCGATATCTTCGAGGTGCGCTGAGTTGGGTGAGATGACCGCGATCTTCAAGCTTGGCTCCTTGTGTCGTTCTCAGATAAAGCAGGCCGGGTTCTGGTCGCCCTCGGCGTTTATCGACTCCATGCTTTCGCGCGTCAGATACGTCTGAAACGGGGGCACGGTCGTCAGTCCGAAGTTCATGAAGGGCGAGATGGGCATGACGTCAAAGTTGGTGATTCGCACCTCGACGCCTTTGCAGGTCGCCTTGTCGCACGAGTTGTTGGGCGTGCCCTCCGGGTCGTAATAGGTAATCACGATGTTCGCGTCTGTCAGCTCGGACACAATGCGCCTCATCCGGTCCCGGATCTGATTCGGCGTGAGCTTGTCGCACACGACGGCAAGCCGCGCTCCCCAACGGGTGGCCTCCGCTGCTGCGTTCCACCTGAAGAGCATCCGGCCGAAGTCCATGATGCCGAGCAGCAGTGTGAAGAACACCACCGCGACGATGGCAAACTCGACCATGGTGGTCCCGCTGCTATGACGTCGGGAGTGGTGGCGTTGGGAAATGGAAGCCATGGCGGTTCTACGTCACCTGCCGCATCGTTGCGCTGATGGCGCCGAACGGTATGTCGGGAACGACGAAAGAGAAGAGCGACTGGAAAGTGAAAGGCGCATTGGCACCTCCAATCGTTACCGTCACCAGGTTGACTACGGGCGAAGCCCCCTGTGACTGGTGCGTTGCTGCGCAGGCAGGGTCCATCGCATGGCACACGCTTACCATGCTCAATGTGAGCCCTGGCACGAGTGTTGGACCGGTGCATCCCGGATTGCCGTGCACCACCATGCATTGCACGCTGCTGATGGAAGCGGGGGCGGCCGGATCTCTCACCGACAGGTAGCGGGCACCATCGCGGACTGCTTTCGCGAGCGTGTTGTATTGGTACATCGCCCGCCCGAACTCCGTGATGCCGAAGGTGATGGCGACGAGCAGCGTGAGGGTGATCGCTAGCTCAATGAGCGCCAGACCTTGCTGTTTTGTCGTTGAACTCATCGTTCGCGCCATCAATGGACCAGCACCGGGACCAGGGGCCCGGCCGTCCCGCCGGCGATTCCATAAGTGGTACAAGGGCTGCCCAACGTGGAAGCCGAGCCCAGGTACTCCATTCGAACAATTTCACCGGGACCGGAGATCGGATGCAGCATCAGGATGCAAACCCAGTCGAGGATGGGAACCGTCTGGGACGACGCCCACTGTTCGCAGTCCACTATGGGAGCTGTGGAGATGCGCCGGTCCGTGCCGGCGGTGCCATGCTCGCCTGTCGACCCGTGGGTCGTAACCTGGTACGCGTTGATGATCGACAAACCGGTGATGGCGTTACCGGCATCTACCGTGTCCACCGTATCGCCATACGAGGCGTACGCATTACGCTTATCCTGGAAGTCCGGAAACGCGTTTGCCTGAGCTCCCCAGTTCGTGGGCGTGTAGGAGTAGCCAGTGAAGTCGGGAGGGGCGCTCGTCGGATTGGGATTGCCCCCGCCGCCTTGATACAGCCCGAAGCGGGAGTTCCAGGCTCTTGCGGCGGCGTTACCGATGATTCCCGTCTGTCCTACCGGCGAAGTGACGTTCAAGTTGCATTGCCCCTGGCCGGCGAGCAATGCCGCGAGCTCGCTTGCGCCGCCCGCCGGAGGAGAAAAGTCGATCCAGTTGAAGCTGCCGGTCAGGCCCCCGCCGCTATCGAAGCGGCCGCTCACCCATTCGCCCGGGTCGAAACCCCAGTTCGGACCCGCGCTGCCCGGTTTCTTGCAAACGGCGATCGGGATGCCGCAAGCCGTCTGCGCGGGCGCCGTGGTGGCGGCAGCCCAAGCACCGACCGTGTTTGGAGTGGATGCGGCACCAAGGAACCCCTCGAGCGCTTGCATGAACCAGGTTGCGATGCCGGTTTGCGCCCGCGCGCACAGCACATAGCGGGCGGTCGCCGGATCGGCCGCTGCCGCCGGCAGATAACCGAAAGGAAAGGTCGTGGTGTTGTTGCTCAAGCGATCGCTGAAGTGAATGTCGGATGCGCTAATCGCCACCGGCGCGGCTTGCAGATCGACGCGGTTACGCGTTCCGGCAGTGATACCGGCGCTGACTGCCCTGTCGATCGCATTCAGGTCCGGCGGGGCAAGGCCGGGGCGCAGCTCGGCGGCAGCGGCCAGCGCGCACGCATCCATCGCCGTCTGCAGCTCCGTCTTAGTCACGAAGAGACGTCCGAGATCCACGACGATGCCCAGAAAGCCGATCAGGACCGCGAGGGCAATGCCGAAGAGGACCAGCACTCCCCCGCCTTGCCGGCGAGTTTTTCTAAGTTCGCTCTTGAGCTTCATGGCCTGGACCCGCTAGCGAGCGGCGCCGCCCCCGCCGCTGCTGTTGATGACGCTGAAGGTCGGAGGCGGTGCCTTGAACGAGTTGTGGTACTCGTCGATCGCGAAATCGGCCTCAGTCCCGCCTATGCCTGCTACGGGATCTGTATTGCGCGATGCGTCGGGATTAAGCGTTTGCTGCGCCTTCGCTGCATTGACGGCGAGCCCCACCTGCTGATCGAAGTGAGGCGATGGCGACATGCAACCACCGAGCAGGAGTAGCGCTAGCGTGCAGCCCAGAAGTCGTGTCATTTTCATTTGCATGCTCCTTATTTCTTCTCGAAGCCGCCCTGGGTGGCCGGGTTGCTCTGCGCTGGCGGGGGCGGCGGCGTGCCCTCCATCTTTCCTTCAAGGAAGAACTCCAGGCGCGAGGGCTCGACGAACGCGTCGGTGGGTAGCGCATGGTCGGGCGGCAGAGGCTTCACAAGGCGCGGCGTAATCACGAACATGAGCTCGGTCTTGTCTTTCTGGAACTCGCTGCTGCGGAACAGTGCGCCGAGGATTGGAATCTCGCCGAGGCCGGGGATGCGGTTCACCGACTCGGCGACATCGTTCTTGACCAGGCCCGCGATCATGAAGCTCTGCCCATCGTGGAGCTGCAACGTCGTTTCGGCGCGCCTTACCGTGAAGGAAGGAATCACCGAGGTGACACCCCCAATGGTGGTGAAGGGGTTGCCCTGAGCGTTCAGCTCCGACACCTCGGGGGCAACCCTGAGGTGGATACGCCCGCCGGCGAGGACCGTGGGCTTGAATTTCACTCCAACACCGAAGTCCTTTTCCTCGAGCGTGATGGTGGTTCCGCCCGTCTGATTGTTATCCCGCGCGACCGGGATGAAGATCTTTCCGCCGGCGAGGAAGCTCGCTTCCTGTCCGCTCAGCGCCATGATCGTCGGCTCCGCGAGCATCTTGACGAGGCCGTCATCCTTTTGCGCATCGATAGACAATCGATCGAGGAGGTTTGCCCTTGTGATGGACGCGGACCCCAGCAGCTGGTTGAGGAAGTTCGACTGGGAGAGGAACGTGATGGTGCTTCCCGCGCGCGTGCCCTGCTGCGCGAGTGTGACGCCGATGCGCTCGAGTATCGTCTTCGACACCTCGGCGACCTTGACCTCGAGCATCACCTGCTGCGGATCACGCACCTTCAGCATGTTGATGATTCTTGGGCCCGCCGCCGCGACGCTGTCGCGCACGGCAGCGCCCCCGCCGACATTGATGGCAGTGCCGCCTTGACCCGCCTGAACAGGGAGCACCAGGTCACGAGTCAGGCGAGCACGCCAGGCTTCGGCGATCGCGACCGCCTGGTCTACCTTGACCGCGTCGGAAACGGTGCCGCGCAACGCGATGGAGCCAGACACACTCACGACGGTTATGTCCTTCTCGTCCGGCAGCAGGAGTTTCAGCTCGCTTTCCAGCGGGGTCAGATCTGCGCTGACGTTGACATCGATCACCGTTGCCTGGCCGGAATTCGACCAGATGATGACGTTGGTTGTCCCCATGGCCTTGCCGAGGAAATAGATCTCTCGCTTGCTGATCAACGTAACGTCGGTGATGGCCGGATTGCCGACGGAGAGCCGCTCTATCGGATCCTGCAGCCGGAGCAGCGTGGACTTGGCCAGTAGCAGGTTGAGCGAAGGGCCGATGGTGGCAAGGTCGGCCGTCGTTTCCACCGGCGGCCGTGCGCCACCGCTCGGTGGCTGCACGGGTTGAGCCTGCGCTGTCGCAAGCGCCGCCGCAAAGAGGCAGGCGGCTACATGTCGGGCTATCGTCGCGCGCACCGGACCCTTCGACGCGACAGCCGGTTGCAAGAACTTACTGGACGCAAATCGCACGGTTACCCCTTCCCCGTATGTGTTTTCGGTCTAGAACTCGACATTGGACTTCTGGACGCCTTTGATGACCTCGACCGTTTCTGTACTGGCGGCTACGGTCACCACGGCGGGCTTCTTCTTGACTGTGACCGCGCGGGCTGGTCTTGCCGGTTTCACTTCCTTCTTCTCTGGCTCCGCCTGAACGTTGTCGCCAGCAAGGAGCTGCGGCTTCATGATGCCGCGCGTTTCGACCCCCTCCTTGTCCACCTGATTGCGCAGCACGAGAGACAACGTGCCTACGCTACGAGCCAGGTCGAGCTTCTCCGCTTCCTCCGGCGTGAGCTCCAGCGTCACCGCGTTCACGACGCGCGGCTTGGTCTCGTCGCGGCTTGACTCCTGCGCTACCGCCAGCACGAGAATGTGCTCGAGCACGATCTTCGAGATCTGCCTGTCGCCGCGTCCACTGCCCTCGAGCTGCGTGTTCACCACGATGTCGACGTAATTGCCGGGGAGTGCGAAACCGGCTACGCCGATCACGTCGTTTACGCGCACCGTCATCGCGCGCTTGCCCTCAGGAATCACGGCCGACAAGCCGCCTTTCGTGCCGATGGGAGCAAGCTTCGCTTCGAGGATCGGCTCGCCGCGGAGAAGGCTCGTCTTGACAACGCGATCTTCCAGCTTCTCCGCGTCCGCAATCACCCCCGGAGGAATGCTTCCGCTGGGCCAATCCACGGTCTTGAGCATCTGCGGGGTGAGCCGGCTACCGAGCTGAATGTCGCCCGCCGCCACGACTACCTTGGTCGAGGCCATCCGGCCTTGCTGCGAGATCCATCCGGCGGCGAGGACGGTGGCGCCCAGTCCTATGAGTACAGAAAGAACCAGCATTGCGACTGCTTTGGGATTTCTCATATCTGACCTCGTTTCCTCGATGATTGATGCCAAAGGCGACCCAGGTTTTTCATCTCAATGGCTCGCGAAGTAGTTGTGCCAGGCCCAGCGGAGCAGCTCTTCGGAGAGCGCTGGCTCGCGGCCATTGAACCGGGCGAAGTCGCGCAGCTGGGAGAGGATGTCGCGCGGAAGGCAGGCAAGCAGCGGCTTTTCGCTTTGCTGATGCAATTCCCCCACCACAAAGCGGTAGCCATCCTCGTCGAATTGAATGCCGTTCTCATCGCATACTTTGGTGAAGATCCGGCGATAGTCCGCTTCAGGGAGCGGACCAACGAAGATCTTGTAGCCGAGGCGGCGCAGGAAGGCATCGTCGGCCAGCTTCGAGGGCTGCAGGTTCGAGGAGAAGACCACGATTACGTCGAACGGCACCTGGAATTTCTTGCCGGTGTGTAGTGCGAAGTAGTCGACGTGCCGATCGAGCGGCACGATCCAGCGGTTCATCAGGTCCTGCGGCGAGACGAGCTGGCGTCCAAGGTCGTCCACGATGAACAGGCCGCCATTCGCCTTCATTTGCGGCGGCGCCTGATAGAAGCGCGTGGTTTGGTCGAATTGGAGGTCGACCATCGGTAAGGTGAGTTCGGCTCCCGTAAGCACTACCGGTCGGCGGCAGAGAACCCAACGTCCGTCGTGATTCCGGCCGCGGTCGAGGCTGCTTCCGCGCGGGTCGTCGCGGACGGCCGGCACGTGGACGACGGGGTCGAATACCTGGATCACTTCGTTCCCGACTTCGATGGCATGGGGGATCGCCACGTCCCCCGTGAGCAAGCCGACCAACCGCTCCGATATGTAGGTCTTTCCACTTCCGGCGGGACCGTAAACGAGCAGCGGCCGGCCTGAGTTCATTGCCGCGCCGAACTGATCGAGCAGCTCCGGCCTTACAACGATCCCTTCGAAAGCCCGGCGCAACGTGTCGCGCGTAACCCCCATGTTCATGATCGACTGGTCAGCAACCTGCCTGGCATAGGCATCGAGGCTTACGGGCGCGGCCCCGGCATACTGGCTGCGCTCCAGGAAGTCTCGGCCCCTGGCACGACCGAGGTCGGTGAGGGCGTACGCCATCGTGCCGTCGGTCTCGCCGTGACGCGTCATCTCGCACAGGCGCTCTGTGCGCATGAACGTAAGCAAAGGCTGCAGCACGCTTACGGACAACTTCACGTGGGCCGATAGGTCGGGCAGCCGCAGCTGCCCTCGTAAGTAGAGGACTTTGGTCAGAAGCTCGACCAGAAAGGAGAAATCCAGGCCGGTGTCCTCGACCCGCTGCGGTGCGCTTGGCAGGGGCGATCGAGGCCTTTCGATCGACAGGGCACCACTAATGAGTTTCGGCGTCATGAGCGTTCTCAGATCACTCCGAGTTGTTCGAGGACGAGGTAGCCGATCGTCCCGATAGCGATTGCAAGGCCGTAAGGCATCCTGCCGGTTGACGGGGTGGCTTGCATGACTAGTCCGCCTACCCCGGTAGCCAAAGTGAGATGTGCCCCGCGGAACATCGCAGCAACGTTGCGAAGCATGGCTGTCAATCCACCTGCCTTGACAGCGAAGCCCACGGCGAGGACGCCGCCAGCAACCAAGACGGCAAGCACAGCGCCAACCGTGGCGCGCGTCCCCAGGAACGCGCCTACCATTGCCATCAGCTTTACATCACCGGCGCCCAAGACACGAAACAAGTAAGCCGGCAGGAATGCAGCCAATCCGACGGCCAAACCACCCAGCGCGAACAGAGTGCCGTTATCGCGCACATATTCGGGAAAAAGGGAGTTGTAGGAGACCGCATAGATCGCGCCGGCGAACACCAGCCAGTTTGGAATACGGCCAGAGCGGACATCGATGGTCGCTGCTACAACCAAGACGCCTGCCAGCACGCCAGTGCGGGGGCTGGTCAGTAACAACTGCAGAAGGTCGACCATCGCTGTCAGTTCTGAACCCACAACGTTCTCCGATAGTTCTTTAGCAGCCTGGGCCACCGATAACCCCCTGCACCTCGCTACAGATCCACGTGTACAGAGCCAGGGTGTTCAAGCCGGTCGCGGTAACGATGACCACACATACAACTGCGATGAGGCACGCGAGCAATGCATACTCGATCGAGGTGACGCCGCTTTCATCCCGCGCGCAACGCTTGTATACGAGCACCCGTGAGCTCCGATGAAGGAAAAGGGGGCTGGGTCGCCCCAGCCCCTTACAGCCATTACGGGCAGGCAATGCCACCGGGCACGGCACCAGAAATCGCGTTGCAGACTTCTCTAAAGGCAATTTCCAGGTTCTGACCGAGCACCGTGATCACTGCGATGCAGACGATCGAGATGAGGGCTGCAAGCAGCCCGTACTCGACCATCGTCGCGCCTTCTTCATCCTTCAGGAAACGCTTAATACCCAGCACAAGACCCTTCATGACTTCACCTCCGCGTAGTTGAAGAAACAAACCCGGTAACACCGGTTTCCACTGCCGACTGGCAGTTCTGTTGGCACGCGGCCGATGCATTGCGCCACTCGTTCGCGCGCTTAATCTCGTGCAGCAGCACTTCCGCCGGCTCGTCTTTGAGCACCACGGTTCGCGCACCGCCTCGCACGGCGCGCCGATGGGCTTCCGCATCGCGCGCGCTGGTAAGGATGACAATTGCCGCGCCGCTAGCCCGGAGCGCCGGCAAGTGTTCGAGGGTGTACTGTTCACCAAGATATAGATCGAGCACGAGCACGTCCGGGCGCTTTTCCTCGAGCGTCGCGAAAGCCTGTTTAAGCGTCTTCGCCGTCCCTGTCACCGTCATTCGCGGCATTTCTCCCTCGATCAGCTTTCTCAGTCCCCAGAGGACGTAGTCGTGATCGTCCACGAGCAGCACGCGAATCGGTTGAGCCTTGTTCGAGGAAGCGTCGGTCGTCATGCTGCGAATGGCGACACGTTACTCGGCACGCGATCACGCAGCATGAGATCACCATGCCGATTTGGCGCGGGGATAGGACTACTGTGAGGTAGTACGGCGCTACTAGGATGCCAGCGACTGTGTCGTGGAGCGCTTCTGCGCTGCAGTGCGCCCGTGCTTGTCGACGGCGGGACGGCAACAGCGGGCTGAGCCGGGGTCATCGTTCCACAATGCCGAGCGGGAGCTCGATCGCCACCACCGTACGATGGCCTGCGCCGCGGCGTACCCTCACCCGGCCGCCAAGATCTGTAGCGCGCTCCCCGATTGAACGCGGGTGGAACTTCTTCCTGGTGGCGTGGGGCGCCGCATCGTTGATGAGCTCGAGGAACAGGCGCCCCCGCGCTTCGCGCACTTTGATAGTCGCCCGCTTGGCGCGTGTGTGGCGAAAGATGTTTGAGAGGCCCTCGCGCAGAATATGCAGAACGTCCGTGTGCAATGGGGTATTGACTGGAAGATCAGGCTGCGCGATCACCTGCGTGGGGATGCCGTAGAACTCGGCGAACTTCTGGGCTTGAGTTCGCACAGCGGTCAGGAGCGAGGTGTCCTGCTTACGGGGCTTTGTCTTCTTCAAGCCCTTTAGGTACTCACGCAGCTCGCCGATGCCGTCATTCGCGATCTTGATGAGATCGTCGAGATCGGTTGCGAGCTCGGCCCGGGGATACCGGCGCCGCATGGCTTCTAGCCCAAGCTTCAGTCCGACGTACGGTTGCATCCCGGTCTCGCGCACATCGCCCGAGATGCGCTGTCTTTCCTGAGAAGCCATGCTCTTGATCAGCCCTTCGGCTCGTCGTACGCGCTTGATGAGCGAGCAGGCATGCTTGGTGAGCTGCCAGAAGGAGGACATATCGCGGCTTGAGTAGCGCTGCTTGTTCGACCCAACATATACGCGGCCGATACACGCATTGCGCTCTCTCAGCGGCACGCTCATCATGGAAGACACGCCTAACATGTCCGCTAGGGCGCCGAGCCGTTGTTGCGCGTCCTTGCCTGCACTACTGCACTCGCTACCGGTTCGAAGCGATTCAGGGTGATAGACAGCCGGTCCATCGGCGGGTAGCAAGAGGAGCGGAGCATCGAACCGATTGTGTTCCGTGCTCCCCTGGCACAGGCGCGGGAGACCTGAGCTATGCACTCCATAAGCATTCGCTTGCGCGTCCGCCAGGGCAATAAGGCACAGATCGGCCCGCAATCCCACCCGGAATATCTCGCAAAGCGCGTCGATGCCATTGGCCCTGAGGTCACCAGCATGACGATCAGAGGCACCATCTCGATGGGAACCTTGGGGCTCGGTATTACGACGACGCTGCTGTAGGTAGTGCGAGTCGACGTTTCTGCCCATGCTGATGACTCTCTCGGAGCTAGGTATGGACAGCGCGGCTTCGCGAATGTGCTCGCAATGCACCGACGTACTCGCGCATTTCGCCGATACCGCCTGCAGCTACGGCGATCAAATCGTCCAGGTCTTTGACGAGGTAATCCTCCTCGGCAAGACGCCGACGCAGCGCCTCAAGTCCAAGCTTCAATCCAATAAGTGGCTGTATGGCGCTGTCATGCAGATCGCGGGAAATCTGGCGGCGTTGATGACCTGTTGCGTCCATAGCGAGCTGCTCGCCAAAGTGGATGCACTCAATGAGCGCACCAACTTGCTCGGCGAGGAGCGCCAGATTGCCAAGGTCTACTGGAGTGAAGCACCCATGCTGGCTCACAACACATACCCGCGCCTTCATTGACATCAAATGAAGGGGCAAGCACATGACTGAGCTCACCTGGTTCAGCTGAGCCGCGGTAGCGATGATCTCCGCCATCCGGCGCATCGCCGAATCTTCCAGGGATGGGATATCGACGAGTACCTGCTGCTCAGGCAGGTCGAAAAGTGCTTTGGCTGCCGGACTGGCGGCGAGTCCTCGCCGTGACGATATTTCGTAGCTGCACAGCTGTCCGCGTCGTGCGCCCGAGCGCTTGATGGCAATCAGACAAGCGTCGGCGCCAACGCATGCTCGAAGCAACCCGGCTATCGCCTGCATCGAAGGAGCGAGCGCCTCTAACATTGGCATCGCATCGGTCGCGTGCTCTGGCGCCACGGTTTCACAGCGAGCATTCATCCGGCGGCCTCTCCCAGGGCCTGAACGTCAATGGTGTGAATGTGCTTCGAGCACCATCGTATGCGTATTCATCTCGCTCTCGTCCTGCTCTGGCAATTTATTGCGCTATTGAAAGAAATTGCCAAAGGGCAGCCGTTAACACCGCCGGGCTGATAAATAGGAAGGACGATTCAGACTTTGGGGGGACTCATGTCAATTGCCGCTCAGCCGATCAAGGTATTGCTTGTTGACGACCATCGTTCCGTACTCTGGGGACTCGCGAAGCTCGTAGAATCCGCCCGCCCACAGCTCGAGCTGGTAGACCTGGCGACCTGCCATAGCGAAGCGCTGGCGGCGCTCGAGAAGCACCGGCCACATGTCGTGCTGGTGGATCTCGACCTCGGCGGCGAAAGCGGGCTTGATCTTGTGCCGCGCCTGGCGACCCACGCGGCGGTGCTCGTTCTTACCGGCCTTCGTGACCCTGTTGCCTGGGAGCGTGCTGTTATCGCGGGCGCCCGGGGCGTGATCCACAAATCCGAGCGCGCCGAGGTCATACTGAAGGCCATCGATCGCGTGCACGCTGGCGAGCCGTGGCTAGAGCGCGCTGCGCTGGGCAGAGTCCTTCAAAGCCTTGCCCGGCGTCAAAGCGAGCCGCCTGCTCACGATGCCCTGACGCCTGCCGAGCGCAAAGTCGTGGCTGCCGTTGTGCGTCAAAGAAGCGCACCGAACAAGCTCATCGCTGCATCGCTACATCTCAGCGAGCATACGCTGCGCAACCACCTCGCCTCGATTTACGGAAAGCTCGGTATAAAAAGGCGGGTCGATTTGGTGCTGCACGCAATGGAACACCGCCTCGAGCCACCTTCGCCTGGCGTGCACTAGCCGCTTCCCCTTATGCGCGAGGCGATTGCTGCCAGTCTGTTGCTCGTTGTCGGATTTGCCCACGAAGCGGATGTCTTGCGCTCGTTCATTCATGAATCCGCGAAGGCAGCGAGCTGCATCGCCCGGAACTTTGATACTCAAAGTGTCCGCGTGCTGCGAATCTGCTTTTGACCGAACCGCGGATGACGGCGAGGTCGTCAGCCACTCAAAAGAAAAGGGCCCGACAAGCCGAGGCCGCCGGGCCCTAGTGCAGTACGCCTTTACGCGGAGGTGTAACTGCGGAGGTTACCTTAGCAGGCGCGCCGCGGAGCGGCTGTGCGCTTTGTCTCGCCCTGTCGATTTTCAAAGTCCAGACTGCGTTCGTACTGGGAAAACGTAGTCGATAAATGCCTCTTGCGTTGGTTAGGGCATCTCATGCATGCCAGGTTGCACATCCGCTAACCTGTGGCTGCTTAACAGCGGGATCTCGCCCCGGGGGAAAGACTCCGTCCCTCCCCCCAGATCTCGGAAATCTAACCCCCGGGGCGGGCACCTAGCCAAATAGCGCCGTCAGCACGGGAAGGTGGCGGCCATGCGTTGACGCCCACGGCGTTATCTGCATCGGCGCTAAAGCACCAAAGGAACAGAGCCATGAAATCGGTCTTTGATGCATCGTTCAAGTACACGCCTAGCTTCGACACCGATGTGCGCAAGACATTCGACAGGGTCCGACGCGAGCAAGGTGAAGCCTATGGCCGCCTGCCGCCGGTGAGGAGCCAGCCGGAAACCAATGTTGAAGTGCTCCGGCTTGAGCACTTCAAGCGAGCGAGCCGCACCTAAGGCAGCTCAGGGTAGCAGTCTTCTTCCCAGGCTACCGCGCGCACTTGAGCCGCTCGCAGTAGTGTTTCGGCGCCTTGCACGACAGGCACGACGGCGCCCAAAGCGCCGCGGCGCCCGTCGTGCAGAGCACCTTGATCGCTACTTCGTGGTGCTGGAGCTGGAGCTCCCGCTCTGGCCGCTGCTGCTGCCGGAGCCGCTCACCGACGGGGTGGTCGTGGTGCTCGACTGGCCGGAGGTGCTGCCGGAGGCCGCGCCGCTCGTCGAGGGCGTGGAGCTGCTGCTACCGCTTGCGCCGCCCATGCTGCTGCCTTGCGCCCTGAAATGGGCGTCCCATTCCGAGCGCGAGATCTGGCCGTCGCTATTCTTGTCCACCTCGCTGAAGCTCGGGGTGGCGGTGGAAGCGCCGGCGGCTGCGGATCCGCTCGTGGCGCCCGACTGGCTCGTCGTGGTGCCGCTCGACGACATGCCAGAGGTGCTCGGCGTCGACTGCGCGGACGTGCTTGGTGTCGACTGTGTGGAGGTGCTCGGCGTGGCGGCCGAGCCGCTCGAGCTCGAGGTCTGCGCGATGGACGTGCCCGAGAGCGCGAGCAGCGCGGAGGCGGTGGCACCGACTAGAACTTTCAGCATCATAGGTCTGCTCCTCTGTGGTGGTGGGTAATCGAAGGAGATAGCAAGCGCGCCTGACGCAAGCGCCGTGCCCGTCCCCGCGCGCGCTCGAGGGAGCGTCGCAGCAGCGTGCCGGGGGGCACCGCGCGCTGCGCTGGCGCGCGGAGCACGCGCGCGAGGGCCGACTCTTCGGCGGCACCATCCATGAGCCGGCGCAGGCGGCCGTCCACGTAGTACTCGACGACGCGCGGGTGGATGTAGCACTTGCGGCATACGGCCCTGGTGTTGCCCAGTGCCGCGGCGACCTTCTCCACCGCCTGGGCGAGATGCCGCCGTCCTTCCGTTTCGGAGCGTGGCGCGTCGAGCCTGCGCAGCTCGCGCGCGCAGAGCAGCGTGCCCGCCCAGGTACGGAAGTCCTTGCTCGTAAAGTCCTCCCCCGCGGCCCCCTTCAGGTACGCGTTCACGTCGCCGGACTCGATCGCGCGCGTCTCGCCGTCCGCGTCTACGTAGGTGAACAGCGCCTCGCCCGGGAGCTCGCGCATGCGGCGGACGATCGTCGCGACGCGCCGGTCGGTGCACTCGACGCTGTGCTGCACGCCGCTCTTGCCGCGGAAGCGGAATCTGAGCCTCGCCCCCTCGACTCGCACCTGCCGCTCGCGCAGCGTGGTGAGGCCGAAGGACTCGTTATCTCTTGCGTACGCCTCGTTGCCTACGCGGATCAGCGTGGCTTCCAGGAGCCGGACTACCGTCGCGAGCGCTTTCTCGCGCGGCAGGCCGTGCCGGGCCAGATCCGCACGTACCCGCCGGCGAATGCGCGGCAAGGCACGGGCGAAGGCGGCCAGGCGACCGTACTTGGTCTCGTCGCGCACCTCTCGCCAGCGCGGGTGATAGCGGTACTGCTTGCGGCCACGCGCGTCACGCCCGGTCGCCTGCAGGTGGCCGTCCTCCCGCGGGCAGATCCACACCGTGCGCCAGGCGGGGGGGATGGCGAGCGAGCGGATGCGCTTGAGGGTCGCTTCGTCGCGCACTGGCCTGCCGTTCGCCCGGCGGTAGCCGAAGCCGCCGCCGTTCCCTTCGCGCGTGATACCGGGCGTGGCATCGCAAACGTAATGCAGGCCAGCGGCCTTCGCCGACCGGGCGGGATGCAAAACCGGCAGGCGCTTGTAAGACTTTCCGGTACGCGCGGGCGCGTCCATGGCGGGGCGGCAGCCGCAAGGCTCGTGCCAGCGGGGTACCATTCCGCCGATGATGCTACTGCGCCACGTCGCCGCCCTGCTGCAGCGCCTGGTGGACAAGATCGACCCGCAGGCGGGCCGCTACCGCATGCTCTTCGAGTCGAGCCCGCTGCCGATGTGGGTGTTCGACGCCGACACGCTGCGCTTTCTCGCGGTCAACGACGCGGCGGTGCGCCTATACGGCTATTCGCGAGACGAGTTCTTGCGCATGAGCGCCTCGGAAGTGCGCTATCCCGACGAGCGGCGCGTCTTCCGGGACTTCCTGCAGAAGGACGCCGGCACGGTGAACCGGGCACTGTTCCGCCACCGCAAGAAGAACGGCGATCCGCTCGACATCGACGGCGTCGGCCACCTGGTCAGCTGGCGCGGCCGGCCCGCGCGCCTGGTGGTAATCAACGATATCACCGAGCGGCTGCGCACGCAGGAGGCGCTCGAGCGCCTGAACCGCGAGCTCGAGCTCTCGCACGAGCGGCTGCGCGCGCTGTCGCGGCGCCTGCTTGAGGTCCAGGAGGACGAGCGCCGGCGCCTGGCGCGCGACCTGCACGACGACATCGGGCAGGCGCTCACCGCCCTGAAGATCCAGCTCGAGTCGCGCAGTCGGATGGAGGAATGCGTCGACACCGTGCAGCACACGCTCGAGCGCGTGCGCCAGCTCTCGCTCAGCCTGCGGCCCTCGCAGCTCGACGACCTCGGGCTTGCCGCGGCGCTGCGCTCGCATCTCGACCGGCAGGCGCGCGTCGCGGGCATTGCCGCGCATTTCGACGCCTCCGGCGCGCCGACCGATATGGGGCCGGAGACCGAGACCGCCTGCTTCCGGGTCGCACAGGAAGCGATCAACAACGTCCTGCGTCATGCGCAGGCGGCCAACCTGTGGGTGCGGCTGTTCCCGACCGGGGACCGCCTCGCCCTCTCCGTGCGCGACGACGGGCACGGCTTCGACCTTGAGCAGGCGCGTCGCAAGACGGGCGTCGCGGGAAGCCTCGGCCTGGTCGGCATGGAGGAGCGCATCGCGCTCGCCGGCGGCTCCTTCGAGCTCCGTTCGGAGCCCGGGCGCGGCACGGTCGTCGTGGCGACCTTTCCCGTGCTGCGCGCTCGCGACGAGCAGGCGGCCTGATGATCAGGGTTCTCCTCGCCGACGATCATGCACTGGTGCGGGCGGGCATCCGCTCCCTCCTCAACGCAATGGCGCAGGTCGAGGTGGTCGCGGAGGCCTCGAGCGGAGAGGAGGCCATCGAGCTCGCCACGACGAGCCGCCCGGACGTGGTGCTGATGGACATCGCGATGAAGGGCATCACGGGCCTCGAAGCGGCGGCGCGCATGCGCGGGCAGATGCCCGAGGTGCGCGTGGTGATCCTCTCGATGCACTCAGGCGAGGAGTACGTGCTGCAGGCGCTGCGCGCGGGTGCCGCCGGCTACCTGCTGAAGGACGCCGCAACCGGCGAGCTCGAGCTCGCGCTGCGCAGCGTGATGCGGGGCGAGAGCTGGCTTTCCCCCGCGGTGTCACGCCAGGTCGTCGAGGGATACGTGCGCTCCGGCGACTCGGCGCCCGAGGCGCTCACGGCGCGCCAGCGCGAAGTGCTGCGGCTGGTCGCAGGCGGGAAGAGCACTAAGGAGATCGCCTTCTTGCTCAACCTCTCCGTAAAGACCGTCGAGACGCACCGCGCGCAGATCATGGAGCGTCTCAACATCCGCGACGTCGCGGGCCTCGTGCGCTACGCGCTGCGCACCGGGCTCGTGCCGCCGGATGGTTGAGCGCCAATCGGGACTTTCCGGGCCGGGGGCTAGGGAACATCCCGATACCCGGCGTTGGCGCGCGCGCGTAGGCTCGCCGCCGTGAAAAAAAACATACTTCGCCGCGTCGCGATCGCGGACGACAGTCCCGAGTTCCTCGCCGCGGCGGCCGAGCATGTCGCCACGCTTCCGGGATTCATGCTGGCCGGAACCGCGGGCGCGGCCCGGCAGGCGCTCGCGCTCGTAGAGGCCGTCGTGCCCGACGTGCTGCTCCTCGACCTGGGCCGCGCGCCTCAGCGCAGCCTGGAGCTGGTCCGCCGCGTGAAGGCCTCCACGAAGCCTCCGGCGATCGTGGCGCTGACGCTCTTCCATACACCCGAGACGCTTGCCGTGGCCCGGGGAGCGGGCGCCGATGCGCTTGTCGGCAAGGAGAGCTTCGTGGCGGGGCTCGGGGCGGCGCTCGCTAGCCTGTTCCCGGCCTGAGCCGCCGCTTGTCGATCTCGCGGGCAAGGCGGCGGGCGAACACCGTCATCTCCTTCTCCGCCTGCCGGTCGCCCTTTCGCTGCGCGGCGTCGATGCCGCGCTGGTAGGCGTCGAGGGCTTCTTCCAAGGCCTCCGTTTCGGCGAGGCTCTTGCCGAGCATCTTCCATGCCGCGGAATACAGGGGATCGCGCGAGACGGCCTCGCGCAGCTGCGCCACGGCGTCCGCGTGGCGCCCCGCCTTGGCGTACTCGAGCCCGAGCGAATAGCGCAGGAGGGCGCCGTCGCGGGGCGTGCCGATGAGCTTCTCAAGCGTGGAGATCATTGGGCTAAGATTACTCTCATGAAGACGGTGATTCAGTCGCGCGATGCGCCCGCCGCTATCGGCACCTACTCGCAGGCGGTGCGCGCCGCACAAACCGTATACCTGTCGGGCCAGATCGGCCTTGATCCCGCCACGATGCAGATGGCCGACGGCATCGAGGCGCAGACGCACCGCGTGTTCCGCAACCTGGCGGCGGTCGCGGACGCCGCCGGCCTTAGCCTCGATCACGCGGTGCGCATGACCGTGTACCTCATCGACCTCGCGCACTTCGCGCGAGTGAACGAGATCATGGCGCAGTACGTGCGCGCGCCTTTTCCCGCGCGCGCGGCGGTCGGCGTCGCCGGGCTGCCGCGCGGCGCGCTCGTCGAAATCGACGCCATCCTGCACGCGGGGTGAGGCCCAAGAGGGGCATAGCAGGCAAGCTCGCGAAACTGGGCCTGCGGACCCGCTTCGACCTGGTTCTGCACTTGCCGCTGCGCTACGAGGACGAGACGGCGCTCACGCCGGTCTCCCAGGCGCAGCCCGGCAAGCCGGCGCTGGTACAGGGGAAGGTCCAGAGCGCGAAGATCGTGTACCGTCCCAGGCGCCAGCTTGTGGTGCAGGCTGAGGGCCTGGCGCTGCGCTTCTTCAACTTTTATCAATCGCAGCTAAGACAATTCCAGCGCGCGGCCGAAGAGGGCTTGCACGTGCGAGCGTACGGTGAGGTGCGCGGCGGCTGGTTCGGCGCCGAGATGGCCCATCCCCGCTACCGCGTCGTGCGGCCCGAGGAACCGCTGGCGGAGGCGCTGACGCCGATCTATCCCACGACCGCGGGCCTGCCGCAGTCGGAGCTGCGCGCACTGATTCTCCAGGCGCTGGACGCCGAGTCACTCGAGGACACGCTTCCTGCAGCGATCCTGGAGAGGTACGGCTTGGAGGAATTCTCGAAAAGCGTGAACCTTCTGCATCGCCCCGCCCCGGGCGTGGACAACGCCGCGGCGTGGCGGCGCATGAAGTTCGACGAGCTGCTCGCGCAGCAGCTCTCGATGAAGCTGGCCCGCCGCGCGCGCCGGGCGCGCCGCGCGCCCGCGCTTGCGGGCGGCGGGCCGCTGGCGAGCGCCTTCCTCCGGCGACTGCCGTTCCGGCTGACGCACGCGCAGGCGCGCGTGCTGAACGAGGTGACCGCCGATCTGCGCGAACGGCACCCGATGCAGCGGCTGCTGCAGGGCGACGTCGGCAGCGGCAAGACCATCGTGGCCGCGGTCGCATGCCTGATCGCCGCGGACGCCGGCGGGCAGGCTGCGGTAATGGCGCCGACCGAGATCTTGTCGGAGCAGCACTGGCGCAAGTTCAGCGAGTGGTTCGCGCCGCTCGGGGTGAAGATGGCGTGGCTCCACGGGCGCAGCTCGGGCAGAGAAAGACGGAAGCTGCTGGACGCCCAGATCATCGTCGGCACGCACGCGCTGATTCAGGAAGGCGTGGAGCTGCCAAGGCTCGCGCTCGCCGTGGTGGACGAGCAGCACCGCTTCGGCGTGCGGCAGCGGCTCGACCTGAGACGCAAGGCGGACGACAGGGGCGGGCAACGGCAGACGCTGCCCCACCAGCTCATGATGAGCGCTACGCCGATCCCGCGCACGCTCGCGATGACGACCTACGCGGATCTGGATATCTCGACCATCGACGAGTTGCCGCCGGGCAGGCGTCCGGTGCGCACCCGCAGCTTCAGCGAGAAGCGCCGCAGCGAGGTGCTCGCGCGCATCCGCGACGCGGTGGCCGAGGGAAGCCAGGCCTACTGGGTGTGCCCCGTCATCGAGGAGTCCAAGGACGGCCTGCGCACCGCGGTGGAGACGCACGCGACGCTGTCCCGCGAGCTGAAGGGATTGCGCGTCGAGCTGCTGCACGGACGGCTGCCGGCAGAGGAGAAGGCGGCGATCATGGCGGGCTTCCAGGCGGGCACGATTCAGGTTCTCGTCTGCACCACGGTGATCGAGGTCGGGGTCGACGTGCCCAACGCTTCGCTCATGGTGATCGAGAGCGCCGAGCGCTTCGGGCTCGCCCAGCTGCACCAGCTCCGGGGCCGCGTAGGGCGCGGGACGCGCGCGAGCGACTGCATCCTGCTGTTCGGCGAGAAGCTGTCCGAGACCGCGCGCCGGCGCCTCAAGGCGATCTATGAGAACGCGGACGGGTTCAAGCTGGCGGAGCTCGACCTCGAGCTGCGCGGCGAAGGCGAGCTTCTCGGGGAGCGCCAGAGCGGCGAGCCGCTGCTGCGCTTCGCCAACCCACGGGCCGATGAGGCGCTGCTCCTGCAGGCGCAGGAGGCGGCGCTGCGCCTGCTCGACGAGGCCCCAGCGGCGGTGCGCCGGCACGTGGTGCGCTGGCTGGGCTCCCGACAGGAGCTCGCGCAGGCCTGAGTTATCCTTTCGCATGAACCTGGCGTTCATCGCGCGCCGGCTCGATGCCTACGAGCGGCTGATCCGCCTCGACAAGCCAATAGGCGCGCTGCTGTTGCTATGGCCAACGCTGTGGGCGCTGTGGCTCGCCTCGGGCGGCATGCCCGAGCTCGACCTCCTCCTCATCTTCGTGCTCGGCACCGTTCTCATGCGCTCGGCCGGCTGCGCGGTGAACGACTACGCAGACCGCCGCTTCGACCCGTACGTCGAGCGCACGCGTGCCCGGCCGCTCGCCGCGGGCGAGATCGCGCCGCGCGAGGCGCTGGCGGTCGCGGCGGGGCTCACGCTCGCGGCCTTTGCGCTCGTGCTGTTTCTGAACCGCTTCGCCATCGCGCTGTCGTTCGTCGCGCTCGCCCTGGCTGCCGCTTACCCCTACACCAAGCGCTTCTTCCCTTTCCCGCAGGCCGTGCTCGGCATGGCGTTCGGGTTCGGCATCCCGATGGCCTACGCCGCGGTGCAAGAGCGCTTGCCCCTCGAGTGCTGGCTGCTGCTCGCCGCGAATGTGTGCTACGCGTTCGCTTACGACACCGAGTACGCGATGGTCGACCGCGACGACGACGCGAGGCTCGGCATTCGCACCTCGGCGCTGACGCTCGGCCGCTGGGATGTCGCGGCCGTCATGGCGAGCTACGCCGGCATGCTGGTGCTGCTTTCGGCGCTCGGCCTGACGCTCGGCCTCGCGTGGCCGTATCATGCGGGCCTCGGCGTCGCGGGGGCGATGATGCTCTACCACTGGTTCCTCATCCGCGGGCGCAGCCGCGAGGGCTGCTTCAAGGCCTTCATGCACAACAATTGGGTGGGCGCCATCATCTTTGCCGGCATCGTGGCGAGCTACCCGGCGAGGCTCCCGTGACGCTGAACGATACGGGCGCGGCCCTGACGCGGTTCGACTTCACCCGCGGGACGCTGCGCGGCACGTACCTCGCGCTCTACCCCTCGTGCCTGGTGCATCGCGGCGAGGCGTACCTGGAGACGCTGCCCCTGGCCGCCATCGCTTCGGTGCGCGTGGGCTTCGAGCGCGATTCGCGAAGGCTCGGCTGGGGCGCGGCGCTCGTGATGGTGGCGCTGCTGCTGCTGGCGATTTCCTCGCCGCTCTCCACGTTCGCAAGCGCCGCGGCCGCCGACATCTCCAGCGCCGGCACGCAAGGCGTCGCGCGCGGGCTGCTCGCGTTCTTCGGCTTGCTCGAGGCAATAGCGAGCGTGCTACCCGCGCTCGCCGCCGCCTGCGTGCTGGGCGGCGCGACGCTCGCCGTCCTGGGCTGGGTGGGCAAGACGATCCTGACCGTGGCGCTGCCGGGCGCCGAGCGTGTGTTCGCCACGCGCGGGCGGGATGCGCGCCTGCTCGATTTCTCGGAGGTGCTTAGCGAGCGCATGATGGCGCTTCCGCGGTGAGCCCGGCGGACCTGCGCGCATTCCTCTCGCAGCTCGAGGCGCGCGGCGAGCTGCGGCGCATCGGCGCGAGCGTGTCCCCCAGGCTCGAGATGACCGAGATCTGCGACCGGGTGCTGCGTACCGGCGGGCCGGCCCTGCTGTTCGAGCGACCGGCCGGTCACGACATTCCCGTGCTGGCGAACCTCTTTGGCAGCGTGAGCCGCATTTGCGCGGCGATGGGGGTGACCGACCAAGCCGCGCTGCGCGAGATCGGCCGGCTGCTCGCCTACCTGAAGGAGCCGGAGCCGCCGAAGGGCTTGCGCGATCTGTGGGACAAATTTCCGCTCTTCCGGCAGGTCATGTATATGTCGCCGAAGGAGCGCGCGGGCGCGCCCTGCCAGGAGGTGGTATGGGAAGGCAAGGACGCGGACCTCGCTCGCCTGCCCGTGCAGACCTGCTGGCCGGGCGACGCCGGTCCGCTCATCACCTGGGGGCTGACCGTGACGCGCGGGCCGTCGAAGCCGCGCCAGAACCTCGGTATCTACCGCCAGCAGGTGATCGGCCCCAACCGGCTGATCATGCGCTGGCTCGCGCATCGCGGCGGGGCGCTGGATTTCCGCGACCATCTTGCTTCCTCGAGAACTCCCTTTCCGGTGGCCGTCGCGATTGGCGCCGATCCGGCGACCACACTCGCGGCGGTCGCACCAATCCCCGACACGCTGGGCGAGTACCAGTTCGCTGGTCTCCTGCGCGGGGCGAAGACCGAGGTGGTGAAGTGCCTGACCAACGATCTGCAGGTGCCGGCGAGCGCCGAGATCGTGCTCGAGGGGGCGATCCGCCCAGAGGATGCCTCTGACGAGGGGCCGCACGGCGATCACACGGGCTACTACAACGAGGTGGAGCGCTTCCCGGTTCTTACGGTCGAGCGGATCACCATGCGCCGTAACCCGATCTACCACTCTACGTATACCGGCAAGCCGCCCGACGAGCCCGCGATGCTGGGTGTCGCCCTGAACGAGCTGTTCGTGCCCCTGCTGACGAAGCAATTCCCGGAGATCGTCGACTTCTACCTGCCGCCCGAGGCGTGCTCGTACCGGCTCGCGGTCGTGAGCATGAAAAAGCAGTACCCGGGGCACGCGAAGCGCGTGATGTTCGGGGTGTGGAGCTTCCTGCGTCAGTTCATGTACACCAAGTTCGTCATCGTCGTGGACGACGACATCGACGCCCGGGACTGGAAAGAGGTGGTTTGGGGCTTGAGCACGCGCGTAGATCCCGCCAGAGATGTCCTAATGGTGGAGAACACCCCGATCGACTATCTCGACTTCGCGAGTCCGGTGTCCGGGCTGGGCTCCAAGATGGGCATCGACGCGACCTCGAAGTGGCCGGGGGAAACCTCGCGCCGCTGGGGCCGGCCGATCGTCATGGACGCGCAAGTGAAGCGTCGCGTCGACGCTATCTGGAAGGACCTCGGGCTGTAGCGTCCTCGTAGACGAGTTTGAGGAGCGCGTCGAACGCGGCGTCCGCCTGGGGCGCACGGGCGTGGTTGACCACCATGACCACGGCGTGCCGGCGTCCGCTGCGGTCCAGGACATAGCCCGCCATGCTGCGTACGTCTGACAGCAGGCCGGTCTTCAGATGCGCGCTGCCCGCAATGCGTTCGTAGTGCAGGCGCTTGCGCATCGTGCCGTCTACGGCCACCACCGGCAACGAGGCGATGAATTCCGGCATTACCGGGCTGTGCCAGGCCTCCTGCAGCAGCGCAGCGATGGTGGCGGCGCTCGCCCGCTCGACCCGCGAGAGCCCCGAGCCGTTCTCGATCACCAGCTCCGGCGCGAGGATGTTCTTCAGCACGAGCCACTGGCGCACCGCGCGCTGCGCGCCCTCTGGCGTTCCGGGCGGCCCGGAGAGCGCGGCGCCGAGCGTGAGGTAGAGCTGGCGCGCCATCACGTTGTTCGAGAACTTGTTCGTGTCGCGCACGATCTCGGCGAGGGGCGGCGACTCGTGCACATGGACAAGCTGCGCCGTGGCGGGGACGGTGCCATCGCGCACGCGGCCGTTCCAGGTTCCGCCCATCTCGCTCCAGAGGTGGCGGATCATCCCGGCGACGTAGTCCTCGGGCGAGTAGAGCGCCACGTTGAGGTCGCGCTCGCCACATTCGAGCGGATAGGTGCCGCTGAACGCCGCACGCGGCGCGGGTGAGGAGACGAACGCGGCCTCGATCAGGTGGCGGAAGGCGCGTCCCTCGGGGCACGGGCCGCTCCCCAGGCGCAGCCCGTTGATGAGCTCGAGGCCAGGCAGGTCCGGCTCGACGAAGATCCGTACGCGCTCGCCGTCCGGCGCGAACACGAAGCGCAGCGACTTGAAGTTGACCAGCAGGGCGTCGGGCGCGACGTTATAGGGCCGGTACTGCTCATCGTCGATCGGCTCTCCGGCGGTGGGGGCGAAGTAGCTGCGATCGAGCAGCACGTCGCCGCGGATCTCGCGCACGCCGCGGGCGCGCAGGCCGCGCAGCATCATCCAGAAGCTCTCGTAATTGAGCTTCGGGTCACCCGTGCCGCGCAGGATGAGATCCCCGCCGTCAAGCCACAGCTCGGTCCTCCAGCGATGCGCCGGGCCGAGAAGCTCGAGCGCCGCGTACGTGGTCACGAGCTTCATGACCGAAGCGGGGTTCATCGCCCGGCCGGCGTTTACGGCAAGCGTGGGTCGCTTGCCGCCGGCCGGCTGAACGATGATCGCGACATCCGAGGCGGGGATCCCCAAAGCACGCAGCTCGCGCGCCACCGGCTGAGGGATCGCTCCGCCGGACGCCCCCGTGGCGATAGGAGTGAGCGCTAACAAAACCCAGAACCACTTGAAAGTGCGAAGGGCAGACACTATGATTAGCACTCGCTGAGGTTGAGTGCTAGCACTCTACGCTTTCCGGGTTGGATGCATATCCAAGCCATTGTAAGACATCGAGTTTTTTAATTGGGGAGTCCAGCATGAAAATTCGTCCGTTGCATGACCGCGTGATCGTCAAGCGCATCGAGGAAGAGCGCAAGTCCGCGGGTGGAATCGTGATTCCTGACACCGCTGCCGAAAAGCCCGACCAGGGCGAGGTCGTCGCCGTCGGCAAGGGCAAGAAGGACGACGCGGGCAAGCTGATCGCCCTCGACGTCAAGCCCGGCGACAAGGTGCTGTTCGGCAAGTACTCCGGGCAGACCGTGAAGGTGAAGGGCGAAGAGCTCCTCGTCATGCGCGAGGAAGACATCATGGGCGTCATCGAAGGCGCCTAATCGGATCCAGCACTAGGAGAGAAAAGCAATGCCAGCCAAAGAAGTACGTTTCCACGAAGGCGCGCGCGCCCGGATGGTTCACGGCCTGAACATCCTGGCCGATGCGGTGAAAGTGACCCTGGGCCCGAAGGGCCGCAATGTCGTGCTCGAGCGTTCGTTCGGCGCCCCGACCGTCACCAAGGACGGCGTGTCGGTCGCCAAGGAGATCGAGCTGAAGGACAAGTTCGAGAACATGGGTGCGCAGATGGTCAAGGAAGTCGCTTCCAAGACTTCCGATGTCGCCGGCGACGGCACAACCACCGCGACCGTGCTCGCCCAGGCGATCGTGCGCGAGGGCATGAAGTTCGTCGCCTCCGGCATGAACCCGATGGACCTCAAGCGCGGCATCGACAAGGCCGTGATCGCGGTCACCGAGGAGCTCAAGAAGATCTCCAAGCCCTGCTCGAGCTCCAAGGAGATCGCGCAGGTCGGAGCCATCTCGGCCAACGCCGATGCCGACATCGGCAAGATCATCTCCGATGCGATGGACAAGGTCGGGAAGGAAGGCGTAATAACCGTCGAGGACGGCAAGAGCCTGCAGAACGAGCTCGACCTCGTCGAGGGCATGCAGTTCGACCGCGGCTACCTTTCGCCGTACTTCATCAATAACCCCGAAAAGCAGATCGCCGCGCTCGAGGATCCCTATATCCTCCTGCACGACAAGAAGATCTCCTCGATCCGCGAGCTCCTGCCGATCCTCGAGCAGGTGGCGAAGGCAGGCAAGCCGCTTCTCATCATCGCCGAGGAAGTGGAGGGCGAGGCGCTCGCCACCCTGGTGGTGAACAACATCCGAGGCATCCTGAAGACCATCGCCGTGAAGGCGCCGGGCTTCGGCGACCGCCGCAAGGCGATGCTGGAAGACATGGCGATCCTCACCGGCGGCACGGTGATCTCGGAGGAGCTCGGCCTGAAGCTAGAGAACGCGACGCTGAAGGACCTCGGCCGCGCTAAGAAGGTGGAGTCCGCCAAGGAGAACACCACCATCATCGACGGCGCGGGCGACAAGAAGCAGATCGAGGGCCGCGTCAAGCAGATCCGCGTCCAGATCGACGAGGCGACCAGCGACTACGACAAGGAGAAGCTCCAGGAGCGCGTGGCGAAGCTCGCCGGCGGCGTGGCGGTGATCAAGGTCGGCGCCGCGACCGAAGTCGAGATGAAGGAGAAGAAGGCCCGCGTGGAAGACGCGCTGCATGCGACACGCGCGGCGGTCGAGGAAGGCATTGTCCCCGGCGGCGGCGTGGCGTTCATCCGCGCCAAGCAGGCCCTCGAGGGCAAGCTGAAGGGCGAGAACCACGACCAGGACGCCGGCATCAAGATCGTGATGAAGGCGCTGGAAGAGCCGCTGCGCATCATCGTGGACAACGCGGGCGCCGAGCCCTCCGTGGTCCTGAACAAGGTCTTGGAGAGCAAGGGCAACAGCGGCTTCAACGCGCAGACCGAGGAGTACGGCGATCTCGTGCAGCAGGGCGTGATCGACCCGACCAAGGTCAGCCGCACCGCGCTGCAGAACGCGGCGTCGGTCGCCGGCCTGATGCTCACCACCGACGCGATGGTCGCGGAGCTGGTGGAGGAGAAGAAGGGCGGCGGCGGCGGTCACTCCCATGGCATGCCCGACATGGGCGGCATGGGCGGGATGGATATGTAAGGTAAGGAAGCGGAGGGGCCCAGGTTCCCTCCGCGCCTCCATCCTTTATCCAGGAAAGGGCGCTTCGGCGCCCTTTTTCTTTATAATCCGCCCCTTCCCGCAGGATCCGGCCAAGTAGCTCAGTTGGTAGAGCAGCGGACTGAAAATCCGTGTGTCGCTGGTTCGATTCCGGCCTTGGCCACCAGAGTTCTCGCGGTGTATTCCGGTCACATGGGTGACGGTTTATACCGAAGACATGGGTAACAGTTTCGCCTGGAACGGGTTGGCCACCGGTTCGAGGCGACATGTCTCATCGTCGAAGAACCCCAAGTCGTAGTGCATGAAGCTGACCAGCC
>DASRKB010000179.1:0-43298 GCA_035649175.1 Burkholderiales bacterium | reverse complement strand
TGTGGTTCCTCGCCATCGGCGCCGCCGGCGTGCATGGCATCGCCGGCGCGCCGCAGGTGCTCAGCGCGCTCAACCCGTCGCACGCGCTCTGGTTTCTCACGCACCATATGGCCGAGACCTTCGTGGTGCTCGGCTCCATCGTCCTCGTCGTGACCGGCGCCGAGGCGCTCTACGCGGACATGGGCCACTTCGGCAAGAAAGCGGTGCGCGTGGGCTGGTTCAGCCTGGTGGCGCCGGCGCTGGTGCTGAACTACTTCGGGCAGGGCGCGCTGCTTCTCTTCCGCCCCGACGCGGTGCAGAACCCCTTCTACCTGCTCGTGCCCGGCTGGGCGCTCTACCCGATGGTGGCGCTCGCCACCGCCGCCACCGTGATTGCCTCGCAAGCGGTGATCTCCGGCGCGTACTCCATCACCCGGCAGGCGGTGCAGCTCGGCTTCCTCCCGCGCATGAACGTGGTGCATACCTCGGCGCGGCAGTTCGGCCAGATCTACATCCCGAGCGTCAACTGGCTGCTGTGCGCGGCGGTGGTCGCCGCGGTGATCGGCTTCGGGTCCTCCTCGCGCCTCGCCGGCGCCTACGGCGTCGCGGTCACCGCCACCATGCTGGTCGACACGCTGCTCGCGTTCTTCGTCATCCGCTTCCTCTGGCGCTATCCGCTGTGGCTTTGCATCGGCGCCACCGCCTTCTTCCTTGCCATTGACCTCGCCTTTTTCTCGGCGACGCTGCTCAAGGTCGCCGACGGCGGCTGGTTCCCGCTGGTGATCGGCGCCGGCGTCTTCGTGGTGATGACCACCTGGCGCCGCGGCCGCGAGCACCTTTTCTACCGCCTGGGCAGCTCCTCGGTGCCGCTCGAGCCCTTCCTGAACAACTTGTTCACCGACCCGCCGAAGCGCGTGCCGGGTACCGCCGTCTTCCTTACCGCGACGCCCGAAGCCACGCCGCACGCGCTGCTCCACAACCTCAACCACAACAAGGTGCTGCACGAGCGCGTGGTGTTCCTCACGGTACACGTGCATGAGTCGCCGTGGGTCCCGGAGCGCGAGCGCGTCACCTGCCAGAAGCTGCCTCAGGGGTGCTGGCGCGTGCGCGTGAACTTCGGGTTCATGGACAGGCCCGACGTGTCCCGCGCGCTCGACCTGTGCGCCGGCTCAGGGCTGGAGTTCGACATGATGGAGACCTCGTTCTTCCTCTCGCGCGAGCTCATCGTGCCCACGGAGCACGGCGTCGCCGGCATGCCGACTTGGCGCGATCGCATGTTCGCCGCGCTCTCGCGCAACGCCGGCAGCGTCACCGACTTCTTCAACATCCCCACCAACCGCGTCATCGAGCTCGGCACGCGCGTGCAGATCTAGCTCGGACATGAACGCGTGCATCGCCGCTTTCGTTGACGCAAGAAGCGTGAAAAAGAAATCAGCCTAGCGCGAATCGCCAACTTCGTACACCTGACTGTCCACCGTAGCCACGCAGATTCCGAACCACTCGGGATTGGCCTTGGCGAGCTCAGGGATGTAGGTCGCCACCACACCCTCCCGGGCGCATCCGTGCTTGCGTAGAAGATCCGCCAGGTAGTTGTGGATTGGCGATACAGAATACCCGGAGAGAAGGGCACCCCCCCCGCTGCATCCTTGAGCCCCGCGTTCTCCGCTCTCATGGCGCTGCTATCCCCCTTCGGCAAGACCGGGCGCAACGAGTGCAAGTGGCATGCCAGGGTCTTGGGGCGCCCAAAAAGGGCTTCAGTTGATGGTCGGAAGCAGCCGTCTGCACCGAGCGCGCGCATGACCGGTGGCGATGCCCCATCACGATGCATGGAACAGCAAGCCGGGCAGCGTGGAAACCGTGAAGGCCAGTCGCTCAAGGCACGCCGGCGCCGTGCTAGATTCGCACTCCATGCGAGGAGGCGATGAAGCCCGTTCTTGCTTTTGCAGCGATGCTCTTTCTGTCCCATCCCGCGTTTGCCCAGGTCGAGGTCAAGGATCCCTGGGTGCGCGCGACCGTCCCCCACCAGCAGGCGAGCGGCGCTTTCATGCGCCTGGAGAGCGCGAAGGACACGCGCCTGGTCGAGGTACGCTCGCCGGTCGCTGGCGCAGTCGAGCTGCATGAGAGCACCATGAAAGACAACGTGATGCGCATGCAGAAGGTGCCTGGCGTGCCGGTGCCGGCGGCAGGCGGCGCCGAGCTCAAGCCCGGCGGCTATCACGTGA
Organism: Burkholderiales bacterium; assembly: GCA_035649175.1. Taxonomy (GTDB): domain Bacteria; phylum Pseudomonadota; class Gammaproteobacteria; order Burkholderiales; family SG8-39; genus SCGC-AG-212-J23. Next base: position 41,097 of record DASRKB010000179.1, on the reverse strand, counting down.
TGCTGCTGCGCTTGAAGCAGCAGCTCAAGGAAGGCGAGCGCGTGCCGCTCACGCTCATCTTCGAGGATGCCCAGGGCAAGCGCGAAGCGGTCGAGGTGAGCGCGCCGGTGCGGCCACTCGCCACGGCGCCGGCGCACGGGCACTAGGCAAGATCCCGTCGCCCGAGTTGCTTTAGTCGGGGTCTATTCTTTTATTTTCCCGCCTGCGCGGCGCGCTTTTTCATCTGCGCCGGTGTGAGATCTTCCTGGTGCGTGGCGAAGTGCCATACGTGGCCGAACGGGTCCTCGAGCGACCCGGTCCGGTCGCCATAGAACTGGTCTTGCACCTCGCGCACGAGCTTCGCGCCCGCGGCCAAAGCGCGCTCGACCAGCGCGTCGACGTCCGTCACATAGACGTGGATGTGCACCGCGGAGCCGCCGCGCGAGCGCGGGCCGAGGAAGTCCAGCTCGGGGTGCTCGTCGGCGAGCATGACGCGCGAGCCGGCGATCTCGACCTCGGCATGACCGACCTTTCCGCCGGGGGCAGGCATGCGCATGATCTCCTTCGCGCCGAACGCCTTCTTGTAGAAGTCGATCGCCGCAGCGGCGCCCGCGCAGGCGAGGTACGGCGTCACCGTGTGATAGCCCTTCGGGACAAAGCTGACCTTTCGCGTTCTCATCGATCCTCCGCGTCGAGTCGCTATTAGAATCCCAGCCTTGGTTCATCCGCTACCCGTCGTCCACGTCCTCGGGCCCGTCATCGCGATGTTCGGCGCGGCAATGTTGCTGCCGCTCGTCGTCGCGCACTCGGTGCACGACGCCGCGCAAAGCGCCTACGACCTGGCGGCGCTCGCCACAGTGGCCTGCGGCGGCGCGCTCTGGGCCGCCACGCGGGCCTACAAGGCCGAGTTGCAGGTGCACCACGGCTACCTGCTCGTCGCCCTTACGTGGACGGTGCTCCCGGCGTTCGCCGCCGTGCCGCTCGTCCTGGCGCTGCCGACGCTCTCCTTGACCGACGCGTACTTCGAGACGGCGTCGGCAATGACCACCACCGGCGCCACGGTGCTCGTCGGGCTCGACGGCCTGCCGGCCTCGATCAACGTGTGGCGCGCGATGCTCCAGTGGCTGGGCGGCATGGGCGTCGTGGTGCTCGCGGTGGCGATCCTGCCGCTGCTCGGCGTCGGCGGGCGCCAGGTGTTCCGCGCCGAGACGCCGGGCCCGATGAAGGACGAGAAGCTGACGCCGCGCATCGCGCAGACCGCCAAGGGGCTGTGGACAGTGTATGTGCTTCTTACCGTGCTGTGCGTGCTCGCATACCGCTGGGCCGGGATGACCTGGCTCGACGCGCTCATCCATGCCTTCACCACCATGCCGCTCGGCGGCTACTCCAGCCACGACGCCAGTTTCGCCTGGTTCGAGTCCCCGCTCATCGAATCGATCGCGGTGGTCTTCATGCTGATCGCGGGCGTGAACTTCGGCACGCACTTCCTCGCCTTCCGCGGCCGCACCCTCGCCCCGTACCGGCGCGACCCCGAGGTGCTCGCCTTCTTCCTCGTGCTGGTGCTGAGCGTCTGGCTGGTCGCGGCGTACCTCAGGCTCTCGGGCACCTACCCGGACCTCGTGACTGCGGCCCGCTACGCGGTCTTCAACGTGGTGTCGATCGCCACGACCACCGGCTATGCCAGCACCGACTACAACCAGTGGCCCCTCTTCGCGCCGCTGTGGATGCTGGCCCTCTGCGTATTCGCGAGCTGCTCGGGCTCCACGGGCGGGGGGATCAAGATGATCCGCGCGCAGCTCCTGTGGCTCAACACCCGGCGCATGCTCACCACGATGGTCCACCCGCGCGCCCACATCGCCGTGAAGCTGCGCCACATGACGGTCGAGGAGCCGGTGCTCTTCGGCATGGCGGCCTTCATGCTCATGTTCGGCGCGACCACCACCATCGCGACGCTGGTCCTTACTGCGACCGGGCTGGACTTCACCAGCGCCGCCACCGCGGCGATCGCCTGCATCACCAACACCGGCCCCGGCCTGGGCGTGGTGGGGCCGGCGGGCAACTACGCCTCGCTCACCGACCTGCAGAAATGGGTGTGCACCGCCGCGATGCTGCTCGGGCGGCTCGAGCTCTTCACTCTGCTCGTCGTGTTCACGCCGGCCTTCTGGCGGCGCTAAGCTTCGCCCTACATGATCATCGACCTGCGCTCGGACACCGTCACCCGCCCCTCGCCGGCGATGAAGAAGGCCATGATGGAGGCCGAGCTCGGCGACGACGTGTTCGGCGACGACCCGACCGTCAACCGCCTCCAGGCGCGCGCGGCGGAGATGTTCGGCTTCGAGGCGGGACTGCTCTTTCCGTCGGGCACGCAGTCCAATCTCGCGGCGCTCATGAGCCACTGCCAGCGCGGCGAGGAGGTGATCCTCGGCATGGAGGCGCACAGCTACCGCTACGAGGCGGGCGGCGCGGCGGTGCTGGGCTCGATCCAGCCGCAGGCGATCCCGAACCGCCCCGACGGCACGCTCGACCTCTCCGAGGTCGAGGCGGCCATCAAGCCCGACGACCCGCACTTCGCGAAGACACGGCTGATCGCCCTCGAGAACACCATTTCAGGGAAGGTGCTTTTCCGAAGCTACCTGTCCCAGGCAGTACAGCTGGCGAACAGACGAGGCCTGGCGACGCACCTCGACGGCGCGCGCATCTTCAATGCCGCTGTGGCGCAGAAGATGACGGTGAAGGATCTCTGCGCCGGGTTCGACTCGGTGTCCGTGTGCCTATCCAAGGGTTTGGGTGCCCCGGCCGGGACGGTGCTGCTGGGTAATTCCTCTTTAATTCAGAAAGCCAAAAGAGCGAGGAAGATGCTCGGCGGCGCGATGCGGCAGGCGGGCATCGTCGCGGCGGCGGGGCTCTACGCGCTCGAAAACAACGTCGAGAGGCTGCTGGAAGACCATCGCAACGCGGAACGACTCGCGGCGGGGCTGCGCGAGCTGAAGCTCGAGGTCGAGCAACACACCAACATGGTTTTCGTGCGGGTTCCCCCGGAAAGCGTTTCTTCCCTGGGAGAGCATTTGAAGAACAACGACGTCCTCGTGCTGCCGGGCCCGCGCATGCGGCTCGTGACGCACCTCGACGTCGACGCGGCGGGGATCGAGCGGGCGATCAGCGCGTTCCGGGACTTCTTCCGCGCGTCGTCGCCAGCAGCCCGGCAAGCGCGATCGCGGTAAACGCCGCGCCGACGTAGAAGGTCGCGGCGGCGCCGAAGCGCGCCCACAGCCAGCCGGCGAGGACGCTAGCGCCGAGGAGCGCGACGCCGGACACCAGGTGAAACATGCCGAAGGCCGTGCCGCGCAGCCGTTCTGGCGCCGCGTCCGCGACGAGCGTCGAGAGCAGTCCCTGCGTCAGCCCCAGGTGCACGCCCCACAGGACGACCCCGGCCAGGAACAAGAGGAGGTGCGCCGACGAGGCGAGCAGGAGATCGGCGGCGATGAGGGCCGACAGGCCCCAGACGAGGAGCGCCCGCCGGCGTCCGCGGTCGGCCGCCACGCCCGCCGGGTACGCGATCGCGGCGTACACGAGGTTCATGACCACGAGGGTGACCGGCACGAAGGCGAGCGCGAGCCCGGCATCCTGCGCGCGGATGATGAGGAACGCCTCCGAGAAGCGCGCGAGCGTGAAAACGGCGCCGAGCGCGACGATGGCCCAATAGTGCGTGTCCAGCGAGCCGATCGACTGGAAGGAAATCGGATTCGCCGAAGGCGCGACGGCGGAAGATTCCCTGACAAACGCAGCCAGGATGAGGACCGAGATCGCCGCCGGGATGACGGCGAGCCACAGCACAGCGCGGATGTCGCTCGCCATGAGCACCATGAGCCCGATGGCGGCGAGCGGGCCAAGCACCGCGCCCACCGTGTCGAGCGCCTGGCGCAGCCCGTAGGCGGCGCCCCGCTGCCCCTGGGCCGTGACGTCGACGATGAGCGCGTCGCGCGGCGCCCCGCGGATGCCCTTGCCGACGCGGTCGATGAAGCGGGCGCCGAGCACGAGTCCCACCGTGCAGGCGAGCGGAAAGAGCGGCTTGGAGAGAGCGGCGAGGCCGTAGCCGAGCACCACGAGCGGCTTGCGCCGGCCGAGCCGGTCGGAGACGACGCCGGAGAAGAGCTTGATGATCGAGGCGGTCGCCTCGGCGATTCCCTCGACGACGCCGACCGCGACCATGCTCGCGCCGAGGACGACGGTCATGAAGACGGGAAGCAGCCCGTGCACCAGCTCGGAGGAAAAGTCCATGAAGAGCGACGTTGCGCCCAGCGCCCACACCGTGCGCGGCAGCGTCCTCATCCCGCGTCCGTCTGGGCGGCCTCCTTGCGCGGCGGCCCGGCGCTGAACTGAGCCCAGGCGACGCCGGCGAGCGCGAGGAGGGCCCCGGCGATCTTGAGGCCGGTGAACACCTCCCCCAGCGTGAGCCAGGCGGCAAAGCCCGAGATCGGCGGCATCAGGTACTGCAGCGGAGCGGAGCGCGCCACGCCGCGCGCGGCATTGACCCAGGTCCACACCAGCCAGCCGAGGAAGTTCGAGACCAGGATGCCATAGAGGAGCGCGAGCCACACGCCGGCGCCCAGGCCCGCGAAGTCCGCCTCGATGAAGCTCTTCAGGCAGAGGAGGACGAGCGGCGGCGCGCCGAAGGCGAGCGTCCAGGCGAGCACGATGACCGGCCCGTAGCGCTCCGCGAGCGGGCGCACCGCCACGGTGTAGAGGGCGAAGAGCGAGGCGGCGAAAAGAAGGACCAGGTCGCCCAGGCCCGCGCCGAGGACTCCGCGCGCGAGCTTGTCGGAGAGAAACACCACGATGCCGGCGAAGGCGGCGAGCGTGCCGGCGACCTGCCGCGGCCGAAGCTTCTCCGCACCCAGCCAGGCGAGGATGAGCAGCGTGAAGACCGGGCCGCTTGTCAGGACGAGCGAGGCGGAGAAGGGCGTCGAGAGGTGCATGCCCCAGGTCACGATGCCGACATGCGCGGTGTGGCCGAGCAGCCCGCAGGCCGCGAAGCGCGGCCAGTCCTCGCTCGCCGGCAGCGCTTGGCGCGGGTTACGGCGGAAGACGACCCACAGCAGCGTGAAGCCGAGAAGTGGCATCGCCAGGAAGCGCAGGAACAGGAAAGGCCCGGGGCCGATCGCCTCGAGCACGTACTTGACGACGGGAAAGTTCAGCCCCCAGACCACCATCGTCGCGATCGCGGCGATCAGGGACCAGCGCGCGGCGGACATGGACCGCGAGTCTAGAATAAGAACCCGCATGCGAAGCGAAATGCCGCTCGCCGCGCGAGGCGCGGTTCGCGCCCTCTCGGCCTCGAGGATCCGCGAGATCTACAACCTAGGGGTCGGGATGCCCGGGCTGCTCGCCTTCTGGGCGGGCGAGGGCGACGAGCCGACGCCGGACTTCATCCGCCGCGCGGGCATGGCCTCGATCGAGGCGGGCGAGGTGTACTACAGCCAGAATCTCGGCATTCCCGAGCTGCGGGAAGCCCTTTCCCGCTACATAGGTACTTTTCGAAGGAGAGTTTCAGCCCAGCAGGTGGCAGTGACCTCTTCCGGGGTCAACGCGCTGATGCTCGCGTCGCAGCTCCTGCTCGATCCGGGCGACCGCGCGGTCGAGGTGGTGCCGCTGTGGCCCAACCTGCAGGAGATCCCGCGCATCCTCGGCGCGCGCACGGTGACCGTCTCGCTGCGCTTCCGCGACGGGTGGACGCTCGACCTGGACGAGCTCATCGACGCGCTCACGCCGGGAACGCGCGCGGTGTACATCAATTCGCCCAACAATCCGACCGGCTGGACGATGCGCCGCGAGGACCAGAAGGCGATCCTCGCGCACTGCCGCCGCCACGGCATTTGGATCGTGTCCGACGACGCCTACGAGCGGCTCTACTACGACGGAGAGGTTTCCCCGTCGTTTCTCGACCTGGCGGATGAAAACGACAGGATCATCGGTGCCAACACCTTCTCGAAGTCGTGGCTCATGACCGGCTGGCGGCTGGGCTGGCTCGTGGTGCCGCCCGCGCTCGCGCCCGATCTCGCGAAGCTCATCGAGTACAACACCTCCTGCGCGCCGGTCTTCGTGCAGCGCGCGGGCATCGCGGCGGTGAAGGAGGGCGAGCCGGTCATCGCTCATTCCAGGGAGCGTTTCCGCAAGGCGCGGGATTTTCTTTTCAAGGAGTTGAGGGGAATCAGCCGCGTCCATTGCTCGCTTCCTCCAGGCGCCATGTACATGTTCTTCGGCGTCGAGGGCATGGCGGACAGCCTCGAGTTCTGCAAGAAGCTGCTGCGCGAGACCGCGCTTGGCCTCGCGCCCGGCTCGGCCTTCGGGCCGGAGGGCGAAGGCTACGTGCGCTGGTGCTTCGCTTCGAGCGAGGAGCGGCTCGCGGAGGCGGTGGCGAGGCTGCGCAAGTTCCTCGCATGAGCCGCAGCTACGATGTCGTCGTCGCCGGCGGTGGGATCGCGGGTCTGAGCGCGGCGCTCGCCGCCGCCCGCCTGGGTTGCCGCACGCTCGTGCTCGCCGGAGACGTGCCGGGGGGTAACCTCCTTTCGATCGAGAAGGTCGAGGGCTATCCCGGCTTTCCCGAAGGCGTGGCGGGCTATGACCTGTGCCCGATTGCGCAGACGATGGCAGCCGAGGCAGGCGCCGAGCTCGAGACGCAGCCGCTCGTGCGCGTGGAGGGCGAGGCGCCGGCGCTTCGCCTTTTCGCGTCCACCGATGAATTCGCGGGAAAGAGCCTCATCGTGGCGACTGGCGCATCCCCGAAGGCGCTCGGCGTGCCCGGCGAGGAGCGGCTGAAGGGCAGGGGCGTGAGCCATTGCGCGAGCTGCGACGGCCCGCTGCTGCGTGACGCGGTAGTGGTCGTGATCGGCGGCGGCGACTCGGCGATGCAGGAGTCGCTCACGCTCGCGGCGTTCGCCTCGCGCGTCATCGTGCTGTGCCGCGGCGAGGCGCTCGGCGGGCAGGCGAGCTATCGCAGCCGCGTGCTCGCGCATCCAAAGATCGAGGTGCGCTTCAACGCGGAAGTGGAGGAGATCATTGGCTCCGAAGGCGTTAGCGGCGTGCGCCTGCGCGGCGCGGCGCAGCCGCTGGACGCTCGCGCGGTGTTCCCCTATATTGGCCTCGAGCCCAACACGGTGTTTCTCGCCGGCCGGCTCGCGCTCGACGGCGCCGGGCGCATCCCGACCGACGCCGCGATGGCGACGGCAAGCGCAGGGATTTTCGCCGCGGGCCTGGCGCGCGCCGGCTCTCCGGGGCGCGCCATCGCCTCAGCGGGCGAAGGCGCGATGGCCGCCGCAGCGGCGCATGCGTATCTACGAGGAGGCAAGGCATCATGAATCTGAGCGTTCACGACCCGCGCGGCTATCCGCCCAAGGTGACCGGCAAGCGCCTCGCGCCGCGGCTGCAGAGCCTCGACGGCAAGGTGGTCTACCTGGTGGACTGCCTGTTCGACAACTCGGAAGCGTTCATGAACGAGCTCCTCGACTGGTTCGGAGAGCACCTCCCCGCGGTCAACGCGCGCATCATCCGGCCGCGCCAGAGCTGGGTCGACGACCCCGACATGCGCAAGCAGGTCGAGGCCGACGGCCAGGCCGCCATCCTCGGCGTAGGCTTGTGAAGCACATGTAGCCCTACGGTCGTAGGGCTCGCGTTGTCCCTGGAGCGGGCCGGCGTTCCCACGGTCGCCGTGCACACCGACCCATTCGTGCGCCTCGCGCGCGCCAGCGCGCTCGCGAGCGGCATGCCCACGGCGCGCCAGGCCTTCGTGCCGCACCCGGTGGTCGGCCGCACGCCGCCGCAGCTCCGCGGCTACATCGAGGGCTCCGATCCGGTCGCGAAGCGGCCCTTCATGCAGGAGGTGCTCGAGGGGCTGACCCGGCCGCTGGACGACAAGGACCTCAAGGGCGTGAGCTTCGAGCGCTCCACGCCGCGGCTCGTGCCGCCCGCGACCGAGGAGGAGCTGCAGCAGCTCTTCATCGAGAACAAGTGGACCGATTTCCTGCCGGTCATGCTACCCACCGAGGAGCGCGTGGCGGCGATGTTGCGCGGCACGAGCCGCAAGCCGGACGAAGTGGTGGGGCGCCTTGCGCCCACGGCGTTCCGCGAAGCCTGGGAGTTCACCGTAGAGAAAGTGGCGGTAAACGCGGTGATGGCGGGCTGCCGGCCCGAGTACCTGCCGGTGGTGCTGGCGCTTGCCGCGAGCGGCCAGACCGCGCGCTCCTCGAGCACCACGTCCTTCGCGACGCTCGCCATGGTGAACGGCCCGATCCGCAACGAGATCGGCATGGACTCCGGCATCGGTGTGCTCGGTCCCTTCAATCACGCGAACGCCACGATCGGCCGCGCCTACAACCTGCTCTCGCAGAACCTGCAGGGCGGCTCGGTGCCCGGCGAGACCTACATGGGATCGCTCGGCAACTGGTACAACTACAGCGCCTGCTTCCCGGAGGCCGAAGAGCGCAGCCCCTGGCCGCCTTTCCACGTGCAGAAGGGTTTCAAGGCGGAGGAGAGCGTGGCGAGCGTCTTCTTCGGCGGGCGCTACACGCTCGCCGGCTTCGGCCCGCGCGAGACCTGGCAAGAGGAGTTCCGCCGCGTGTTCGCGGCGTGCGAGCAGCACCTCGCCCCGCTGCTCGTCCTCGACCCGCTCGCCGCGCGCGGCTTCGTCGAGCTCGGCTTCGACACCAAAGAGAAGCTCGCAGAGTGGCTCTCAGACAACGGCCGCCTGAGCGCGCGCGAGTACTGGGACAACCAGTGGGTTCAGACACTCTTCCGCTCGCTTGCCGTGGCGGGCGTCGAACCCTACGCCGCGAAGTACAAGGCGAAGCCCGACGAGCTCATCCGCGTCTACGAGCCCGGGCAGATCAGCATCGCGGTCGCCGGCGGCGAGACGCAGGGCGCCTGGCGCATGTTCGGCGGGCGCTACGTGAAGTCGGTGTCGATCGACGCGTGGCGCTAATCCGCGCACGATCGCGGCGCATGAACGAGCGTTAGCGCTTCAAAGTAGTGCACCGGAGATCGGGGTCAGACCCCGATCTCCTGATTCTTAAGAAGAAAAGCGACTGGCACAGTCGTTGCGTTTCTCCCGCGCGAAGTTCCTAACTCAGGGAGAACCAATGAAACGGCGTTCCGTCGTAAAAGTCCTCACCCTTGCCGCCTCCATCGCCGCCATTGGCGCTTCGTCCTCGGTTCTCGCCCAGGCGAAGACAGTCAAGGTCGGCATCCTCCACTCGCTCTCCGGCACGATGGCCATCAGCGAGACGGTGCTCAAGGACACCGCGCTCATGGCGATCGAAGAGATCAACGCCAAGGGCGGGGTGATGGGCCACAAGATCGAGCCGGTAGTGGTCGACCCCGCCTCGAACTGGCCGCTCTTCGCCGAGAAGGCGCGTCAGCTCATCACGCAGGACAAGGTCGCGGTGGTGTTCGGCTGCTGGACCTCGGTGTCGAGGAAGTCAGTGCTGCCGGTGTTCGAGGAGCTGAACGGCCTGCTCTTCTACCCGGTGCAGTACGAGGGCGAGGAGATCTCGAAGAACGTCTTCTACACCGGCGCTGCGCCCAACCAGCAGGCGATCCCGGCGGTCGAGTACCTGATGTCCAAGGACGGCGGCGGCGCGAAGCGCTGGTTCCTGCTCGGCACCGACTACGTGTACCCGCGCACGACCAACAAGATCCTGCGCGCGTTCCTCAAGTCCAAGGGCGTCGCCGAGAAGGACATCGAGGAGGTCTACACCCCCTTCGGACACAGCGACTACCAGACGATCGTCGCCAACATCAAGAAGTTCTCCGCCGGTGGCAAGACTGCGGTGGTCTCGACCATCAACGGCGACTCGAACGTGCCGTTCTACAAGGAGCTCGGCAACCAGGGGCTGAAGGCGACCGACGTGCCGGTGGTGGCCTTCTCCGTGGGCGAGGAAGAGCTGCGCGGCGTCGACACCAAGCCGCTCGTCGGCCATCTCGCGGCGTGGAACTACTTCATGTCGCTCAAGACGCCGGAGAACGCCGTGTTCACCAAGAAGTGGGGCGACTATGCGAAGGCGAAGAGCATCGCCGGCCACAAGGATAAGCCACTCACCAACGACCCGATGGAGGCCACCTACATCGGCGTGTACATGTGGAAGCAGGCGGTCGAGAAGGCCAAGAGCTTCGACGTCGACAAGGTGCGCGTCGCCACTTATGGCCAGACCTTCAAGGCGCCCTCGGGCATCGTGTCGAAGATGGACGAGCAGAACCACCATCTGCACAAGGCGGTGTTCATCGGCGAGGTGAAGGCCGACGGCCAGTTCAACGTGGTGTGGAAGACCAAGGGTCCGGTCAAGGCGCAGCCGTGGAGCCCGTTCATCCCGGGCAACGAGAAGAAGAAGGACATCCCCGCGCTGATGGCCGACAAAAAGGGATAGTCAAGGACGGGCTCGCATGATGCGCTCAGGGAGCAAAGGGGCCGCCTTGGTGGCGGCCCTTTTCCTATGTGCGGGCTTCTCTGCCCACGCGCTGGACCGCGCGGCGGTGGAGAAGCTCGCCGCCGAGGACAACGACGAGAAGATCGCCGCCATCGGCGCGCTGGTCGCCGAGGCGGACCCGAAGGCGGCGGACATCCTGCGCCAGGCGGCCGAGGGCGAAGTCGAGGTTGACGGCAAGAAAGTCGAGATCGTGGTCAACAACCGCGTGCGAGCGGCGATCGCCGACGCGCTCGCGGCGCTGAAGCTCCTCTCGCCCGAGGCGGCCGATCGCGCCGCGGCGGCGAAGGTGCTGGCGGGCGGCGCGGACGCCGCCATGAAGCCGCTGGTCGAGAAGGCGCTCGCGCAGGAGAAGGACGGCGAGATCCGCGCCGCGCTCGAGACGGTGCTTGCCGGCATGCAGATCAAGGGCGACTCGAAGGAAGAGCGCCTCGCGGCGATCCGCACCCTGGGCGGCTCGGGCAATCCGAACGCCAAGACGCTGCTGCTGGAAGCCGCGGCGGATCCGGACGCCGACATCAAGCGCGAGGCGCAGATCGGCCTGCGCGCGGTGGAGGGCCGGCTCGCCTGGGGCGAGCGCCTCGGCCTCGCGTTCGCCGGCGTCTCCCTCGGCTCGATCCTCCTCCTCGCCGCGCTCGGTCTCGCCATCACCTACGGGCTGATGGGCGTCATCAACATGGCGCACGGCGAGCTGATCATGATCGGCGCCTACACGACATACGTGGTGCAGGGGCTGTTCCGCAGCACCTCCTTCTTTGATTGGTATCTCCTGGCGGCGATCCCGGCGGCCTTCTGCGTCTCCGCGCTGGTCGGCATGGGGCTCGAGCGCTCGGTGATCCGCTGGCTCTACGGCCGGCCGCTCGAGACGCTGCTTGCTACCTGGGGCATCAGCCTGGTGCTCATCCAGCTCGTGCGCACGCTCTTCGGCGCGCAGAACGTGCAGGTGGAGAACCCGGCGTTCATGTCGGGCGGCGTGCAGGCCCTCGCCAACCTGGTGCTGCCCTGGAACCGCATCTACATCATTCTCTTCGCTGCTGTCGTTCTCGTTTTGATGTGGTTACTCTTGACCCGCACGAGAGTGGGATTGCATGTGAGGGGCGTGACGCAGAACCGCGCCATGGCCTCCTGCGTCGGGGTGCCCACCGCGCGTGTCGACACCTGGGCCTTCGGCCTCGGCAGCGGGATCGCCGGCCTCGCCGGCTGCGCGCTCTCCCAGGTCGGCAACGTCGGTCCCGACCTCGGGCAGGGCTACATCGTCGACTCGTTCATGGTGGTGGTGTTCGGCGGCGTGGGGCAGCTCGCCGGGACGGTGCTCGCCGCGCTCGTGCTCGGCTTCGCCAACAAGCTCCTCGAGTCCTGGTCTGGCGCCGTGCTCGCCAAGATCGCGGTGCTGGTCTTCATCATCGTCTTCATCCAGCGCCGCCCTCAGGGCCTGTTCGCGCTGAAAGGAAGGGCGGTGGAAGCATGATTCTGAAACAGCATTATTTGATCGTTGGCGCAGGGGCTCTGATCGCCTTCGTGCTCTTTCCGGTCCTCAACCTCTGGGTGCCCGAGGGTCACGCGCTGCACGTCTCCGGATTCTGGGTGACGCTCATCGGCAAGATCATGTGCTTCGCCATCGTCGCGGTGGCGCTCGATCTCGTGTGGGGCTACGCCGGGATCCTGTCGCTGGGGCATGGGCTGTTCTTCGCCCTGGGCGGCTACGCGATGGGCATGTACCTCATGCGCCAGATCGGCCGCGAGGGGCAGTACCAGTCCGACCTCCCCGACTTCATGGTGTTCCTCGACTGGAGGGAGCTGCCCTGGCAGTGGTGGATGTCGGACAGCTTCCTCTGGTGCCTCTTCCTGATCGTGGCCGTGCCGGGCCTGCTCGCGTTTGTGTTCGGCTATTTCGCCTTCCGCTCGCGGGTGAAGGGCGTGTACTTCTCGATCATCACACAGGCGCTCACCTTCGCCGCGATGCTGCTTTTCTTCCGCAACGACACCGGCTTCGGCGGCAACAACGGCTTCACCGACTTCAAGCGCATCCTCGGTTTCAGCGTCACGGCGCCGGAAACGCGGATGGTGCTGTTCATGTTAACTGCAGGATTGTTATTGCTAACCCTATTCTTTGCCCGCTGGCTCGTTTCGTCGAAGTTCGGCCGGGTCCTCGCCGCGATCCGCGACGCGGAGCAGCGCGTGATGTTCTGCGGCTACGACACGGTGCATTACAAGGTGGCGATCTTCACCCTCTCGGCCGTGATCTGCGGCATCGCCGGGGCGCTGTACGTCCCGCAGATCGGGATCATCAACCCGAGCGAGATGTCGCCCGCCAACTCGATCGAGATGGCGATTTGGGTGGCCGTGGGCGGGCGCGGCACCCTCGTGGGCGCAGCCCTGGGCGCCGGGCTGGTGAGCGGCGCGAAAAGCTACTTCACCGTCGCCTTTCCTGAGTACTGGCTCTACTTCCTCGGCGCGCTGTTCATCCTGGTGACGCTCTTCCTGCCCCGGGGCGTGCTCTCGCTCGTCAGGCGGGACGCATGAAGGCCGCCGTGCCGGCGGAGATCCAGGTCGAGCACCGCACCGCGCTCTACCTCGACGGCATCACGGTGAGCTTCGACGGCTTTCGGGCGCTGAACAACCTCTCGCTCGTCATCGAAGAGGGAGAGCTGCGCTGCGTGATCGGTCCGAACGGCGCCGGCAAGACCACGATGATGGACGTCATCACCGGCAAGACGCGGCCCGACGAGGGTAAGGTGTTCTTCGGGGACCAGCTCGATCTCTCGCGGATGTCGGAGGCCGAGATCGTGCACGCCGGCATCGGCCGCAAGTTCCAGAAGCCGACCATCTTCGAGCGGCTCACGGTGTTCGAGAACCTCGAGCTCGCGATGAAGGCGGACAAGCGCGTGCGCGCCTCGCTCTTCGCCCGGCTCAGCGGCGAGCAGAAGGACCGTATCGCCGAGACGCTCGCGCTCGTCGGCCTCGCTGGCAGCGAGCCGCGCATCGCGGGCGCGCTCTCGCACGGCCAGAAGCAGTGGCTCGAGATCGGCATGCTGCTCGTGCAGGACCCGAAGCTCCTGCTTCTCGACGAGCCGGTGGCCGGCATGAGTGACGCCGAGACTGAGCGCACGGCGGAGCTGTTCCTTTCGCTGGCGGGCCGGCATTCGCTCATGGTCGTCGAGCACGACATGGCCTTCATCGAGACCATCGCCCGCAAGGTGACCGTGCTGCATGAGGGAGGCGTCCTCGCCGAGGGGGCGATGGACGTCGTCAAGAACGACCCCCGCGTGGTCGAGGTGTACCTTGGTCGTTGAGGGCTTGAACCAGTACTACGGCGGAAGCCACATCCTGCGCGATGTGAGCTTCGAGGTGCCGCACGGCAAGGTGACGGCGCTGCTCGGCAGGAACGGCGTGGGCAAGACCACGGTGCTCAAGACACTCATGGGTCTGGTTCCCTCGCGGACCGGAAGGATCGCTTTCGAAGGGAAAGAGCTCAGCCGCGCCAAGCCCTACGAGCGTGCGCGTGCGGGCCTGGGCTACGTGCCCCAGGGCCGCGAGATCTTCCCGCGGCTCACGGTCGAGGAGAACCTGCTGATGGGTGCGCCGAAAGTGCCGGAGAGCGTCTTCGAGATGTTCCCGGTGCTCAGGCGGATGCTGTGGCGCCGGGGCGGCGACCTTTCCGGCGGGCAGCAGCAGCAGCTCGCGATCGGCCGGGCGCTCGCGATGAAGCCGACGATTCTCATCCTGGACGAGCCCACCGAGGGCATCCAGCCCTCGATCATCAAGGACATCGAGCGTGCCATCCGTTCGCTCGCGGCCGCGGGCGACATGGCGATCCTGCTCGTCGAGCAGTACTACGACTTCGCGCGCTCGCTCGCCGACCAGTACCTCGTCATGGAGCGCGGCGAGATAGTCGCTCGCGGCCGCGGCGCGGACATGGAAGCCGACGGCGTGCGCACGTTGCTCGCGGTATGATTTTCCATGCGCCTCGCCGACCCCGTCGCCGCGCCGTGGAAGGCCGAGCTGCTCCTCGGTTTCACGGCAAGGAATGGAAAAACCATTCTTTCGGAAAAGCGTGCGGACGGCCCGCTCGTGGTGCAGAAGCCGCTCTATCCCGAAGGCGGCGAGGTGTGCCATGCGATCGTGGTGCATCCGCCGGGCGGCGTTGCGGGCGGGGACGAGCTCCGGCTTTCCACGAGAGCTTCTCTTTCAAGCCATGCACTGCTGACGACACCCGGCGCGGGGAAGTGGTACCGCTCGGCGGGACCGTGGGCGGGCCAGCAGTTTGCGTTCGAGGTCGAGGGTGCGCTCGAGTGGCTGCCGCGCGAGACGATCGTCTTCAGCGGCGCGCGCGCCGTGCTCGGCTGCCGCGTCCAGCTGGGCGAGAACGCGCGTTATATCGGCTGGGAGATCACCTGCCTGGGCCGCACCGGCTCGGGCGAGCGCTTTGACCGCGGGGAGGTTCGCATCGAGACTGCGGTGAGCCGCGCAGGCAGGCCATTGCTCTTCGAGCGCGGGCGCATCGAGGCCGGCGGACGGCTCATGCATGCGCCGGCAGGCCTGGGCGGGCGCACCGTGTTTGGCACGCTGCTCGCCGCCTCGCCTTCCATTTCGATGGATTTGCTGAAGGACTGCAGGGATGATTCGGGGGAGGGAATGGCGCTCACCCTCCTGCCCGGCCTGCTCGTGGCGCGCTACCTCGGCGACTCGAGCGAGGAGGCGTTCCAGGGCTTCTCCGCGCTGTGGGCGAAGCTGCGCCCGGCGCTGCTCGGCCGGCCGGCGCACATACCGCGCATCTGGAGCACCTGATGGAGCTGACCCCGCGCGAGAAGGACAAGCTGCTCGTCTTCACCGCGGCGCTGCTCGCCGAGCGGCGCAAGCAGCGCGGCCTCAAGCTCAACTACCCCGAGGCGGTGGCTTTCATCAGCGCGGCCATCATGGAGGGCGCCCGCGAGGGCCGCAGCGTGCAGGAGCTCATGAGCTGGGGCGCGACGCTCCTCAACCGCGAGGAGGTCATGGAAGGCGTACCCGAGATGATTCCCGACATCCAGATCGAGGCGACGTTTCCCGACGGCACCAAGCTCGTGACCGTGCACAACCCCATCCCATGATCCCGGGCGAGACGAAGGTCGCCGCGGGCGACATCGAGATCAACAAGGGCTGCAAGACGCTTTCTCTTTCCGTCGTGAACTCGGGAGATCGACCCGTGCAGGTCGGCTCGCACTACCACTTCTTCGAGACCAACGATGCGCTGAAGTTCGAGCGCGAGAAAGTCTACGGCATGCGCCTCAACATCGCCGCCGGCACCGCGGTGCGCTTCGAGCCCGGGCAGAGCCGGACGGTAGAGTTGGTGGCGCTTTCCGGTTTCAGGAAAGTCTATGGCTTCACCGGCAAGGTGATGGGAAAGCTGAAATGAAGATCGCCAGGCAAGCCTATGCCGAGATGTACGGCCCCACCGTAGGGGACCGCGTGCGCCTCGCCGACACCGAGCTGTGGATCGAGGTCGAGAAGGACTTCACGGTCTACGGCGAGGAGGTGAAGTTCGGCGGCGGCAAGGTGATCCGCGATGGCATGGGGCAGAGCCAGCTCGCGAGCGCCAAGGTCGCCGACACGGTGATCACCAACGCGCTCATCGTCGATCACTGGGGCATCGTCAAGGCCGACGTCGGCATCAAGACGGGCAAGATCTGGAAGATCGGCAAGGCGGGCAACCCGGACGTGCAGCCGGCGATCACCATCCCGATCGGCCCGGGCACGGAGATCGTTGCGGGCGAGGGCATGATCCTCACCGCCGGCGGCATCGACAGCCACATCCACTTCATCGCCGCGCAGCAGATCGAGGAGGCGCTGATGTCGGGGGTCACGACCATGCTGGGCGGTGGCACGGGGCCGGCCACCGGCACCTTCGCCACGACCTGCACGCCGGGCCCATGGCACATCCGCTCGATGCTCGCCGCGGCCGAGGCTTTCCCGATGAACCTCGGGTTTCTTGGCAAGGGCAACGCATCCTTGCCTTTACCGCTGGTTGAACAAGTAAAAGCCGGCGCCATCGGCCTGAAGCTGCACGAGGACTGGGGCACGACGCCGGCGGCGATCGACAACTGCCTCGCGGTGGCGGAGAAAATGGACGTGCAGGTGGCGATCCACACCGACACGCTGAACGAGTCGGGTTTCGTGGAAGCCTCCATCGCGGCGTTCAAGGGCCGAACGATCCACACCTATCACACCGAGGGCGCCGGCGGCGGCCACGCGCCAGACATCATCCGCGTGTGCGGCGAGAAGAACGTGCTGCCTTCGTCCACCAATCCAACGCGGCCCTACACGGTAAACACCATCGCCGAGCACCTCGACATGCTGATGGTGTGCCACCACCTCGACGCCGGCATCGCCGAGGACGTGGCCTTCGCCGAGTCGCGCATCCGGCGCGAGACCATCGCCGCCGAGGACATCCTGCACGACCTGGGCGCCTTCTCGATGATGGCGTCGGACGCGCAGGCGATGGGGCGCGTGGGCGAGGTGATCATCCGCACCTGGCAGACCGCCCACAAGATGAAGGTCCAGCGCGGAGCGCTCGGCAAGAGCGCCGCGGACAACTTCCGGGTGAAGCGCTACGTCGCCAAGTACACGATCAACCCGGCGATCACCCACGGCATCGCGCACGTCGTGGGCTCCGTGGAAGAGGGAAAGCTCGCCGACCTCGTGCTGTGGAAGCCGGCCTTCTTCGGCGTGAAGCCCTTCCTCATCATGAAGGGCGGGATGATCGCCGCCGCGGCGATGGGCGACCCCAACGCTTCGATCCCCACGCCCCAGCCGGTGCACTACCGGCCGCAGTTCGGCGCGTTCGGCAAGGCGCTTGCGAGGAGCTCGGTGACGTTCGTATCGAAGTCGTCTTTGAAGAGCCTCCAATCGTTGAAGCTCGAGAAGCCCCTGGTCGCCGTAAAGAACATCCGCGGCGTGGGGAAGAAGCACATGATCCACAACGACCTGCTGCCGAAGATCGAGGTGGACCCGGAGACCTACGAGGTGCGCGCGGACGGGGAGCTGCTCGCCTGCGAGCCGGCGACGGCACTTCCCATGGCGCAGCGCTACTTCCTGTTCTGATGGACCGGCTCGTCCTTACCTTCGACGAGCGCCAGAAGAGCCGGCTGCGAGCGCGCAGCGAGTGCGGCGAGGAGGTCGCGCTCCTGCTCGAGCGAGGCAAGGTGCGCCGTGGCGGCGAGCGGGTCACCGCGACCGACGGGAAGGTGTACGAGATCGTCGCCGCGCCGGAGAAGCTACTGCATATCGAGTCGAACGCGCTCGTGAAGGTCGCCTACCACCTCGGCAACCGGCACATCCCTGTACAGGTAGGGGCGGGATTCCTGCGCATTGCCGAGGACCACGTGCTCGAGCAGATGGTGAAGGGCCTGGGTGCCACGGTGACGCGCGTCGAGGCACCCTTCGAGCCCGAGACCGGCGCCTACGGCGGCGGGCACCGGCACGACGAGATGGGACATGGCGGGAAGATTCACGATCATTTTCACGATCATGACCACTGAAAGGCAAACTCCCCTAGTGAAGCTGCTGCAGCTCGCAAGCCCGGTGCTGCCCGTGGGGGCCTACAGCTACTCGCAGGGGCTTGAAGCCGCCGTAGAAGCCGGCATCGTCGTCGACGCGGCGAGCGCGCAGCGCTGGATCGGCGACGCGCTCGAGCTCTCGGTCGGCGCCATGGAAGCGCCGCTCCTGTGGCGCATGCTAAACGGCGAGGACTGCGATGCGCTCTTCGTCGCCTCGCGCGAGACCGCGGAGCTGCGCTCCGAGACGCTGCAGATGGGCGCCTCGCTGGCTCGTCTCTTGAAGGATCTCTCTTTCGATGCTCCGGAAGGAAGCTACCCCGCGGTGTACGCGTTCGCTGCGCGACAATGGCGCATCGCTCCGCAGGACGCCCTGACCGCATACCTGTGGTCTTGGCTGGAGAACCAGGTGATGGCGGCGCTGAAGGCGGTGCCGCTTGGACAAACAGATGGCCAGCGCATGCTGCTCACGTTGGGTGAAGAGCTTCCCGTGATCACGGAAAAAGCGAAGACACGGGATCTCGAGAACCTGGCGCCGGGGCTTGCCTTCCTCTCGGCGCGGCATGAAACCCAATATTCGAGGCTCTTCAGATCATGACCTTGCGAGTCGGCATCGGCGGGCCGGTAGGCTCGGGAAAGACGGCGCTGACGCTCGCGCTGTGCCGCGCGCTGCGCGACAAGTACGAGATCGCCGTGGTGACCAACGACATCTACACCGAGGAGGACGCGCAGTTCCTCGTCCGCAACGAGGCCCTTCCGGCGGAGCGCATCATCGGTGTCGAGACCGGCGGCTGCCCGCACACCGCCATCCGAGAGGACGCGTCGATCAACCTCGAGGCGGTGGCGCGCCTCACGCGGCGCTTCGCCGACCTCGACCTGGTGTTCGTGGAGTCCGGCGGCGACAACCTCGCCGCCACGTTCAGCCCCGAGCTCTCGGACCTGACGCTCTACGTCATCGACGTCGCCGCCGGCGACAAGATCCCGCGCAAGGGCGGGCCGGGGATCACCAAGTCCGACCTCCTCGTGATCAACAAGATCGACCTCGCGCCCATGGTGGGCGCCTCGCTTGAGGTGATGGACCGCGACGCGAAGCGCATGCGCGGCACACGTCCATTCGTCTTCAGCAACCTCAAGACCGGTCAGGGCCTCGACCAGGTGATCCGCTTCATCGAAAGGGAGGGAATGCTGTGCGCGTTGTCTTGATGTTCTTCTTGCTGGCAGCTCAAGAGGCGCTCGCCCACCCCGGGCACGGGGCCGAGGCGGGCTGGCTGCACTTTCTCAGCGAGACCGACCACCTGGCGCTCACCTTGGCGCCAGCGGTGATCGGGGTGCTCGGCTACTTGCGGCTCAGGCGGCGGCGCGGCGCGATACCGTGGTGCTCGCCTGGGCGTTATCGAGGACGGCAACCTCGCCGGCGATCTCCGCACCTTCCTTGATGCTGATCTTCGCGTAGCGGATCTTGCCGGACACCTTGCCGGTGCCTTCGATGACGAGCTGCTTGCGTACCGTAAGCTCACCTTCGAACCTGCCGTGAATCGTCGCCTGGTCGACGGCGATGGTGCCCTGGAACACGCCATGCTCGGCGATCTCGAGCACGCGCGAGTCGAGCGTCGCTTCCATGCGGCCCTGCACGACCAGCGTGTCGCAGTCGCTGATCTCGGCACCCTTCACCTTGATGTCCGGCCCGACCACCAGGCGCGCTTCCTTGCGCTCCTCATGCTTCTCGGCCTCGGTGGGCGAGGGCGCGGCCGCCGGGCTGGTCGTAGCAGGCGCGGGCGTCGACGCGGTCGCGGTGGTGGGTTGGCGGAAAAGGCTGTCGTCGCGCTGCCTGCGGAAGAACCCGTCTTTCTGTAGCACTGGGGATGCCCTCTATGTAGTGTTGGTCAGTACGGCCCGTCGTCGCACGCACGAAGCGTACCACCCTCGAGACGCCACAGATATCTGTTAACAGGGGAGTATCTGTCGTCGGCAGGCGACGGTTGGCAATGGAAATGTTGCAGCCTGCTGTTTGCGTTCGCTTTTCGGTGTCGGGCCAACGCTACGCGTCAAATTCCCGCAGCAGCCGACCTGCGAGGCGGCCTTCCTCCAAGGGCACGCCGTTTACCCAGACTCCGTGCACGCCGGCCGGCTCGACCGTGAGCCGGGGCTGTCCGGCCGGCAGGTCGAAGATGCGCCGCCGGGCGCCGCGCCCGACACGCGCCGGGTCGAAAAGCAGCAGGTCGGCCGCATGGCCGGGCTTGAGCGCCCCGCGATTCGGGATACCGAAGACGTGCGCCGGCTGCCCCGCGAGCCGCCACGCGGCCTCTTCGAGAGAGAAGAGCTTTCGCTCGCGCACCCAATGCCCGAGGAGATGCAGGCCGAAGCCGGCGTCGTTGAAAAAGGTGAGGTGGGCGCCCGCGTCGGAAAGCGACACCATCGCCGCCGGGTCCGTCAGCATGCGACCGACCGCCTGCTCGTCCGAGTTGAGCAGCAGCGCGTTGAACACCGTGCCGAGGTCCTCTTCCAGTGCGAGGTCGAGCATGAAGTCGAGCGGGTCTTTGCCCGCTTCCCGGGCAAGGCGCGCCACCGGCTTCTGCTCCAGGTTCTTTCGCCGGGATTCGACGACCTCGACCTTGTCCCATTCACCGTTGAACAGGCGGAAGTGCGCGGGGCGCGAGAGCTCGAGCCGGATCGCGTTTCGAAACTCCTGTTCTCCGAGTTTCTTCTTGAAAGCTTCCCCCTTCAGCGGCAGAGCAGGCTGCCAGGACTCCAGGCCCTCGAGAACGTAAGGCGAGCGCAGCGTGAAGTCCATGCTGAGCGGGCAGCAGGACACGGCGCCCACCAGCCTGCGTCCGCGTGCGTTGGCCTCCCTGATCTCCTGCAGGTCGTTGAACACCGCGTGCGGGTTGGTGCTGCTGTGGAGCAGCGCCGCGATCACCACCGGCCGCGTCGAGTCGGAGGCGAGGTCCTCCAGGAAGCCGATCTTCGTGTGGCCGCCCTTGGTGAGCATGAGCACGCCGCGTGCGGCGTCCTTCAGGCAGCCGGCGAGGGCGCGCAGCTCCTTCTCGTCGGCGAGGCGCGAGGGCATCGGCAGCCCGCCGTCGCCGTTGTGGGCGGGCGAGGTGCTCGTGGCGAATCCAACGGCGCCGGCGCCCATGCCCTCCAGAACGATCCTTCTCATGGAGAGGATCTCTTCATCGGTCGCGGCCCGTCGCGTCGCGGACTCACCCATCACGTAGGTGCGCACCGAGGAGTGCCCCACGAAAGCCGCGACGTTTATTGCGACGCCCTGACGCTCGAGCATGTCGAGGTACTGCGGGATCGACTCGAAGTCCCAGCGGATCCCGGCGCGCAGCGCCTCGAGCGACATGCCTTCCACCTGCGTGAGGTTTCGCATCACGAGCTCCCGGTCCGCCGGGCGGCAGGGCGCGATGGTGAAGCCGCAGTTGCCGATCACCGCGGTGGTCACCCCGAGCGCGGGCGAGGGCGACACCGCCGGGTCCCACGTGATCTGCGCGTCGTAATGCGTGTGGTTGTCGATGATGCCCGGCATCAGTGCAAGGCCGTCGGCCTCGATCGTTTTCCGGGAAGGGGAAGTGATTCGCCCGATGTCGGCGATCTTGTCCCCTTGAACCGCGAGATCGCCAAGGCGGGCGGGCGAACGCAGGCCGTCGAGCAGCAGCGCGTTGCGGATCACGAGGTCGTGCATGGCGGCCGAGTATACTCACCCAAAAACAGGGACAGACCACCATTTTTTCTCTCGCGAACAAGATTGCCGTAGTGACCGGCGGGTCGAAAGGCATCGGCGCCGCCACGGTCAAGCTTCTGAAGCAAGCCGGCGCCGTGGTTCACTCGCTCGACGTCGAGTCGGGCTGCGACGTGACCGACGAGCGACAGGTCAAGGCGGCCTTCGAGCACATCGGCCCGTTCGACATCCTCGTCAACAACGCTGGTCGCGCGATCCGCCGCACGGCCCTGGAGCTGAGCGAAAAAGAGTGGGATGACGTCCAGGATCTGAACATCAAGGCCGTGTTCTTCTGCTCAAGGAACGCCGTGCCCTACATGAAGAACCGCGGCGGCGGCGCAATCGTCAACCTCGCCTCGATCATGGGACTCTCCGGCGGCATCTACCCGAACGCGTCCTACCAGGCCTCCAAGGGCGCGGTGGTGAACCTCACGCGCGCGCTCGCGCTGGAGTGGGCCGTGGACAACATCCGCGTGAACGCGGTGGCGCCGACGTACGTGAAGACCGACCTCACGGTGCCGATCTTCACCAACCCCGAGGTGCTGAAGACCGTGATGGTGCATACGCCGCTCGGGCGCTTCCCCGAGCCAGAGGAGATCGCGGCGGCGATCCTGTACCTCTGCAGTCCCGAGGCCCGATGCGTTACGGGGGTCATCCTTCCGGTGGACTCCGGGTATCTCGCACGCTGATTTGTTGTTGACTTGTAATTAACCGACTGGTTAAATAAGCATCGATGGACAGGCTTTCCGAGACCTTTGCGGCGCTTGCCGACCCGACTCGGCGCGCCATCCTCGCCCGGCTCGCCAAGGGCGAGGCGAGCGTCGGCGACCTCGCCAGCCCCTTCGACATGTCGCTTCCGGCCGTGTCGAAGCACCTCAAGGTGCTCGAGCGCGCCGGGCTGATCGAGCGCGAGGCCGACGCGCAATGGCGCATGTGCCGCCTGCGCGGCAAGGGCCTGCGCCAGGCGCACGGCTGGCTCGAGCGCTACCGGCGCTACTGGGAAGAGAGCCTGGACCGCCTCGCCGACTATCTGGAGAAAGGAGAGAAACGATGAACCGCGCCCCGACGTTCGAGCTTCGGCTTTCTCGCGAGATCCGCGCGTCGCGCGACAAGGTCTTCGACGCCTTCGTCACCGAGGCGGCGATGCGCGAGTGGATGTGCCCGCGCGGCATGACCGTGCCGGCGCTCGAGCTGGACGCGCGGGTCGGCGGCGGCTTCCGCATCACCATGCGCGCCCGCAACGGCGAGCAGTTCACGGTGCAGGCGAGCTACCGCGAGATCGCGCGGCCCGAGCGCCTCGTCTACAGCTGGCAATGGGTGGGCGAGGGCATGCCGAACGTCGAGACGCTGATTACCGTGACCTTCGCCGAACGCAACGGCGCGACGCGCGTGCAGATGACGCACACGGGATTCCCGGAGCAGGCGATGGCCGACTCGCACCAGGAAGGCTGGGGCTCGTGCTTCAACCGCCTGTCCGATCTGCTCGATCCCCGCGGCACCGCGGCGAGCATCACGCTGCTCGGGGACCCGCGCAGCACTTATACGCGCACTGCGCGCATCGGGCTGGCCGAGAAGGGCTTGAAGTACACGCATGAGAGTTGCGGGCCGAAGTCGCCGCAGATCTCCGAACTCCACCCCTTCGAGCGCATCCCCGCCTTCCGCGACGGCGACATCCGCCTCTTCGAGACGAGCGCGATCTTGCGCTACGTCGAGGAAGCTTTCCCCGGCCCGACGCTGCTGCCGCAGAACATTCGCGACCGCGCCCTCGCCGAGCAGTGGGTGAGCGCGATCAACTCGTACGTGTACGATGCGATGGTGCGCCGCTTCATCCTGCCGAGCCTGTTCCGCAAGGAGGACCGCGCCACCATCGAAAGCGGCCTCAAGGACATGGAAAAGCACCTCGGGGTGCTGGAAGAGGCCTACGCGCGGCCCTTCCTCGCCGGGCAGCAGCCGACGCTGCCGGACTTCTTCCTGGCGCCGATCGTCGGCTACTTGGAGATGTTCCCCGAGAGCAATGTTTTGCTCGATCGCTGCCCGAAGCTCATGAGGGCGCATGGCGCCATCAAGACGCGTCCGAGCTGGGCGGCGACCCAGCCGTGAACGAAGCTTTGACGCAGCGGTTGCGCGCCGCGCTCAAGGGCAGGAAGGGCATCACCGAGAAGCGCATGTTCGGCGGGGCGTGCTTCATGCTCCGCGGCAACATGCTGTGCGGCACCGGTAAAAGCGACTTCATGTTCCGCGTGGGCAAAGTGCAGGATGCAGACGCGCTCGCGCGGCCGGGCGCGCGGCCGATGGACATTACCGGCCGGAAGATGCCCGGCTTCGTCTGGGTCGATGCGGGCTGCGATGCGCGGGCGCTGAAGCGCTGGATCGCCTTGGCGGAGGAGTACGTCGGCGCCTTGCCGGCGAAGAAGCAAAAAGGGTCCTCGAAGAAGCAAAAAGGGTCCTGACCCCTTTTCAGTACCCGGCCTCGCGGTCGACGAGGTGCAGCGGCGCTTTGCCGCGCCGCACGCGCTCGATGTTCTCGACGACCACCGGCACCGCGGTGCGCGGCTCGGTGAGCGCGGCGACGTGCGGAGTGAGGGTGACGCTGGGGTGGCGCCACAGGGGATCGTCCGCCGGTAGAGGCTCGCATTCGAAGACGTCGAGGTAAGCGTGCGCGAGGTGGCCGGAGTCGAGCGCCGCGATCAGGTCTGCGCTCACCACGTGGCCGCCGCGCGCGAGGTTGATCACGCAGCCGCCCTGGCGCAGGCTCTTCAGGTTCTCGGCGTTCAGGATGCCGCGCGTCTGCGGCGTGAGCGGCAGCAGGCAAACGAGCGCCTCGGTCTGCTCGAAGAAAAGCTGCAGGTCCGTGACGCGGCGCACGCCCGCGATATCCTTGGGCCGGCGGCTGTAGCCGACGACGTTGAAGCCGAGCGCGACGAGCTTACGCGCCGCGTCGGTGCCGAGCGTACCCAGGCCGAGAATGCCGACGGTGCGGTCGGAGGCGAGCTTTTGCTCGAGCTGACGCCAGGTCACGTTGCCCTGGTGGTAGCGGTAGAGGTAGAGGTGGCGGTGCCAGTCGAGCACGTGCGCGAGCACCATCTCGGACATCGCTGCCACCATCCCGGGATCGACGAGCCGCGCGAGCGGCACGTGCCTCGGCAGCGCCGGGTCGGCAACGAGGTTCTCGACGCCCATCCACAGCGACTGGATGAGCTTCGCGCCGCCGAGCTTCTCGAGCGTGCCCGGCGGCGGGTCCGCGACCAGCGCGACGTCCGCGTCCCCTCGTTCAATGAATTCATCCCCGGGGAGCGCGGCACGCAGGCGTGGCAGCCAATCCTCGGCGCTCTCGCTGCGTGAAGCGAACAGCACTTTCATGCTTGGCTAGTTCAGCGGCTTCCACCCCGATGCGCGGATCACCGGGCCCCACTTGTCGTAGTCGGCCTTCATGATGCGCGCGAGCTCCGCCGGGCCGTGCCCGGTAGGCTGCAGGCCGAAGGTGGTCAGCTTCTGCTTCACTTCCGGGTCGTGAATCGCCGCCGCCGCCGCCTTCGACAGGCGCTCGAGCAGAGGCTTGGGCACGCCCGCCGGCGCGAAGAGCGCATACCAGCCGGTGCCCTCGATGTCGTAGCCCTGCTCGCGGAAGGTGGGGACCTCCGGATAGAGTGGATCGCGTCCGGCGCCGGAGACGGCGAGCGCCCGCGCCTTGCCCGACTTCACCAGCGTGTTGATGTCCGCGGAGAGCAGGATGGCGGCGGCGATCTCGCCCGAGGCGAGCGCCTGGAGCGCTGGCGCCGTGCCTTTGTACGGCACGTGCGTGACATCGATGCCCGCGGCGCGCGCGAACATCACGCCCAGGAAGTGCGGCACGCTGCCCGCCGCCGGCGAAGCGTAGTCGCCCATCTTAGGGTTCTTCTTGACCAGCTCGACGTACTCCTTCAGGGACTTGGCGGGCACGGCGGCGCCGACGGCGAAGGCGCTGTGAAAGTCGGACAAGTGCGCCACCGGCTCGAAATCCGTGAACGGGTCGTAGCGGAGATTGCCGAACGAGTGCGGGAAGATGGACATCGTTGCAAATGGCGTCATGAGCAGCGTCGTGCCGTCCGGGCGCGCCGCCTTCACGTACTCGTTGGCCACGCGGCCCCCCGCGCCGACCTTGTTCTCGACGATCACCGGCTGGCCGAGACTCTGGCGCATGTGATCGGCGACCACGCGGGTCAGGAGGTCGGCCGTGGCGCCTGCCGGGAAGCCGAGCACCAGGCGGATGCTCCCGTCCTGCGCGACGGCGTGCTGCGCCGCGAGCGCGGCGAGCAGTGCTGCGAGAAAGCGAAACATGTTCCCTCCTCTGGGTACGTGCGCGCCGATGGTAGCATCGGTGGCGATGAAGCCGCCGTTCCGCGCCGACCAAGTCGGCAGCCTCCTGCGTCCTCCCGGGCTGCGCGAAGCACGGGCAAACAAGGACCTCGACTTCCAGAAAAGCGCGATCCGGGATGTCGTGAAGAAGCAGGAGGCGATCGGGTTGCGGTCGGTGACCGACGGCGAGTACAGCCGCGACTGGTGGCACCTGGACTTCCTCACGCAGCTCCAGGGCGTGACCGCACGCGAGAACCCGGGACCGAGGTTCGGTGGCACCGAGGAGCAGCCGCCGATACCGCAGGTCACCGGGAAGCTGCGGTATGCGAAGCCGGTGATGGTCGAGGATTTCTCCTTCCTCAAGAGCACCACCTCCCGCAGCGCGAAGTTCACCATCCCGTCGCCTTCCATGCTCCACCTGCGCGCCGGGCGCGCGGGCATCTCGCGCGAGGTCTATCCCGACCTGAAGGAATTCTGGGACGATGCGGCGGCGGCGTACCGCGCCGCGATCGCCGCGTTCGCGAAAGCCGGCTGCACGTACCTGCAGCTCGACGACGTCGCCTTCGCCTACCTGTGCGACCCGAAGATACGCGAGAACTGCCGCAGGAACGGCGACGACCCGCAGGCGCTGCCGCGCACCTATGCAGACACCATCACGCGCGCGGTGAAGGACCGGCCGGCCGGCATGACGATCGCGATGCACACCTGCCGCGGCAACTTCAAGAGCGCCTGGGTGGCCGAGGGCGGCTACGAGCCGGTGGCCGAGGCGATGTTCTCGAGCGGCGTGGATGCCTTCTTCATGGAGTTCGACACCACGCGTGCCGGCGGCTTCGAGCCGCTGCGCTACGTGCCGAAGGGCAAGAAGGTCGTTCTCGGCCTGGTATCGACCAAGACGCCGGCGCTCGAGGACAAGGACTTCCTGAAGAAGAGAATCGAGGAGGCGGCGAAATACGTGCCGCTGGACGAGCTTTGCCTGTCGCCGCAGTGCGGCTTCTCCAGCACGCACCACGGCAACAGCCTGACGCAGGATGAGCAGTGGCGCAAGCTCGAGCGCGTGATCGAGGTTGCCGGGGAGGTGTGGAAATGACCGAGAAAGAGGTTTTGCAGCTGGAAGACAAGCGCTTCGCCGCGATGGTCGCGGAGGATTTCAAGGCGCTCGAGGCGATGGTGCACGACGAGCTCCTCTATACGCACTCCACGTCGGTGGTCGACACCAAGGCGAGCTGGCTCGAGTCGATGCGCTCGGGCAAGACGCGCTACCGCAAGACGAGCTTCGCCAACCGCAAGGTGCGCGTCTACGGCGACATGGCGCTCGTCACCGGCAGCGCCGACATCGAGGCGGAGATCGACGGGCAGCCCAAGTCGCTCAGGCTGTGCTTCCTCAACGCGTGGACGAAGACCCCGCAGGGCTGGAAGTTCGTCGCCTGGCAGTCCACGCCGCGGCCTGCGTGAAGCTGGAGGTCAACGGCGCGTCGCGCAAGGTCGAGGCGAGGCCCGACACGCCGCTGCTCTATGTCCTGCGCAACGACCTCGGCCTCGCCGGCACGCGCTACGGCTGCGGCAGCGGCCAGTGCGGCGCCTGCTTCGTGCTGGTCGAGGGCAAGCCGATGGCGAGCTGCGACCTGCCCGTTTCTTTTGTCGAAAACAAGAAAATCACCACCATCGAAGGGCTGGGTGGACGGCATCCCATCCAGAAGGCGCTCGTCGCCGAGCAGGCGGCGCAGTGCGGCTACTGCATGTCCGGAATCGTGATGAGCGCGGTGGCGCTTCTTTCACAGAATAAATCTCCCTCGGAATCGCAGATTCGTTCCGCCCTGGACGGCAATCTCTGCCGATGCGGGTCGCACAACCGGGTGGTGCGCGCCGTGATGCGCGCCGCGCATGAATAAGCCTTACGACCTCCCGCGGCGCATCCGCCTCGAGGCCGACGGCACGGTTTCGATCGCGACCGGCAAGGTCGAGCTCGGTCAGGGCATCCACACGGCGCTCGCGCAGATCGCCGCGGAGGAGCTCAATGTCAGCCTGGAGAAGGTAAGGATTCTCCAGCCGAGCACCGAGGACTCCCCGGACGAGGGCGTGACCTCGGGGAGCCTTTCGATCCAGGACGGCGGCAGCGCGCTGCGCAAGGCGTGCGCCGGGCTTCTCGCGGCGCCGGAGAAACCCGCCTCCCGCTACGAGATCGTCGGCAAGAGCGCGCCGCGGCGCGACCTGCCGGCGAAGCTCGCCGGCCGGTCGAGCTTCGTGCAAGACATGGCGCTTCCGGGAATGCTCCACGGAAGGGTGGTCAAAGGCGTGGAGAGCATTTCTTCCGAGATGCCCTTGGTCAGGAATGGCCGCTTCGCCGGCGTGCTGGCCGAGCGGGAGGAAGACGCGATCGCGGCGGCGAAGAAGCTGCGCGCGGCGTCGAAGGTGCAGGAGGCGCCTTACTTCCCCGACGACATCCATGCCTGGCTCAGGACTCACGTCGCCGAAGACAAGGTCATTCTCGAGAAGAAGGACGGCGCGGCGAAGGCGCGCGGGGTGAAGCGCATCCAGGCGACGTACCGCAAGCCCTATATTGCGCACGCCTCGATCGGTCCGTCGTGCGCGATCGCGCGCTGGGCAGGCGGGAAGCTCGAGGTGTGGTCGCACACCCAGGGCATCTTCAACCTGCGTCGCGACCTCGCCATCGTCTTCGGGATGTCAGAGAACGATGTGGTCGTCCGCCATGTGGAAGGCGCGGGCTGCTACGGGCACAACGGCGCAGACGACGTGGCGCTCGACGCGGCGCTCCTCGCGCGCGAGGCGGGTGGGCGGGCGGTGCGCCTGCAATGGTCGCGCGAGGACGAGTTCGCGTGGGAGCCGCTGGGGCCGGCGATGGAAGTGGCCCTCGAGGCGGCGCTCGACGCGGACGGGCGCATCGTCTCCTGGCGCCACGAGCTCTGGAGCAACGGCCACGCGCACCGTCCCGGCCGCGCGGCGAAGCCGACGCTCGCCTCCGCCGCGCTGCTCGAGCGGCCGCTCGAGCTCGCGCCGCCGGCGAACCCGCCGCTTCCCTACGGTGGGGCCGAGCGCAACGCCATCCCGATCTACGACGTGCCGGACCTCCTCGTCCTGAACCACTACGTGCGCGAAGCGCCGGTGAACGTTTCGGCACTGCGCTCGCTCGGCGGGTTCGCCAACGTCTTCGCCATCGAGTCCTTCATGGACGAGCTCGCCACGGCGGCGGGGATGGATGCAGTGGAATTCAGGCTTAGGCACTTGAGCGATGAACGGGCGGTTGCCGTGATCCGGCGCGCAATGGAGAAGGCCGGACCCTTCAGAAAGACGGAGAACCGAGGCAGGGGGATCGGCTTCGCGAGGTACAAGGGCCTGGGCGCCTATTGCGCGGTCGTGGCGGAAGTGGAGGTCGAGCGCGAGCTGCGCGTCACGCGCCTCGCCGCCGCGGCCGACGTCGGGCTGCCGGTAAACCCGGACGGCGTGGCGAACCAGATCGAGGGCGGGTGCGTGCAGGCGACGAGCTGGACGCTCAAGGAGCTCTGGCGGCCCGGCGTGCAGGGTTGGGAGGACTACCCGATCCTGAGGTTCTCCGAAGTTCCGGCCGTGCACGTGGAGGTTCTCCGCAACCACCACCCCTCCGTCGGCGCCGGCGAGTGCTCCATGGGACCCACTGCCGCCGCCATCGCCAACGCGCTGCACGACGCGCTCGGCGCGCGGGTGCGCGAACTTCCCCTGACGCCCGACCGCATTGCCGCAGCGCTCTAGGACGCAGGTGGGGATCGTCGGCGCGGGACCCGCCGGTCTCATGCTCGCCCATCTCCTGCATCTGGAGGGCATCGAGTCGGTGGTGCTCGAAAGCCGCAGCCGGGCGCACGTACGCGAGCGCGTGCGTGCGGGCGTGCTCGAGCAGAGCGTGGTCGAGCTGATGCGCGAGACCGGCATCGGCGAGCGTGTCTCCAGGCTCGGCATCCGCATGCGCGGCATCGACTTCCGCTTCGACGGTGCGCCGCACCTCGTCGAGTTCGCCGCCGCGCAGCGCTACGCCATGGTGTGGCCGCAGCACGAGATGGTCGAGGACCTGGTCGAGGCCCGGCTGAGGGCAGGCGGGGAAATCCGCTATGAGTGTCCGGTCTTCTCACTGGAAGGCCTGGAGCACAGCCCCGTCATCAAACTGAAAGGCGACGATCTGCGCTGCGATTTCGTCGCCGGGTGCGACGGCTTCCACGGGATCTGCAGGAGCGCCATCCCGAAGAGCGTGCTGAAGGAGCACGACCATCCGTTCCCCTTCGGCTGGCTCGGCGTGCTCGCTGAGGCGCCGCCCGCGTGGCCGGACATCACCTGGGGCTGCCATCCGGGCGAGTTCGCCATGATGAGCATGCGCACGCCCACGATGACGCGGCTCTACCTGCAGTGCGCGCCGGACGACGATCCCCGGAGCTGGAGCGACGACCGGATCTGGAGCGAGCTGCACGCGCGGCTCGACCTGCCCGGCGGCACGAAGTTGAACGAAGGGAGGATCGTGCAGAAGGGCGTCGCGGCGATGCGCAGCTACGTCGCCGAGCCGATGCGCTACGGGCGGCTCTTCCTCGCCGGCGACGCGGCGCACATCGTGCCGCCCACCGGGGCGAAAGGGCTGAACTCCGCTGTGGCCGACGTGCGCGTGCTCGCCCGCGCGCTCGCCGGCCATTACAAGCGTAACGACGACAGCCTGATCGAGCGCTACTCTGACACCGCGCTACGGCGCATGTGGCTGGTGGAGCGCTTCTCGACGTGGCTCTGCACCACCGTGCACCGCTTCCCGGGCACCGACACCTTCACCCGGCGGCTGCAGCTGGCCGAGCTCCAGTACATGGCGACGACCGAGACCGGACGGCGTATGTTTGCGGAAAACTTCACCGGCTTGCCCGTGGAGGCCTGAACGATGAGCGAAAGAAAGTTCCTCCTGGTGGCGCTCGCGGCGGGCGCGGTGTTCGCGCTCGGCCTGGGCATCCGCCAGGCGCAGCCGCTCTTCATCAGCGCAATCAACTCGCACACCGGGATCGGCTACGCGACGATCAGCCTCGCCTTCGGCGTCGCGCAGCTCATGTGGGGCGTGGCGCAGCCGATCGCGGGCGGCGTCGCCGACCGCTGGGGCCCGCGGCCGGTGATGATCTCGGGCGCGCTGCTCGTCGCCGTCGGCACGGCGGCCACGCCCTTCGCCACGGACGCCGTGACGCTCACGCTCCTCATCGGCATCGCCGCCGCCGTCGGGGCGGGCGCCATGGGGCCTTCGCTCCTCATGTCCGCGGCGGCGCGCTGGATCCCCGAGGCAAAGCGCTCGGTCGCGAACGGCATCATCAACGCAGGCGGCTCCTTCGGGCAGTTCACCCTGATCCCGCTCGCGCAGTTCCTCATCGGCCTGGCCGGCTGGCAGCCGGCGTTGATGCTCGTTGGCGCGATGGGCCTGGCGGCGATCCCGCTCATCCTTCTCCTCACCTCGAGCGCCTCCGCCGGGGCCGTGCACGTCAGCGGGGCGGGCACGCTGCGCGAGGCGCTCGGGCGCGCGATGGGCGATCGCAGCTACCTCCTGCTCACCGCCGGGTTCTTTACCTGCGGCTTCCACGTCGCCTTCATCGCCACTCACCTGCCCGGCGTGGTGGCGTTTTGCCAGCTTCCGCCGGAGATCGGCGCCTGGTCGCTCGCGATCATCGGCCTTTTCAACATCTTCGGCAGCCTGTGGATCGGCACCGCCATCCAGGCGCGCCGGATGAAGCTCGCGCTGGCGTGGCTTTATTTCGCGCGCGCCATGCTGATCGTTGCGTTCGTCTTCGCACCGAAGACGCCGCTCGCCTTTTTCCTTTTCGCCGCCGGCATCGGCTTCACCTACCTCTCCACCGTGCCGCCTACGGTGGGGCTGGTCGCCAAGCTCCACGGCGCACGTTACCTCGCCACGCTCTTCGGCGTCGTCATGCTCTCGCACCAGGTCGGCGCCTTCTTCGGCGCCTGGCTCGGCGGCAAGGCTTTCGAGGCGACCGGCACCTACGACTGGATGTGGTGGGCGGACGTGGCGCTGTGCCTCTTCGCCGCCGCCGTTCACCTGCCCATCCGAGAACCGATGCCGCGGCCTGCCGCCGCCCCCGCCCCCGCATGAAAACGACCGCCCCGCCCGACCCGAACACCCGCAAGCCGCGGTTCACGCCGCCGCCGCTCGCCTGCGACGCGCACTGCCATATCTTCGGCCCGGCGGCGAAGTTCCCCTACGCGAAGGACGCGCCTTACGTCCCGCCGGACTCGCCTTTCGAGGGCCTGCAGAAGCTGCATTCGATCCTCGGCATCCAGCGGGCGGTGATCGTTCATGCGAGCTGCCACGGCTCGGACATGCGCGCGACGCTGGATGGCATCGCGCGGTCGAGGGGCGCCTACCGTGGCACGGCGATCATCGACGAGAGCGCCACGGAGAAGGACTTCCAGAGGATGGACGACGGCGGCATCCGCGGCGTGCGCTTCAACTTCGTGAAGCACCTCGGCGGCCGGCCCGACATGAGCTTCTTCCGAAGGACCGTCGAGCGGGTGAAAGAGATGCGCTGGCACCTGATCCTTCACCTCGACGCGCAGGACCTGGTGGAGTTCGAAGAGCTCTTCAAGCGCATCCCGGTTCCGATGGTGATCGACCACATGGGCCGCGTCCAGGCGAAGGATGGACTGGATCAGAAGCCTTTCAAGATCCTGCTTTCTTCGCTGCGGATTCCCGGCATGTGGGTGAAGGTCTGCGGCGCCGAGCGCGTGTCGTCCCTGGGGCCGCCGTTCACCGACGCGGTGCCTTTCGCGCAGGCGCTGATCGAGGCAGCGCCCGATCGGATCCTGTGGGGCACCGACTGGCCCCACCCGAATGTCGGCAAGCACATGCCGAACGATGGCGACCTCATGGACCTCTTCCCCTTGATGGCGCCCGACCCGGCGACGCAGCGGAAGATCCTCGTCGACAATCCGGCGCGGCTCTACGGATTCTGAGCCTGCTCGGCAACGCCGCGATCGCCATCTGGTGCCATATCGGCGCCGCGCTGCGCGCCGAGCACGACGCCTGGCACTCGGGTGAGCACCTGCCGGAGCGCCTGGCGATCCCGGGCTTCCTGCGCGGGCGGCGCTGCCGCTCGGCCGACGAGTCCGCCGCGTGGCCTTACTTCATCCTGTACGAGGTGCGCGACGTCGCGGTGATGACCTCGCCCGCGTACCTCGAGCGCCTGAACAATCCCACGCCGTGGTCGCGCAAGATCTTCGCCTCCTGCCGCCTCTCGCGCACGCTGTGCCGTGTCGTGGAGAGCCGGGGGGTCGGCATCGGGGGGATGGTTCTCACCGTCACGAATCCCGACCAACCATCATGCAATGAAATTCTTTCTCTCGGCGGGGTCACCGCCGTGCACCTTCTCGAGCGCGACCCCTCGCTCGAGCGGCCGCGCACGAGCGAGGAGGGGCTGCGACGCAATGCCGACGAAAGCGTCGATCGGGTGCTCGTCGTCGAGGGGCACGACCTGAGCGCCGTTAAACTTGCGGGCGAGCGTTATCGCCTCTCCCACGTGCTCGCTTCATGAAAATTTGCCGCTTCGACGACGACCGCGTCGGCATCGTGCGCGGCGACAAGGTCTACGACGTCACCTCGGAAACGGCCGGGATGGCGGAGCCCGCCCTCGCCTTGCGTGAAGTACCTGGTCTCGAAAAGCGAAAGCCGCTTCCGCTCCCCGGCGTCAGGCTGCTTTCGCCGATCCGCGCCCCGGGGAAGATCCTCGCCGCGCCGGTGAATTACAAGGCGCACATCGCCGAGATGCAGAAGAACAACGTCTCGCCGGGATTCAACGTCTGGGACATCGAGAAGGCGGGGCTCTTCCTCAAGGCGACCTCGTCGCTCGTCGGCTCCTCCGAGGGCATCGCGCAGCGCTTCCTCGACCGGCGCACCGACCACGAGGTGGAGCTGGTGATCGTCATGGGTCGCAAGGCTTCCCGGGTGAAGCGCGAGGACGCGCTGCGCTACGTCGCGGGATACTGCCTGGGCCTCGACGTCACGGTGCGCGGCAGCGAGGACCGCAGCTTCCGCAAGTCGATCGACACCTACACCGTGCTCGGCCCGTGGCTCACGACGGCGGACGAGGTTCCCGACCCGGGGAATGTGCGCATTCGGCTCGAGCAGAACGGCGAGCTGCGCCAGGACGCGAGCACCTCCGATCTCCTGTGGGACGTGCCGCGGCTGATCGAGTTTGCGACGAGCTTCTACACGCTGCACCCGGGCGACGCGTTCTTTACCGGCACGCCGCAGGGCGTGAGCCCGATCCGCCCCGGCGACCGGCTGCGCGCTTCGTCGGACGCGCTCGGAACGATGCTGGTCGAGGTGCGCGAAGCCTCCTAGAATTTCCGCATGGCAAGCATCCTCGGCGGCATCGGCACCTCGCACGTGCCGACCATCGGCATTGCGCACGACAACGGCAGGCAGCGCGATCCGGACTGGGCGCCGCTCTTCAGAGGCTACGAGCCGGTGGCGAAGTGGCTCGCGGAGAAAAAGCCCGACGTGCTCGTCTTCGCCTTCAACGATCACGCCACGACCTTCCTCTTCGACCTCTACCCGACATTCGCGCTCGGCGTGAGCGACGAGTACCGGATCGCGGACGAAGGCGCCGGGGTCAGAAAAATACCTCCCCTAAAAGGTCATGCAGCGCTCTCTCGCCACATCGCTCGCTCGCTGGTCGCCGACGAGTTCGACCTCACGCTCTTCCAGGACCTGCCGCTCGATCACGGGCTGCACTCGCCGCTCACGATGATGTGGCCCACGTCGCCCGACTGGCCCGGCGCCGTGATCCCGCTGGTCGTGAACGTGCTGCAGCATCCGCTTCCGTCGCCCAAGCGCTGTTTTTCCCTGGGCAGATCTCTGAGAAAAGCGATCCTGTCCTATCCCGGGGACCTCAAGGTTGCGATCGTCGGCACCGGCGGGCTCTCGCACCAGATGATCGGCGAGCGCGCCGGCTTCAACAACGAGAAGTGGGACCTCGAGTTCCTCGAGCTCATCGACCGCGACCCGGAGCGCCTCGCGAGGATGTCGGTTGAGGACTTCATGGCTCTCGGCGGCAACGAGGGCGCCGAGATCATCATGTGGCTCATCATGCGCGGCGCCATCGGCGAGCAGGCGCGCAAGGTCCACCAGAACTACTACCTCCCGATGACCACGGCGATGGCCGTGGCGCTCTTCGAATGAAGTACATCTTCGACCTGGAGCGGAGCGCGAAGGGGCTGCGATTGAACCGCTTCTTGCACGGGCTCACGGTTCCGGAGAAGAGAAAGCTCTTTCACGAAGACCCGGAGAAGGCGATGCAAGGCCTTTCCGCCGAAGAGAAGGACATGGTGCGGCGCCTGGACTGGCGCGCGCTGCAGGATTACGGCGCGAGCTTTTTCTGCCTGGAGAAGCTCGCGCGCGCGAAAGGGGTCTCCAACCCCGAGATGGTGGCCGCATTCCGCGGCGAGACGCTGGAGGAATTCTTGAAGACCCGCAGGGTACCGGGAGCACGCTGACATGACGGGAACCGTAGTCCGCAATATCCGGCGCGCCGATGGCGCGGCGATCGAGGCGCTCGAGAAGCTGGGCGTCGCCACG
Source organism: Burkholderiales bacterium (assembly GCA_035649175.1). GTDB lineage: Bacteria > Pseudomonadota > Gammaproteobacteria > Burkholderiales > SG8-39 > SCGC-AG-212-J23. The sequence continues at coordinate 5,463 of DASRKB010000179.1, read as the reverse complement.
GTGCACGAGGCGCAGGGCCGCACCGGCCTGATGGCGCCGTACATGCGGCCGCTCTGGCGCGGCGCGCGCATCGCGGGCTCGGCGGTGACGGCGCTGTGCGCGCCTGGCGACAACTGGATGATTCACGTCGCCGCCGAGGTCCTGAAGCCCGGCGACATCCTGGTGATCGGCTGCATGAGCGAGAACACCGACGGCGCGTTCGGCGAGCTCCTCACCACCTCACTCAAGGCGCGCGGCGCCAAGGGCATCGTGATCGACATGGGTTGTCGCGACGCCGCCGAAATCAGCGAAATGAGGTTCCCCGTCTGGTCGCGCGCGATCTCCGCGCGCGGCACGGTCAAGGCCACGCTTGGCTCGGTAAACGTGCCGGTGGTCGTGGCGGCCCTGCAGGTGAAGCCCGGCGACGTGGTGGTCGCCGACGACGATGGTGTCGTTCTGGTTCCCAGAGCAGATGCCGCGAAAGTCGCCGCGGCCGGGCAGGAGCGCGAGAAGAAGGAGGCCGCCACGCGGGCGCGCCTGCAGAAAGGCGAGCTCGGCCTCGACATCTACGGCATGCGCAAGCCGCTCGAGGAGAAGGGCCTGAAGTACCTCGACGGGCCCGTGGACTGAAAAGAGGCAGACGGATGAAGGCGATGTTCGGGGACCATGCGGTCCTCAAGCGCTTCCGGGAGAAGTCGGGTCTTGCGTTCGAGCCCGACGTGAAGGTCGCCAACCAGCTCTTCAAGCGCGTGGTGCGCAGCCTGGAGTTCGACGTTGCCGAGCTGGCGATCATGACCTTCCTGCTCGCCAAGGTGCACGGCAAGCCGCTGCGGCTGCTGCCCGCGGTGTTGACCGCGAGGTTTCAGCACCCGTATCTCGTGACTTCAAAGAACCTGAAACCGAAAGAGCTGGAAGGACGCAGGGTCGGCTCGCGCTCCTATTCCGTCACCACCGCGAGCTGGGTGCGCGGCATCCTGGCCGAGGACTACGGCGTCGACCTCGCAAAGATCCGCTGGGTGACCTTCGAGGAGCCGCACGTCGCCGAGTTCCGCGACCCGCCCAACGTCGAGCGCGCACCGGAGGGCAAGGACATGAACGCGATGCTCCTCTCGGGTGAGCTCGCCGCCGGCATCGTCGGCGCGGTTCCGCCCGCGGATGGGCCCCTGAAGCCGGTGATCGAGGACCCGGAAGCCGCCGGCCAGGCCTGGAAGAAGAAGAACGGCGCCATCCAGATCAACCACATGGTGGTGGTGAAGAACACCGTCAGCCGCGCGCAGGCGCAGGACATCTACGCCCTGCTGCAGGAAAGCCGCGCGGCGGCCGGCAATCCCGAGATGAATCCGTTCGGCCTCGAGGAGAACCGCCGCAACCTCCAGGTCGCGATCGACTGCCTGCACCGGCAGAACATGCTGCCGCGGCGCCCGAGCGTTGAGGAGCTCTTCGAATGATCGTCGACATCCACGGCCACTACACCACCGCGCCGCAGGCGCTCTGGGACTGGAGGAAGCAGCAATCCTCCGGCGCGAAGCCTCCACCGCTGAAGATCAGCGACGACCAGATCCGCGAGAGCCTTGAGGGCGCGCAGCTCAAGCTGCAGCGCGAGCGCGGGACGGACGTCACTTTCTTCTCGCCGCGCGCGAGCACCATGGAGCACCATGTCGGCACGGCCGCGATCAGCCTGGAGTGGACGCGGCTCTCCAACGACCTCATCCATCGCTGCTGCTCGCTCTACCCGAAGAACTTCGTCCCCGTCTGCCAACTTCCGCAGTTCCCGGGGGTGGAACCCAAGCAGAGCATTTCTGAGCTGAAGCGTTGCGTCGACGAGCTCGGCTTCGTGGGCGTCAACCTCAACCCCGACCCCTCGGGGGGCAACTGGAAGGATCCGCCGCTTACCGACCGCTGGTGGTACCCGATCTACGAGGTGATGGCCCAGCTCGACGTGCCGGCGATGGTGCACGTAAGCTCCTCGTGCAACCCGAACTTCCACGCCACCGGCGCGCACTACATCAACGCCGACACCACGGCGTTCATGCAGTTCCTGACCTCGGACCTCTTCAAGGACTTTCCGACGCTGCGCTTCGTCATCCCCCACGGCGGCGGCGCGGTGCCCTACCACTGGGGGCGCTACCGCGGGCTCGCGCAGGATATGAAGCGCCCGCCGCTGAAGGAGCTGCTGCTCGGCAATGTCTTCTTCGATACCTGCGTCTACCACCAGCCGGGTATCGACCTGATGCTCCGGGTGATCCCTGCGGAGAACATCCTCTTCGCCTCCGAGATGGTCGGCGCCGTGCGCGGCATCGACCCGGAGAGCGGACACCACTACGACGACACCAAGCGCTACATCGAGGCGGCGGCCATCAGCCCGGCCGACCGCAAGAAGATCTTCGAAGGCAACGCGCGGCGAGTCTATCCGCGCTGGAAGAACCCATGACGGACGATCCGCTGTATCACGATGGGATGCGGCGACTGCAGGAGACGCGCGATACGCGGCGGCTGGCCGATCGCCTGGAGCAGGTCACCGTTCGCCGCGCCTTTACCGACGAGGACCGCGCCTTCATCCAGCGCTGCCCGATGTTCTTCATTGCGACGGCGGACGATCAAGGTCATCCGGATTGCTCCTACAAAGGCGGCTTGCCCGGGTTCGTGCGCGTGGTCGACGAGCGCACGCTTTGCATTCCCGACTACGACGGCAATGGCATGTACCGCACCTGGGGAAACGTGCTCGTCAATCCTCACGTCGGGTTGCTGTTCCTGGACTTCGAGCGCCCGAAGCGGTTGCGCGTCAACGGCATTGCCCGCATCAGCGAAGACGACCCTTTGCGCAGCGAATGCCCGGGGTCGGTGTTCATCGTGCGCGTCACGGCGGAGCGCATCTTCCCGAACTGCCCGCGCTACATACACAGGATGCAGTTGATCGAGCACTCGGCATACGCGCCGCGCCCGGAGTACACCCCGCCAGTCCCCGCCTGGAAGACTTTCGACGAGTTCCGCGATGCGCTCCCGGCGCGCGATCGCATGGAGGACACGTAGCACCCCATAGTGACCGCGGATGAAGATCCGGGCCCTCGAGCTGCACGAAGCAGCGTTGCATCGGGAAGTGCGGCTTCGCGCGTTGCGGGACGCTCCCGAGTCGTTCGGCGAAAGCGCCGAGGACCTCGAAGCGAGGCCGTACACCTACTGGGAGCAGCTAACGCGATCGGTCACCGCCGGGCAAGTGATGTTCCTTGCCTGCGAAGGCGACGCCGTTCACGGCGCCACCTACGGCCTGCGCGATGCCCAGCGCAGCAACGCGGGAAGGGTCGGCGGGACCTGGGTCGCGCCCTCGCACCGGCGCCGGGGCATTGGCACGGCGCTGCTGCAGGCGGTGAAGTCCTGGGCCGGTGAGCAGGGCTTTGGCTGTCTGCGCCTGTGGGCGCCCGCGACAAGCGGCGCGGCGTTGTCGCTCTATCGACACGCAGGCTTCCGCGAGACCGGGCAGCGCCGCCCGATGCCGCGCAAAGATGCGCTGCAGATCGTCGAGATGGAGTGCGAGCTCCCGTGAGAAGGGTCGCGGTGTTCGGCCGCGGATGCGCGAGTTCCTGGAAGCGCTGCAGCGGGAAACGGCGCGCCAGGGCTATTGCAGGTTCTTCGCGAGGAACTCCATCGTCCGCTTCCACGCGAGCTCGGCGGCCTGCGGGTTGTATTCGAGGGGCGGAAGCTTCTTCTCGTTCGCCGTCTCGTTGGCGAAGGCGTGCTTCGCCGGATAACGGTAGAAGTCGAAATGCACGCCGGCGGCCTTCAGCTTCTTCTCCAGCTCCTCGACCTTGGCGATCGGGAAGAACTCGTCCTGCAGCGCCCAGTGCGCCATCATCGGCGCCTTGATCTTCGAGGCGTCGACGTACTCGAGCGGCGGGAACCCGTACCACGGGACCGTCGCGTCGGCCTCGGGCACGTTGACCGCCGACAGGATGGTCAGCGCGCCGCCCATGCAGAAGCCGGTGACCGCGGCTTTCGCGCTGCCGCTCGACTTCAGGTACTGCACCGCGCCGCGGATGTCCTGGGCGGCAGCGTCGCCGAAGTTGAGGCCGGTCATGAGATGCTCGGCTTCCTTGGCCTCGACCGTGCTCTTGCCCCGGTAGAGATCCGGCACCAGCGCCCGGAAGCCATCGGCGGCGAGCTTGTCCGCCACGCCGCGGATCTGGTCGTTCAGTCCCCACCATTCCTGAATCACCACCACGCCCGGGGCCTTGCCGCCGCCCGCGGGCTCGGCGAGGTAGCCGTCGACGCTCTTCCCGTCGGGACGGTGGTAGCTGATGGTCCTCGATTTCATGTCGCCTCCTCTTCAGAGGGGCCTATGTTAGGCCAACCACTCGAGGCGCGAGAACCCGGGTTCGGCGTTCCATGGGATCTCGGCATTCGAAACGTACGCCGTCTCCCAGGGATGCCCGAGCGCGGGCGCGATGCGCGGGCGCTCCGCGCGCAGGCCCGCGTGAAAGAGCGCCATGTGCCGGGCCTCGGTGGCGTCGAGCTGCAAGCTGAAGCCAAAGCCCGTGCCACCATCCTCGCGCAGCACGCGCGTGACCAGCGCCTCGCGCCCATCGGCGAGGCGCAGGGAGTTCGTCTGGATGAACCTCGGCCGCACCCGCCGATTCTAGGGTCAGCTCTTCCAGGGCAGCGCGATCGGCTCGCCGCCGGGCAGGAACGTTCCCACCGGCGTGGCGGAGAACGCGGCCACCAGCTCCAGCGGCACGCTGCCGGTATTGAAGATCTGGTGCGGCACGTGCGGCGGAAGCACCAGCGTGGTATCCGGGCCGAACGCGAGCACCTTGCCTTCGATGTGTACCTCACCGGCGCCCTCGAGCACCAGCACGACCTCTTCGCAGTCGTGCCGGTGCGGCGGCGTGGCGCTGCCGGGCGCCATGCTCTGGCGCCAGACCGAAAGACCGGCGAGGCCCTGATCGCGGCCGGCCACCGTGAGGTGCTCGATGCCAGGAAGGCGTGCGCGCTCGCGGCCGGTGTTGTCGAGTACATGCATGGGGAAGCTCCTGGGCTGTCGAAAACAGCGGCAGTATGGCCGGGCTGGACTCCCGAGAGAACAGCACAGACAATCACGACATCGTGGACAAAAAGTCGTCAATCCCCGGGGCGAGCGCGCGGCTGCTGCAGGCCTTCGCCGAGGCGGCGAAGCACCGCAGCTTCGCCCGCGCGGCGCGCGAGCTCGGGCTTTCGCCCTCGGCGGTGGCGAAGAGCGTGCTGCGCCTGGAGCAGCAGCTCGGCGTGCGCCTCTTCCAGCGCACCACGCGCCGCGTGGCGCTCACGCAGGAAGGCGAAGACTTCTATGCGCGCTGCCGCCGCGTGCTCGACGAGCTCGCCGGGCTCGCCGATGCCGCCGCCGGCGCGGCGCGCGAGCCCGCCGGCGTGCTGCGCGTCGACGCGCCCGTCACCTACGGAAAGAAAGTCATCCTGCCGGTCGCCGCGGCGCTCGCGCAGCGACATCCGGGCCTG
>DASRKB010000178.1:0-8926 GCA_035649175.1 Burkholderiales bacterium | reverse complement strand
CCGCGGCGGCTTCGGGCGAAGCGTGCCCATCCCCGGCGAGGACTACGAGCTCGTGGTGCGCATCGGGCTTGAGGAAGCATTCCGCGGCACCGAGCGCTCGATCCAGCTGAACGGCCACGAACTGCGCGCGCGCATCCCGCGCGGCGCGATCGACGGCCAGCGCCTGCGGCTGCGCGGCAAGGGCGGGGCGGGCGCGAACGGCGGACCGCCGGGCGACCTGTACCTGCAGATCACACTCGAGCCGCATCCCCTGTACCGTGCGAGCGGCCACGACCTGGAGATCGAGGTACCGCTCGCCCCCTGGGAGGCGGCGCTCGGCGCACAGGTCGAGGTGCCGACGCTCGAGGGGCGGGTCAGCGTGAAGGTGCCTGCGGGCTCGAAGGGCGGCCAGAAGCTCAGGCTCGCCGGCAAGGGGCTTCCCCGGCCCGGCGCCGGCGCGGGCGACCTCTACGCCATCCTCAACATCGCCGTGCCCGGCACGCTGACCGAACGCGAGAAGAAGCTCTACGAGGAGCTCCGCGACGCCTCGCGCTTCGATCCGCGCAGCCGCTTCGGCCGCTAGCCTCGACAAAGTCGTCCCCGCGCAGGCGGGGACCCCGTTTGCGTTTAGTGCCGCCTTGAGTCAACGCCAAATCTCCTTAGCGCGTTACTCCGAGAGTGAAGCAACCGGTCGTCTACATCCTCGCCAGCAAGCCCTACGGGACGCTGTACATCGGCGTGACAAGCAATCTCGCCGGCCGCATCGAAGCGCATCGGGCCGCCTCGGTGGATGGGTTCACGAGGGAATATGGTGTGCATACCCTCGTGTACTTCGAGGTGCACGAAGACATGTACGAGGCGATTCAGCGGGAGAAGAGGCTGAAGAAGTGGGAACGCGCATGGAAGATCCGGCTGATCGAGGAGATAAATCCCGAGTGGAAGATCTTTCTGATCAGGCTTTCTAATTTTCGAAACGGGGTCCCCGCCTTCCCGGGGACGACTATGCGATCCCTTCTTCTAGTTTTTCAAACTGGGGCCCCCGCCTTCGCGGGGGCGACGAGTCGATTCGGCTAGCGGGCGCCCAGGCCGACCGGCGCGGGTGCGAGGTTCACGATGCGGGTGAATGCCTTCTCGAAGTCGGGGTTCTCGACGAATGCCGCGGAGATCGCGCGCCAGTCCTCGGGCGTAAGGCAACGCTCGGCGAGCGGCAGGAGCTCCTGCTCCTCGCAGCGCATGTGCACCCAGTGGAAGTCGGCGTAGGCGTTCACCGCCTCGAGGAACTCCTTGGCGCCTTCCGGCGCCCGGTCCTCGAAGAAAAGCAGCGCGCGCTCGAGATCGCGGATGAGGCGCGCGCCGTCGACATGCTCCTTCTTCAATCGATCGACGAGGGCCTTTGCCTCGGGCAGACGCTTGACCAGGCGCGCGAAGAGCTGGTCGTCCTCCTTCGGGTGGTGCAGCTTCTCGGGGAACTCGTCGATGTAGCGGACCATGGCGCGCAGCGCCGGGAAGGCGGGCTTGGCGGCGCCCGGCCCCTGCGCCTCGCGCGCGAGCTCCTTCATGGCGTGCAGCACCGCGGAGATCGTGCGGTGCTCGTCGCGGATGGTGGCAAGAGCGGTTTGCATGCAGTGCTCCTTCTAGAGGCAGAGAGTGGCGATGCTCGCGTGGGCGAGGCCGTACACGCCGAACGCGAGCACGCCGCCGCCGCTCGCTAGGCGCACCGCCGGCTTCGTCATCCAGGCGCGCAGGCGCGCGGCGGCCGCGCCCGCGGCGAGGAGCCAGGGCAGCGTGCCGACGCCGTAGGAAGTCATTGACAAAGCACCCTCAAGGGGCGAAGAGGCAAAAGCCGCTACCGCGAGCGCGCCATACACCAGGCCGCAGGGAAGCCAGCCCCACACGAGGCCGGCCAGATAGGGATTGCCGGCGCTCGCGGCACGCGCGGCGAGCGGCTGCAGGCGTCGCCACAGCGGAGCGCCGAGGCGCTCGAGGCGCAGCAGCGCGCCGAAGCCGGCGAGATGCAGGCCGATGAGGATGAGCACGACGTTCACCAGGATGGCGAGCGCGTCCTGCGCCGGAAGGAACTTCCCGGCCGAGCCGATCGTGGCGGCCCCGGCACCCGCCGCGGCGTAGGTGGAGATTCTCCCGGCGTTGAAGAGGATCTGTCGCCTCCACTGCGGCCGGGGATTCCACTGAATGGTGGAGAAGGCCGTGACGATGCCGCCGCACATGCCGACGCAATGCACGCCGGAAGCGAGCCCCAGCGCCAGCATGCCGAGGAGCAGCCCCTGCTCCATCAGATCACCTTGGAGTACGTCGCGCGCGCCGCGCGCTCGCGCAGGTAGCGATCGAACACCATGCAGACCGAGCGCACCAGCAGCCGGCCCTTCGCGGTCACCACGATCCAATCCGGCCCGAGCTCGACCAGCCCCTCGGCAGCGAGCCGGCGCAGGTCGCCGAGCTCGTCGGAAAAATAGGTCTTGAAGTTCACCAGATATGCGAGCTCGATCGACTCGATCGAGACGCGGAAGTGGCAGGTCAGCGCCTGAATCACCGCGCGGCGCACCAGGTCGTCCTTCGTGAGCTCGATGCCGCGCGCTACCGGCAGGCGCCCGGCGTCGAGGGCGGCATAGTAGGCCTCGAGATCCTTGGCGTTCTGGTAGTAGGTCGGCCCGATCTTGCCGATCGCAGAGACACCGAAGCCGAGCAGGTCGCTCTCGGGGCGAGTCGAGTAGCCCTGGAAGTTGCGCTGCAGACGGCCCTGGGCCTGCGCGAGCGCGAGCTCGTCCTCGGGCCGCGCGAAATGATCCATGCCGATGTAAAGGTACCCGGCGCGGGTCAGCCGCCCGATGGCGAGCGTCATGATCTCGAGCTTCGCCTCGGCCGAAGGCAGGTCCGCTTCGGCGATGCGTCGCTGCGGCTTGAACGCCTTCGGCAAGTGCGCATAGCTGTAGAGGGCGATGCGGTCGGGCGCGAGCGCGAGCACCTTGTCGAGGGTGCGGCTGAAGCTGTCCAGCGTCTGCTTCGGCAGGCCGTAGATGAGATCGATGTTGACCGAGCGGAAGCCGCTCGCGCGCGCTTCCTCGATAACGCGGCGCGTCTCGTCCACGCTCTGAATACGATGCACCGCCTGCTGCACGGCCGCGTCGAAGTCCTGCACGCCCACCGAGAGCCGGTTGAACCCCAGGCCTGCGAGGAATTCCATCCGTCCTGCCTCGACGCGACGCGGGTCGACTTCCAATGAGACTTCGGCGTCGGCCGCGCGCTCGAAGGTGGCGTCGATCGCCGCCATCAGCTGCGCCATGTCCTCCCGCGCAAGGAAGGTCGGCGTACCCCCGCCCCAGTGCAGCTGGCAGAGCTTACGGTCGGCGCCGAGGAGCGGCCGAACCATGACCAGCTCCCGCTCCAAGTACTTGATATACTGGATCGATTTCGAGTGGTCGCGCGTGACGACCTTGTTGCAGGCGCAGTAGTAGCAGACCGTGTCGCAGAAAGGAATATGGACGTAGGCCGAGAGCGGCTGCGTGAAGCCGCCGATGTTCCGCTTGGCGAGCCAGTGCCGGAGATCAGCCTCGCCGAAGGCCTCGACGAAGCGATCCGCAGTCGGGTACGAGGTATAGCGGGGCCCGCTCACGTCGTGGCTGCGAATGAGGACGGGGTCGATGACGAGCTCTGAAGCCGGGTATTGCATAGGCGCACTATGGACGCGCGCGGCCGCGAAGGCTTGACCAGGGTCAAACGCAGCGCATTGCACCGCCCGGTCATCGTGGGGGCCGGCGCGGCGGCGATGGCCACCTTGCTCGGAATGAACGCCGCCGCCTTCGTCGCCGGCACCGAGGCGCCCTGGCTGCTCGGCTCGGTGATCCTGGCCGACATGCTGGTGATCGGCACCGGCATCCTGGTCGCGGCGCGCGAGGTGCTGGTGGCCGAGGGCCGCACTGAGCAGAGCGAGGAGCGCCTCGCCGCGATCCTCGACTCGGCGATGGACGCGATCATCACTATCGACGAGGCGCAGCGCATCGTGCTCTTCAACCGCGCGGCCGAGGTGTTGTTCAAGTGCCCGCGCAGCGAGGCGATCGGCTCGACTCTCGAGCGCTTTCTCCCGGAGCGCTTCCGCGCCGCGCACCGCGCCCACGTCGAGCACTTCGGCCGCACCGGCGTCTCCAGCCGCAAGATGGGCGACACGGCGACGCTCTTTGCGCTGCGCGCCGACGGGCAGGAGTTCCCGATCGAGGCGTCGATCTCGCAGGCGATGGAGGGCGAGCAGCGCCTGTTCACCGTGATCCTGCGCGACATCAGCCGGCGGCTGCAGGCGCAGGCGGAGGCCGAGCGCATGCAGCGAACGATCGACGCCGCGCAGGCGCGGCTCGCGGCGATCATCGACTCGGCGATGGACGCGATGGTCACGGTCGACGAGGAGCAGAAGATCGTGCTCTTCAACCGCGCCGCCGAGCAGGTGTTCGCCGTGCGCCGGGAGGACGTGATCGGCACCGGGCTCGAGCGCCTCCTCCCGGCGCGCTTCCGCGCCGCGCACCGCGGGCACATCGAGGCTTTCGGCCGCACCGGGGTGACCAGCCGGCGCATGGGCGACGTGACGACCCTGTGGGCGCTCCGCGCCCATGGGGAAAATGAGGAGGAATTCCCGATCGAAGCGTCGATCTCCCAGGCGATGGAAGGCGGCGAGCGCTACTACACCGTCATCCTGCGCGACATCACGCTGCGCAAGCGGGCCGAGGACGAGCTTCGGCGCCAGCAGCAGGAACTGCGCGAGCTGTCCGCCCGGGTGCTCGAGGCGCGCGAGGACGAGAAAACGCGCATCGCACGCGAGCTGCACGACGAGCTCGGGCAGCTCCTCACCGCCCTCAAGATGGATCTCGGCTGGCTGCGCGAGCGCCTGCCCGACCCCGAGCTCGCCGAGAAGGCGAGGGACATGGGGGAACTCCTCGACAAGACCGTCTCTTCGACCCGGCGCATCTCGCAGGACCTGCGTCCGCTCATGCTCGACGACCTGGGCCTCGCCGACGCCGCGCAATGGCTGGTGGAGGACTTCGCCAAGCGCTCTGGGGTGACCTGCGACATCCGGACGCCAGAGGAGGCCGACTTCAGCGGGCTGTCGAAGACGGTCTCGACCGCGGCATACCGCGCGCTGCAGGAGTCGCTCACCAACATCGGGCGCCATTCCGGCGCGAAGAGCGCCTGGATCCTGCTCGAGATGGACGAGGACGGGTTGCACATCGAGGTCGAGGACGATGGACGCGGCATCGCGCCCGAGGATCTCACCAAGGCGCGCTCGACCGGCCTCAGGGGCATGCGGGAGCGCATGACCCACGTCGGCGGCACGCTCGAGATCGCGCGCGCGCCGCGCGGCGGGACCCGGCTGCGCCTGCGCGTGCCGCTGCGGGGCATGCTGCCGGAGAAGGCGGCATGACGCGCGTCCTCATCGCCGACGACCACAAGATCGTGCGGGACGGCCTCAAGCGCATCCTCGGCGCCGCCGGCGACATCGAAGTGGCGGCGGAGGCGGCGAGCGGCGACGAGGCGCTCGCGCTCGTCCGGGCGAATGATTACGACGTGGCGCTCATCGACATGTCGATGCCCGGCCTCTCGGGCATCGACCTCGTGAAGCGCCTGCGGGCGGAGAAGCCGAAGATGCGGCTCCTCGTCCTCTCCATGCACGGGGAGCACCAGTACGCCGCGCGCGCACTGAAGGCGGGGGCCGCGGGCTACCTCACCAAGGACGCCGCCTCCGAGCAGCTACTCGTCGCCCTGCGCAAGGTCGCCGCCGGCGGCGTGCACATCAGCGAAGCGGCCGCCGCCAGCATCGTCTCGCAGGACAAGGCAGCCCACGAGGCGCTCTCCGACCGCGAGTTCGAGGTCATGCGCCTGCTCGTGGAGGGACTCTCCCCCACCGACATCGGCGCGCGCCTGCACCTCTCGGTCAAGACCGTGAGCACCCACAAGGCGCGCATCCTGGAGAAGCTCGGGCTCGGCAGTACCGCCGAACTGGTGCGCTACGCCATGGAGAACAAGCTGCTCTGATCCCCTCCGAGAGTGACTACTCGAAAGGGGCGCTAAGTCTTCGGTTTGCTGAGCGTCCGCTTGATCTGGCGGAGAAGCCGGCGATTGGCCATCGCAAGAACTCCCGATAGCTAGGCTTTCCAGACCCTCCCGCTCAACATACTCTCGGAGGATTCCTACAGGCGGGATGGGGGAATTCCGATACCGGACTGTGCGACCTTCCCGGCAGACTGCCGCGTGCTCAGCATCTACCTCGTCGATGACTCCCCTATGGTGCGCAGCCGCATCGAGGCGATGCTCGCCGCCATTCCCGATACCCGCGTCGTCGGCCAGGCGGGCGACGCGGATAGCGCAGTGAGCGGCATCCTGGCCGAGCGCCCCGACGTGGTGGTACTCGACCTCCAGCTCGGCGAGAAGACCGGATTCGACGTGCTGCGCGCGCTGCGCAAGGCGGGCTCTCTCGTCGACGTCTATGTGCTGTCCAACTTCGCCAACCCCGCCTACCGGGCGGCCGCCGCAAAGCTCGGCGCGCTCGCCTTCTTCGACAAGAGCTCCGAGTTCGACGTGCTGCGCGCCACCATCGCGGCCCGCGCGATCTAGGAGAATTCCGACGCCCGTTTTCAGCCGCCGCCGATAGGCCGGTGCGCGGCGCGCCGGCACACTGCCGGCATGCAAAGGATCTTTCTCGTCGAGGATTCGCAGCTGGTGCTGGCGCGCCTCGAAGCCATGATCGACGCGATTCCCGGCACCCGCGTGGTGGGCAGCGCCACGCACGCCACGCGTGCCATCCGCAGCATCCTGGACGAGAAGCCCGACACGGTGCTCTGCGACCTCAAGCTCGCCACCGGCTCAGGCTTCGACGTGCTGCGCGCCGTGCACGCCGCCGCGCCCGAGATCGACGTCTACATGCTCTCCAACTTCGCCTCCGAGCCCTACCGGCGCATCGCCGCGCAGCTCGGGGCGCGGGACTTCTTCGACAAATCCAACGACATCGAGCGCGTGCGCGAGCTGGTCCGGTCGCGCGCCGCCGAGCCACTGACCGCCTGAGTCAACCGGAGCCCACATGTCCGCCGTGCTCGCATTCCAGCCCAAGAAAGCCTTCAAGCCGATGAGCAATCCGAAGTTCGAAGTGAGCTGCTCGAGCTGCAACCTGCGCGAGCTGTGCCTGCCCGGCGGCGTATGCGCCGAGGACCTGGCGCGCGTGGAGAGCATCGTCTATGCCCGCCGGCGCGTGAAGCGCGGCGAAGCGCTCTTCGCCGCGGGCGACGAGTTCAAGACGGTGTATGCGATCCGCAGCGGCTTCTTCAAGACGAGCCTCGTCGACGGCGAGGGCCGCGAGCAGGTCACCGGCTTCTTCATGGGGGGCGAGCTCCTCGGCTTGGACGGGCTGGGCTCGGGCCGCTGCAACGGCACCGCGGTCGCGCTCGAGGACAGCGAGGTCTGCATCATGCCCTACGCGCTGATCGAGAAGATGGCGCGCGAGATCCCCGACCTGCAGCGCCATCTGCACTCGGTGCTCGCGCGGGAGATCGTGCGCGACCACGGCGTAATGATGCTGCTCGGCTCGATGCGTGCGGAAGAGCGCCTCGCCGCCTTCCTTTCCAACCTGTCGAAGCGCTTCGTGCGCCGCGGCTACGCGGCCAACGACTTCCACCTGCGCATGACGCGCGACGAGATCGGCAGCTACCTCGGCTTGAAGCTCGAGACCGTGAGCCGGCTCTTCTCGCAGTTCCAGAAGGACGGCCTGATCGCGGTCGAGCAGAAGCACATCCGCATCCTCGACATTGAAGGGCTGGAGAAGCTGCTCCGCTCCCGGGCCATGTAGCCATGACGCTGCGCCTCTTGCGCTGGTGGCGCTCGCTCTGGCAACGGCGCGTGCTGCGCGACGAGGTGGGGTACTGGATCCAGTGGGGCCGCGGCTAGGGACGATCCGCGAGTCCGATGCAGGCACGCGACTTGCGCGAGTCAGGGCTTTAGGAGGACCTATATGGCCACGCGAGACATCCACACCCGCGACGTCCCTAACCGCCCTGGCGTACGCGATAACCCCCCCGCGGGCGGCGACCAGTTCGCCCGCGAGTCGAATACCTGGCGCCGCATGAAGCCTTACCAGGCCTGGATCGCCGCCGCCGCGGCAGCCGCATTCGTCATCGCCGGACTGATCGTTCTCTACTAGCGCCCTGGTGGCCGAAGGGCGAACTCCACCCCCAAAAGCTGTCAGACTCCTGACAGTCTGAGAGGAGGAGACCCCATGGCCACAGCGATCTGCAAGCGTTGCCGGGCCCAGACCGAGCCCGCCCGGCTCGAAACCGCGGCCGGCAAGTCCGATTCGATCGGCATCACGCTCCACGACATGCCCGTGCTCGCCTGCCCGAACGGCCACCGCCAGTTCGTGAAGCAGGATTTCGCGCTCAAGCTCGTCGAGCACCTCGTCAAGGAGGACGAGGCCCGGCTGCCCGCGGGGAAGGAGAAGGGCCTCATCTTCACGCACTACCACTGCGGGGACTGCGGCACCGAGCTCGCCAAGGAAGCCGCGCGCCGCGAAACGTTCCCGCTCGAGGTCTCGCTCCCCGACTACGAGGGCTTCCGCGTCGAAGTAACCGCGCCGCTCTACCGCTGCCCGAAATGCTCGAAGGAGCAGCTCCACTCGCTCGAGGAGGTGCGCAAGGCGACCCCGCCCGCGCTCGCCGAGGCGTTCCGCGCGGCGGACATCCCGCCGGGCTAGCCGCGCAGCAGCAGCGGGGCGAGCGCGGTCGCGGCGATGAGCGACGGCGTCACCCATCGCAGCAGCACGGCGAGGAGCGCCGCGCCGCGCGGGCCGAGCGAGAGCTCCTCGGCGACCGCCGCGCGCGGCAATACCCATCCCGCAAAGACGGCGATGGCGAAGCCGCCCATCGGCAGCAGGACGTTCGAGGTCAGGTAGTCGATGGCATCG
>DASRKB010000177.1:0-3534 GCA_035649175.1 Burkholderiales bacterium | reverse complement strand
GGCGCGTATGCGCCTCATGAGCGCCTCGGGGACCTGACGCTCTCCGATCTTCTTCGATTCCGCTTCCACGAACACCACGCTCTTGCGCTCGAAGGCCATCATGGCCTGCAGGAGCATGCTTTCGAACATCTTCTGCGAGGGCTGGGGATGGCCCGGCAGCGCTCCCAGCACCGAGCCGCGGTGCGCTGCGAGCGCCTCCAGATCGAGAACCTGCGCGCCGGCGGCGCGCAGCGCGCCGAGGAAGCGGCTCTTGCCGCTTCCGGTCGGGCCGTGCACGACCTCGAAGGAAAGTTTCTCCGGCAGGACCGAGAGCTGCTCGACCACCCAGCGGCGGTAGGCCTTGTAGCCGCCCTCGAGCGTGTGCGCGTCCCAGCCGACCTCGCGCAGGATGTGCGCCATCGCGCCCGAGCGCTTGCCGCCTCGCCAGCAGTACACGAGGGGCCTCCAGTCTTTCGGTTTTCCCGCAAACTCCTTCTCGATGTGAGAAGAGACATTGCGGGCGACCAGCGCCGCGCCGACCTTCTTCGCCTCGAAGGGCGAGACCCGCTTGTAGAGCGTGCCGACCTCGGCGCGCTCGGCGTCGTCGAGCACCGGCGCCGAAACGGCGCCGGGAATGTGGTCTTCGGCGTACTCGCCTGGCGTCCTCGCGTCGATCAGCGTGTCGAAGCCGGCGAAATCCCCGGCTTTCACAGAATGGGACGCAGTGCTTTCCATATGCGCTCCATCATGACCGGCTGGGCCGCCTCGGTGGGATGGATGCGGTCGTCCTGGAACATCGCCGGGTCTTCGGCGAAGCCTTCGAGGAAAAAGGGCACGAAGGCGGTTTTGTGCGCTTTCGCCACCTGCTCGAAGGCGGCCGCGAACGCGTCGGCGTAGTCCGGGCCGTAGTTGGGCGGGATCCTCATGCCCACGAGAAGCACGCGCGCGCCCGCGGCGCGCGCCATCTGCACCATGGCGGCGAGGTTGTCCCTCATCTGCGCGACCGGCAGGCCGCGCAAGCCGTCGTTGCCGCCGAGCTCGATGACCACTACCGCGGGCCGGTGCCGCTCGAGCGCGCTTTTCAGCCGCGCCCGCCCGCCGGCGGTGGTGTCGCCCGAGACGCTTGCGTTCACGACGCTATAATCGGAACGCTCGCGCTCGAGCCGTTCGGCGAGCAGCGCCACCCACCCGCGCGAATGCGCGATGCCGTACGCGGCCGACAGGCTGTCGCCCAGCACCAGGATCGGCTTCTGCGGCGCCGCTTGCGCCGCGCCCCACGTCAGGACCATGAACAACAGCAAGCTTTTGAGCGCGCGCGGCATCGGGAAGACGGTGAAGAGCGGGGATTCGGACCTCGTCATTCTGCGCGACATCGACCTGGAGGTCACGCCCGGCGAGGCCCTGGCGGTGCTCGGCGCTTCGGGCTCCGGCAAGTCGACGCTGCTCGCCATCCTCGCGGGACTGGACACGCCGAGCGCCGGGACCGTCGAGCTCGACGGCGTCGAGCTCTTCTCCCTCGACGAGGACCGGCGGGCCGAGCTGCGTGCCCGCTCCGTCGGCTTCGTGTTCCAGTCCTTCCAGCTGCTGCCGGGCTGGACGGCGCTCGAGAACGTCATGCTGCCCCTGGAACTGCTCGAGAAGGACGACGCGGAGAAACTGGCGAGGGACATGCTCGAGCGGGTCGGCCTCGGCGAGCGCCTGCACCACTATCCGCGCCACCTTTCCGGCGGCGAGCAGCAGCGCGTGGCGCTCGCGCGCGCCTTCGTCATGCGCCCGAAGCTGCTCCTCGCCGACGAGCCCACCGGCAGCCTCGACGCGGAATCGGGCGAGGCGGTGATCGAGCTCCTCTTCGGCATGAACCGCGAGTACGGCGCGACGCTCGTCATGGTGACGCATGACGAGTCGCTCGCCGCGCGCTGCCACCGGCGCGTGCGGCTCGCGGGCGGGAGGGTCCTCCAGTGATGCGCCAGTCGCTGCGCATGCTCGCGCGCGACTGGCGGGCGGGCGAGCTGCGCGTGCTCGCCGCGGCGCTCGTCGTCGCGGTGGCCGCGCTCACCAGCGTCGCCTTCTTCGCCGACCGCCTCTCGCAGGCGCTACTGCGCGACGCCCACCAGCTTCTCGGCGCCGATCTGGTGCTCCGGTCGGATCATCCATGGCGACAGGAGATCATCGAAAAAGTACAACGGTCGGGCTTGCAGAGCGCCGAGGCGATGAACTTCATCAGCATGGCGATGAGCGGCGCTCGAAGCGAGCTCTCCGGCGTGAAGGCGGTGACCGACAACTACCCGCTGCGCGGCCGGCTGCGTGTGGCGCCCGCTCCGGGCGCTCCCGATGCGCCGGTCGAGCGCGGGCCGGAACCGGGCACCGTGTGGCTCGAGGAGCGGCTCGTCACCGCGCTTGGCGCGCCGGTCGGCTCGAGCGTGCGGCTGGGGCGCGCCGAGCTGCGCGTCGCGGCGGTGCTCACGCTCGAGCCCGAGCGTACCGCCAACTTCTTCAACATCGCCCCGCGACTGATGATGAATCTCGCGGACGTTCCCGCGACCACGCTGGTGCAGCCCGGCAGCCGCGTCTGGTATTACGTCTATGCGGCGGGCCCTCTGCACCAGGTACGACAGTTTGAATCCGACGTCGAAAAGCTTCTCGAAAGAGGCCAGCGCGCCGAGAACCTCGAAACCGGGCGACCGGAGGTACGCGCCTCGATCGACCGCGCCGAGCGCTTCCTCGGCCTCACCGCGCTGCTCGCCGCGATCCTCGCCGGCGTGGCGATCGCGCTCGGCACGCGCCGCTTCGTCGAGCGTCACCTCGACGGCTGCGCGGTGATGCGTTGCCTGGGGGCTTCCCAAGGAACAATCACTGCGCTGTACGGCCTGGAGTTCCTCATGCTCGGGCTCGCCGCCTGCGCGGTGGGCACGGGGATCGGCTTCTTCGCGCAAGGCGCGATCGCCACGGCGCTCGGCGAGCTGCTGAAGAGCGAGCTGCCCGCGCCGAGCGCGCTGCCCGCGCTGCAGGGCTTCCTCGTGGGGCTGGTGCTGCTCCTGGGCTTCGCGGTGCCGCCGCTCGTGCAGCTGAAGAACGTGCCGGCGGTGCGCGTGATGCGGCGCGAATCCACCGCGGGTCCCGGCACGCTGCTCACCTACGCCGCGGGCATCGGCGCGTTTGCCGGCCTGCTCGTGTGGCAGGCGGGCGACCTGAAGCTCGGCCTCACCGTGGTGGGCGGCTTCGCCGCCGCGGTGCTCGCCTTCTTCGCGGTGGCGTGGGGCGCGCTGCGGCTCCTCACGCACAGGCGCGTCACCCGCCTTTTCGGGCGCAGGCTGCGCTATGGGCTTGCGAACTTGCGGCGTCACGCGCGCGGCAACGCGGTGCAGGTGGCGAGCCTGGCGCTCGGGCTCACCGCGGTGCTGCTGCTTTCCTTCACGCGCAACGACCTCGTCGACGCGTGGCGCCGCTCCGCGCCGCCCGATGCGCCCAATCGCTTCCTCGTCGGCGTCCAGCCCGACCAAAGAATTCCCGTGGAAGAGCTGCTGAAAGAGAAAGGCGTCGATGTCGAGCTGTATC
>DASRKB010000176.1:0-17669 GCA_035649175.1 Burkholderiales bacterium | reverse complement strand
TGCCGATGGCGAAGCCCAGGCGGCCCTGGTAGCCGCGCTGCACGTACACGAGCGCGGGCACCCAGCCCGCGAGCGAGATCGAGAGCGCCGTCACGACGCCGAAGCCCAGGTACAGGTGCGCCGGCGTGGCGATGAAGCTGTCGGCGAAGAGCGCGAGCCCGGTCGCCGCGCCGCCCGCGGCCATCACCCGTGCGGCGCCCAGGCGGGTGCAGAGCGCGCCGATCCACGGGTTGAAGCCCCCGTGCACCAGCGTGAACACCGAGAACGCGCCCGCGAGCACCGAGCGGCTCCAGCCGAACTCCGCGAGCAGCGCGACGAGGATCACGCTGTACGCGTACCAGATGCCGTACACGATGGCGAGCGTGATGCCGATGACGCCGAGGGCGGCGAAACGCGTTTTGGTGGACAAGCTGCGGCGTTTTACCATGCGCGCCATGCCGGACAAGCCCTGCATCTTCTGCCACACCGGCGGCGAGAAGCTCGTGGTGGAGAACTCGCTCGCCCAGGCGGTGCTCGACACCTACCCCGTGTCGCCCGGCCACACGCTCATCGTCCCGCGGCGCCATGCCATGACCATCTGGGAGCTCACCGACGAGGAATACGCCGCCTGCTTCGGGCTCGTGCGCGAGGCAAAGGCCATCCTCCAGGCGCGCCACAACCCGGAAGGGTTCAACGTCGGCGTGAACTGCGGCGTGATCGCGGGGCAGTCGGTGATGCACGCCCACATCCATCTCATCCCGCGCTACCGCGGCGACGTGCCCGACCCGCGCGGCGGCGTGCGCAACATCATTCCGCACAAGGCGCACTACCAGCGCCGCCAGCCGTAGGATCGGGGTCAGACCCCGATCTCCGCAAAAAAAAACGGCGAGGCCTTCGCCTCGCCGTTCGTCGATGCTGCTTACCCGCTAGTAGCGCGTGCTGCCCGAGCGCTCGGGGTTTTCCCAGCCCTTGTGCCAGCCCCGGTTCTCGTTGCCCGGGTTGCCCTTGGCCTTGCCTTTGCCCGGATGGTCGTCCTCCTCATCCGCGCTCGTGCCGCCCGCCGCGGCGCTGCTGTCGCCGCGCTGGCGGTTCTGCTCGTTCTCCTCGGTCACGCTCGAAGTCTGCTCGGAGCTGTGCCCGGAGCCCATCTGCTGGCTCTGCTGGTTGCCCGAGCCGATGGCGCTCTGGTTCTGCGTGCCTTCCTGCTGCGTGGTGGCGGCGGTATTGCCGGAGCCCGACTGGGTGGTCGTGCTCGACTGGCTGTCGGCGCCCTGCTGCGTGCTCACGCTCGCGTCGCCCGACTGCTGGTTCACCTGGTTCTCATCGCCCTGGATCTGCGAGCTCTGGTTCTGCTCGCCGAACTGGGTACTGTTCTGGTCGCCGCGCTGGTGAATGTTGTAGCGCGTGTTGGCGCTCGGATTGGAGTCCGTATAGGTTCCCGACTCCGTCTGCGTCGAATGCCCGGTCTGCGCGAACGCGATCTGGCTGAATGAAAGCATCGCGCCAGAAATGATCACCGGTAAGAGTTTCCTCACTGAGTACCTCCGTGGTTGGGTCTGCCCACTTGCGGGGCGGTACCCTTCCAGACGCAAGGCCCATACCGCCCTCGTCGGTAGGGTCTTCCGGGAGCAGAACCGGATTACCGCTTGCGGTAGGGCGGCTTGCGTCGTGCGGGGATGGGGCCGGCGGGCTTGTCGAGGTGGCGGTAGCTGATGCGCCCGCGCGTCGCGTCGTAGGGCGACATCTCGAGGCTCACGCGGTCGCCCGCGATGATGCGGATGCGCCGCTGGCGCATCTTGCCCCCGGCGTAGGCGAGTACCTCCACGCCGTTCTCCAGGCGCACGCGGAACTGGGTGTTGGGCAGCACCTCGTCCACCGTGCCCTGCATCTCGATCATTTCTTCCTTGGCCACGCTCAGCCCTTCCTCGCGCGCGAGCGCGCCGCGCTCAGCGCCTCGCTGCAGCGAGCGGCGACCTCGGGCTCGTTCAGCCGGTCGGCGTTCTCGCGCAGGGCCTTGATCTCCTCCACCGAGAGCTGCGCGATGCGCTCGGCGGTCCACTCCTCGGCGACGCCGCGCTTGAACGCGCGCCCGAGGCCCTTCATGAGATTACCTGATGCCATTCGTTCTACTCCTGGGGGAGAATCGACGCATGCGAAGCCGGGAGAGGGAGAGGCCGGCCGACTTCTACGGGCTTTTCCAGCAACAGAGCTTCGCTACCCTTTATACACTCTTTCTCCTCGGAGGAAAACCCGGATGAGCGCCATTCCCAACCACGCCCTGCGCCAGTTGCGCGCCGGCAAGCTCGCGATCGGCCTGGGCGTGCAGAAGGCGCGCACCGTCGACATCGCGCTGATGGCGAAAGCGAGCGGCTTCGACTGGCTTTTCATCGACGGCGAGCACGGCGCGCTCGATCTCGACACCGCCTCGCAGATCTCGACCGCGGCGCTGCCGCTCGGCATCACGCCGGTGGTGCGCGTCGCCGGCTTGGAGCACTGGCACGCCTCGCGCATCCTCGACAACGGCGCGCAGGGCATCGTTTTTCCTCACATCGATACTTCGGAAGCCGCGACAAGAGCAGCCGATGCCTGCCGCTTCCCGCCCGTGGGCAAGCGCTCCATGGGCGGGGGCTTGGCGCAAGTCCGATATCAGAGCATGCCGGTGGGAGAAGCCGCCCGGGTGGTCAACGAAGAGACGCTGGTGGTGGCGATGATCGAGTCGCCCACGGGCGTGGCGAACGCCGCGGAGATTGCCGCGGTGAAGGGCGTCGATGCGCTCCTCATCGGCACGAACGACCTTTGCTTCGAGATGGGCATCCCAGGCCAGTTCAACGACCCGCGAGTTGCAGAAGCGTACACGCGCGTCATCGCCGCCTGCCGCAAGCACGGCAAGTTCCCCGGCATGGGCGGGCTCTACACGCCCGAGCTCCTCGAGCGGCACATCGGCATGGGCGTGCAGCTCGTCCTGTCGGGGTCGGACTTCTCGCTCCTCATGCAGGCCGGCGCCGCGCGCGCGAGCGTGGTTCGCGGCTTCGAGAAGACATAAGCCCCGCCTTGGCCGATCCGCGCGAGAACCGGCTGCTCGCCGCCTTGCCCGAGGCGGACTACCGGGCGCTCGCGCCGTCGCTGCACCCGGTCGCGCTCGCCTCCGGCATGGCGCTCTACGAATCGGGCCGGCCGCAGCCCTGGCTCTACTTCCCGGTGAGCGGCATCGTGTCGCTCCTCTACATGCTCGAGGACGGCTCCTCCACCGAGATCGCGCTCACCGGCCGCGAGGGCGTAGTCGGGATCTCGCTCTTCATGGGCGGGGGCGTGACCCCGAGCCGCGCCGCGGTGCAGATCGGCGGCTACGCCTGGCGCATACGAGCCGCGCCGATGAGGCGCACCATCGAGCGCGGCGGCGCGCTGCAGCCGCTGCTGCTGCGCTTCACGCAGGCGCTGATCACGCAGATGACGCAGACCGCGGTGTGCAACCGCCACCACCGGGTGGAGCAGCAGCTATGTCGCTGGCTGCTGCTCGCGCTCGACCGCCTGTCCTCGAGCGAGCTGCGCATGACGCAGGAGCGCATCGCGCACCTCCTGGGCGTGCGCCGCGAGGGCGTGACCGAGGCGGCCGGGCGGCTGCAAGCGGCGCGTGCGATCGAGTATCGCCGCGGCCGTATCCGCGTGCTGGAGCGCGCGCGGCTCGAGGCGCGAGCGTGCGAGTGCTATGCGGTGCTCAAGCGCGAGTACGGGCGCCTGCTGCCCGCGGCGGCCCCCTAGAGGACGAGCTTGCCGATCGCTTCGGCGCAGCCCGAGAGCACCAGGCGGTGCGGCTCGCCGCCGCCCGGCACGCTCGCCCAACCGCCTTTCTCGACGAACTCGGCCTGGTGCCAGGTCTCGGTCGCCTTGAGCGCGGCGAGGCTCGCCTGCGCCTCGCCGCTCTTCCGGAACTGCGCGACGCAGACCGGCACGAGCGAGGCGACGATCGCCTCGTCGGCGCGCGCGAGGGCAAGCTGCTCCGCGGTGCTGCCGGTCACCCAGCCGCCCCAGCCGAAGCCGATGATGGAAAGGACGACGGCGCCGCAGACGGCGCCCCAGGCGAACGGCTCGGTGTTGGCGGGAAGGCTGGGCATCTTCATGGCGGAACCTCTCTTTCTCCCGCAGCTTGCGCCCCCCGCGCCTGCGGCTCTGTGCGCTACCCAACACAACCTTGGCGCTAAGCGCGCCAGCGCACAGATGGCGCCGCGTCGCGGCGCCAGACTGCGCGCCATGGAATTCATCGTCTGGATCGTGACGGGGAGCCTCGTCGGCTGGCTTGCGCACGCCGTGATCGGGCTCAACGGGGAGCGCAGCCGGCTCGTTTCGATGGCCATGGGCGTCGCGGGCGCCGTGGTCGGCGGAAAGACCCTGGCGCCGATGTTCATCGTCGCGCCCCTGGACCCCATCAGCGTGACGAGCCTCGCGTTCGCCGGCGGCGCCGCCGCGACGCTGCTGCTGCTTGCCAACGTCGTGCAGAACCGCTGGAACTTCTGAGCTAGGCGAGCACGCGCCCCACGAAGGCGATCACCTCGTCCTCGACGAGCTGCTTCGTCACCTTGTCCAGGGAATAGGCGCCCTTCGCGCCCGCGAGCCCGCCCGCGCCGGGCGCATCGCCCGAGTTGATCCACACCGTCCGGTTGTAGTGCCGCGTCGCGATGGCGAGCGAGCGCTGGTCCTCGTGCAGGGGCGCCTTCGTGCCCATCGGCACCACGCGCAGGGTGATCGCCGCCTCGTTCAGCGCGCCGATGCCGCCGGGGCTGAACTCCTGCTCGCCGATGCTGTAGCGGTGCCCGCGCGACTCGAGCAGCGCACCGGCGGCCTCGAAGATCGGGCGGACCACGTCCCGGCGCAGCTCGATGAAAGCGTACAGAAAGTCCGCCTCGTCGTCCTTCGCCTTCTGCTCGCGCGCCTGGTCGGCGCTGCGCTTCGCATCGTATCCGTCGAGGAGCCGCGAGAGCTCTTGCTGCATCCGGTCTGCCATCGCCCATTGTCCCCGAAAAACCGGGGTCAGAGCCCGATTTCCTGGCCCGGCGTGTGGGCGAAGGCGTACTCGCCGAGCGCGCGCTCGCCCGCCGGCACCGGGTAGACTCCGTCCCTAATCCAACCAAGGCGACTCCATGATCACCAACCGCGCCTCCGGCACCAACCTCCACGAAATCGCCGCCGGCATCTACCGCATCAACACGCCGATCGAGATCCCTGGCGGCCCGGGCGGTTTCAACTTCAACCAGTACCTGCTCGCCGACGACGAGCCGCTCCTCTTCCACACCGGACCGCGGCGCATGTTCCCGCTCGTCGCCGAGGCGATCGAACGCGTCCTGCCGGTCTCGAGCCTGCGCTGGATCGCCTTCTCGCACTTCGAGGCCGACGAGTGCGGCTCGCTCAACGACTTCCTCGCCGCGGCCCCGACCGCGGCGCCGGTATGCAGCCAGGTCGCGGCGATGGTCTCGGTAAACGACGTCGCCGAGCGCCCCGCGCGCGCGCTCGCCGACGGCGAGGTACTGAGAATCGGCCGCCACGCTCTCAAGTGGCTCGACGCCCCGCACGTGCCCCACGGCTGGGAGAACGGCTTCATGATGGAGCTGGACACCCGTACCATGCTCTGCGGCGACCTCTTCACCCAGGGCGGCGCCGGCGCCGTGGCGCTCACCGAGGACGACATCCTGGGCCCGAGCGAGGCCTTCCGCGCGCCGATGGACTACTACGCGCACGCCCGAGACACGGGCACCATCCTCGAGCGGCTGGCGAAGGAGGAGCCCCAGGTGCTCGCCTGCATGCACGGCAGCGCCTGGCGCGGCAACGGCGCGGCGCTCTTCCGCGCGCTCGCGAAATCGCTCTCGGCAAAGCCCCTCGCAGCCTCCGCCTGAGAGATCGGGGTCAGACCCCGATCTCCAAAAAAGAAAAGCCGCCCGAAGGCGGCTTTGAAAGCCATTCCACTGGAGGAGGATGATGGCGGAATGGCGTCAGGGACGGGTGCCATTGTCCCGCCCGCCGTCCCGCCTGTCAGTCGGCCGCCTCCGGTTTTGGGGTCGGAGGATTCCTAGGGACGATTGGAAGCGCCCGAATCAGAGCAGCGCCTCGGCCAGCGAGCGCGGCGAATGAATGGCGACGCCCTCCAGCGTCTTGCCGTACCACGCGCCGAAATGGCTGCGGTCGCCGGTAACGAGGGCCTCGCACCGGAGCCGTACGGCGGCGGCGAGCACGGGGCGGTCCTTCTCGGGCAGCAGCCTGGCGGCAGAACCCGGGTTCTCATCGCCCGGATGCGCCTCCGAGACCCGGATTTCGGCAACGATCGCCTCGAGCGCCGGAAGCCCGTCGGGCGCCTTGGCGTGCAGGTTACGCCGCGCCTCCTCGAGCACGTAGCCGTCCGCCCACAGCTCATGACCCGCGGCGCGCAGCAGAGGAAGAAGCTTCCGCATGGCGCCGTCCGTCTTCGCCGCCGAGAACAGGATGTTCGCGTCGAGGAAGATGCGCATGCGCGCTCAGCGCGCGGCTTTCCTCTTTTTCCGGTCGAGCACCTTGTGAAGCTCGGCTTCGGCTTCGTCGAACTCGCGAACGCGCGCTTCGCTGTAGATCTCGACCGGCAGCGTCACCGACGGCCTGAGCAGGAGGCCCTCCGGCGTGGTTTCGGCGATGAGGATGTCGTCGGGCTTCAGGCCGAGCGCCCGACGCAGCTTCGTCGGCAGCGTGATCACGCCGCGGCTCGTCATCACTACGGTGGTTTTCATGCAGAGCAGCTTAGCCGCTCTGCAGAATTTCTGCAATGCTGCAGACCTACCGGCTGGCGAGGAGCTGGTACAGGCGCTCGAGGTCGGGCGGCTTGGGGAGGTGGTGGTCGAAGCCCGCCTGCGCGGTGCGCTCCTGGTCGGCGCCCGCGGCGTAGCCGGTGAGCGCGACGAGCAGCGGCTTGCCGTTCCCCGACTGGCGCCGCAGCGCGCGCGCCACCTCGTAGCCGTCCATGCCGGGCAGGCCGATGTCGCAGAGCACCACCTCGGGCAGGAAATCCTTCGCCGCCTGGAGCGCGTCGGGCCCGCTGCGCACGATGCGCACCTCGTGGCCGTCGAGCTCGAGAAGCACGCGCAGGCTCTCGCCGACATCGACATTGTCTTCCACGAGCAGGATGCGCGCGCGGCGCGGCGCCTGCGTCTGCGCCGGGGTTCCCGGCTGCGCCTCCCGCGCCGGCGCCTCGCAGAGCGGCAGGCGCACGGTGAGCTCGGTGCCGCGCCCCGGGCCTTCGCTCGCCGCCTGCACGTGCCCGCCATGCAGCTCGACGAGCCCCTTCACGAGCGCGAGCCCGAGGCCGAGCCCGCCGCCGGATTGCGAGTGCTCGCCGTCGCCCTGGCTGAAAGGCGTGAACAGACGCCCCAGCAGCGCCTCGTCCATGCCCTGCCCGGTGTCGGCGATGCGCACGATCGCGTATCCCGCCTCGCCGCGCGCGCTCACGGCGACGCGCCCACCGGCGTCGGTGAACTTGATCGCGTTGGTGACGATGTTGCCGAACACCTGGCTCAACCGCGTGTCGTCGCCCGCGACCCACAGGGGCTCGCCCGGCGCCGAGAGCTCCAGGCGCACGCCCTTCTCCCGGGCCGAGGCCTGCAGGTCGGCGAGGCAATCGCCCAGCAGCGCCGCGAGCTCGAGCGGCCGGCGGCGCAGGTGGATCTTGCCGCGCGAGATGCGCGTGATGTCGAGCAGATCGTCGATCAGGCGCACCAGGTGGCGCAGCTGCCGGGCGAGGATCGCCCGCGGCTGCGCCGTGTCGGCGCCCGGCCCGGTGCGCGCGAGGAGCGCGAGGCTGTTCGCCATCGCGGCGAGCGGATTGCGCAGCTCGTGGGCGAGCAAGCCGAGGAACTCGTTCTTCTTCTGGTCGGCGTCCTTGAGCGCGCCCGCCTGCTCGCGCAGCCGCGCGGTCTGCTCGAGGAGGTCGCTGTTCTGCGCCTGGATCTCCTCCCCCTGCGCCTGGATCTCCTCGGCCTGCGCCTGGATCTCCTCGTTCTGCGCCTGGATCTCCTCGTTCTGCGCCTGCAGCTCCTCGTTCTGCTGCTGCAGCTGCTGCTCCCTCGTCTCGAGCGCCACCGCGGCGGTGCCCAGCGCATTCGCGAGGTGCTGCATCTCGTCGCGCGTACGCGCGGCGGCCTGCGGCGAGGCGGGTGCGAGCGAAAGCGCGCTGCGCCAATTGCCCGCTTCGAGCGCCGTGGCGAACTCGACCAGCCGGCGCGCCGGCCGGCGGATCGAGCGCGCGGTGAGCCAGCCGCCCAGGACGAACGCGAGCGCCGAGCCGGCGGTGAGCCAGGTGAGCAGCTGCGCGATGCGCGCGCGGTTCGCCGCCATGGCGCCGAGCGCCTCCTGCGTCGCCGCCCGCTCGTGCGCGACGAACGCGCGCACGCCGTCGAGCGTGCTCTCGCGAAGCCGGGAGAGCTCCTCGAGCGCGCCCTCCGCGCCGGAGGCCACGACCCTTTCGGTCTCGTTCACGTAGCGCTGCACGAGGCGCTGGGCGGCGGCGGCGTTCGGGTCCGCCGCGCCCGTGCTTACCGGCACCGCCCCGACGAAGCGCAGCGCGGTGCGCGCGCGCTCGGCAGCCTGCGTGAACGCGACGGCATGGCTGCGACTGGGCTGGCGGAGCTGCTCGCGCGCCGCGATGGCCACGTAGAGGACCGCCTGCTTGAGCTCGAGGCTGAGCATCGTACGGGGCAGGACCCGCTCGGAAAGCGCCTCGTAGGCCTTGTCGTTCTCATGCAGCCAGATGAGCACCCCCGCGAGGAGCGCGAGCTGGATGGCGAAGAGGAACCCCAGGCCGAGCGCGAGACGCTGGCCGATGCTGTAGGAGGAGACGTAGCGCCTCATGCCGCCGCCCGGAACACGCGGCCCCCTGGCGTGAGGGGCTGCAGGCCCGCAGTCGCCTGGGGCCGCGGCCATTCGGCCTCCCCCAGGCAGAGATAGCCGCCGGGCGCCACCGCGGCGAGCACCGCGGCGAGCACCCGCGCCTGGACTTCGGGGAGCCAGTAGATGAGCACGTTGCGGCAGCAGACGAGGTCGAAGCCCCCGCCCGGCTCGGCCGCGTCGAGCGCGCGCAGGTCGCCGCGCGAGAAGCGCACCCGCTCGCGCAGCGAAGCGCGCACGCGCAGCGTCGGCTTGCGCCCCCCCGCTGCCGCCTCGAGGTAGCGCTCGCGCAGCTCCCGGGGCAGCTCCGCGACGGCTTCTGCGGCGTACTCGCCGGCGAGGGCCAACTCCAGCGCGCGCGGGTCGATGTCGGTCGCCTCGACGCGGCCTTCGATCGAGGCCTCGTCGAGCAGCATTGCGAGCGTATAGGGCTCCTCGCCGCGGCCGCAGCCCGCGCTCCAGGCGCGCACCGGGCGGCCGAGCGCCGCGAGCCGCGGCATCACCTGCGCGCGCAGCAGGTCGAACGTCGGCACGTGCCGGTAGAAGCGGCTTACCTTGATGGTGATGCGCTCGAGGAGCTGCGCGGCCTCCTCGTGCGAGCGCTCGAGGAGGCGCAGGTACTCGTCATGACTGGCGATGCCCACGGAGCCCATCCGGCTGAGGATGCGACGCTCGAGGGTCGGCGCGCGGTAAGCCGCGAAGTCGATCCCCGTACGCGCCCGTACTATGGCGAGTATCTCGCCGATCAAGGCCTTCTCGATCATTATCCTTTCGGCGGGTTTCTACCCTATGGGGCAGGAGCGCGCAATCGCTGAATCCGCTACGCGCGCAGATCGGGGTCAGACCCCAATCTCCCGAGAAACGGGGTCAGACCCCGAATTCGCCCCGCGCGGGCCCGATTTCCGGAACAGCTCATCGACTCCGCTTGCCCCCGCGCCTGCGCACGCGATATTGCGGGGTGGGCTCGCGGATCAGAAGCTCGCTGGGGATGCCGAGTTTCTCGTGAAGCGCGCGAACCATCGAAAGCGTGAGAGGGCGCTTGCGCGAAAGGATCTCGGACGCCCGGTTCTTCCCGCCGACGATCGCTGCGATGTCCGACTGGCGCAGGTTCTGCTCCTCCATCCGGAACACGATAGCCTCGATCGGGTCGGGCTTGCGGAACTTGAAGCGCTCCCTTTCATAGTCGTCGATGAGCTTCGCGAGAAGCTCCAGCCGTCCGCCTTCGTCGCTTTCCGGCTCCGGGTCGCCCTTCGCAAGGCGCCGTGCCTCTTCCAGGTAGCGTCGGTGCTGCTCTTCGGTCTTGATGATCCGCGGTTCCATGTCAGCGCCTCTTGTTGCGCTCGTCATACTCCTCGTGCGTACCGATCCAATCGATCACGACGACGCCGGTACGGCAGGCCACTGTCGCTTCGAGCCGGTACGCGTTGCCCTTCACGTTGAAGATCACCACGCTCCCCTGCAAGAAGCTCGCGCTGGCATAGCGCCGGCGAATATCCTGTGGCCCGGTCCATGCCGCGCTTTCCACGTCAGCCAGCCAGTTCTCGATCCAGCCGCGGGCATCGCTGTGCTTGCGGCAGAACCGCTGGAGCCGCTCCCGGTCGAGTACTTTCATTCGCGCGAGTGGTTGGAGCCTCGAAGGTAGCACGAAGTTCCCATTTTGGGAACCTTGGGCGAGATACATTCCCTCCATGCCGCTCCTCACCCTCGCCGACGCCGAGCTCGCCTATGGCGACCTCCCGCTCCTCGAGCGCGCCTCGTTCGCGCTCGAGGCGCGCGAGCGCATCGGCCTGATCGGCAGGAACGGCAGCGGCAAGTCGTCGCTGCTCGGCGTGCTTGCGGGCACGGTCGCGCTCGACGACGGGGAGCTCAAGAAGACCGAGGGCCTGCGCGTCGTCTTGGTTCCTCAGGAACCCGAATTTCCCCGTGAAGTCGCTTCGCCCACCCACAAGCTCGAGGAGTACTTCGATCGCCTGGGCGTGAGCCCCGAGCTCGATCCCGGGCGCGCCTCGGGCGGCGAGAGGAAGCGCGCCGCGCTCGCCGCCGCGCTCGCGCAAGAGCCCGACGTGCTGCTGCTCGACGAGCCGACCAACCACCTCGATATCGAGGGGATCTTGCTCCTCGAGGGCCTGCTCGCGCGTCAGCCGGCGGCGATCTTCGTCACCCACGATCGCGCCTTCCTCGACCGCGTCGCCACGCGCATCCTCGAGCTCGACCGCGGACGGCTTCTCTCCTTCGCGGGTAATTTTTCCGCGTATGAAGAGCAGAAAAGGAAACTTCTCTCGGACGAAGCCGTCGTGAGCCGCAAGTTCGACCGCTTCTGGGCGCAGGAGGAAGCCTGGATCCGCAAGGGCATCGAGGCGCGGCGCACGAGGAACGAAGGCCGCGTGCAGCGCCTGGAGAGGCTGCGGGAAGAGCGCGCCGCGCGCCGCGAGCGCGCCGGAAACATCAGGCTCGCGATCGGCGAAGGAAGGCGTTCGGGAAAACTGGTTGCAGAACTCTCTGGTGTTTCAAAGGAGTTTTCTGGAAGAAAAATCGTCAGGAACCTGGACCTCATCGTCTCGCGCGGCGACCGCATCGGGCTCATCGGCCCCAACGGCGCGGGCAAGACCACGCTCCTCAAGCTCATCCTCGGCACCTTGCCGCCCGACTCGGGGACCGTGCGCCTGGGCGCGAACGTCGAGGTCGCCTACTTCGACCAGATGCGCGAGCCGCTCCGCGAGGACATGAGCGTGGCCGACACCATCAGCCCCGGCTCCGAGTGGGTCGAGCTGCCCTCGGGAAAGAAGCACGTCGTGGGCTACCTCGGGGACTTCCTCTTCCCGCCGCGGCGCGCGGGCTCGAAGGTCTCGATGCTCTCCGGCGGGGAGAGGAACCGCCTGCTGCTCGCCCGGCTCTTCGCCCGCCCCGCTAACGTCCTCGTGCTCGATGAGCCCACCAACGACCTCGACATCGAGTCCCTCGAGCTGCTCGAGGCGGCGCTCCAGGACTACGCCGGCACCCTGCTCCTGGTGAGCCACGACCGCGCCTTCCTCGACAACGTCGTCACCCAGACCCTCGCCGCCGAAGGCGGCGGGCTGTGGAAGGAATACGCGGGTGGTTACAGCGACTACGTCCAGCAGCGAGGAAGTTCTCCTGCCGCCCCCCTGTTAAGAAGGGAAGCGAGCGTTTCTCGCGAGCGGGGGGTTTCCGAGGTTTCAAGGAAATTGTCTTACAAGGAAACGCGCGAGCTCGAATCGATCCCCGCCGAAATCGAATCCCTCGAATCCGAGCAGCAGGCCCTCTACGCCCGCATGCACGAGCCCGACTACTACCGCCAGCCGCCCGAGCGGCTGCGCGCCGACCGCGAGCGGTCCGAGGAGATCGAGCGCCTGCTCGAAGAGAAGCTCGAGCGCTGGACGAGCCTCGATTCCAGGGCGTAGGGGAGATCGGGGTCTGACCCCGATCTCCGGAATTTTCCGGGCTTAGGGCTTGCTATGGCACGCGGCATGGGCTCTCTCTGGTGGCAGCGCGGGGTGGTGTATCAGGTCTATCCGCGCTCGTTTCTCGACGCGAGCGGCGACGGCGTGGGCGATCTGGCGGGCGTGGCGGCGCGCCTGGACTACCTCCAGTGGCTCGGCGTCGACGCGCTGTGGCTCTCGCCGATCTATCCCTCGCCCATGAAGGACTTCGGCTACGACGTCGCCGACTATTGCGGCGTCGATCCAATCTTCGGGACGCTGGAAGACTTCGACCGCCTGGTGCGCGAGGCGCACGCGCGAGGCCTGAAGGTGATCCTCGACTTCGTTCCCAACCACACCTCGGACCAGCACCCGTGGTTCATCGAGTCCCGCTCTTCGCGCGACAACCCCAAGCGCGACTGGTACCTCTGGCGCGACCGGCCGAACAACTGGCTCTCCAACTTCGGCGGCAGCGCCTGGACGTACGACGAGGCGAGCGGGCAGTACTACTACCACGCCTTCCTCCCCGAGCAGCCCGACCTCAACTGGCGCAACCCCGAGGTGGTGGCGGCGATGCTCGAGGTGCTGCGCTTCTGGCTCGAGCGCGGCGTGGACGGCTTCCGCGTCGATGTCCTCTGGCACCTCATCAAGGACGAGGGCTTCGCCGACAACCCGGCGAACCCGCACTGGCGCGAAGGCATGGACCCTTACCACGCGATCGTCCCGCTCTACAGCGCCGACCGCCCGGAGGTGCACGAGGTGATCGCGCAGATGCGCAGGCTCGTCGACGCGTACCCCGAGCGCGTGCTGATCGGCGAGATCTACCTGCCGCTCGAGCGGCTGATGGCCTACTACGGGGAAGAACTGCGCGGGGCGCACCTTCCGTTCAACTTCCAGCTCCTCTCGGCGCCCTGGGACGCGCGCGAGCTCGCCACGCTCATCGCCGAGTACGAGCGCCTTCTGCCGCGCGGCGCCTGGCCGAACTGGGTGCTCGGCAACCACGACCGCCCGCGCGTCGCGACGCGCCTGGGGCCCGCGCAGGCGCGCGTCGCGGCGATGCTGCTCCTCACGCTGCGCGGCACGCCGACGCTCTACTACGGCGACGAGCTCGGGATGCGCGACGTCCCCATTCCGCCCGAGCGCGTGCAGGACCCCTTCGAGAAGCGCGTCCCCGGCCGGGGCCACGGCCGCGACCCGATGCGTACGCCGATGCAGTGGACCCCTGATGGTGGTTTCACCACCGGCGAGCCGTGGCTGCCGCTTTCACCCGATCATGAAGTTGTGAATGTGGAAGCGCAACGGCGCGACCCACAGTCGATGCTCTCGCTGCACCGCGCGCTCCTCGCGCTGCGCCGGCAGGAGCCCGAGCTCGAAACCGGCGGCTTCACCGCCTTCGAGGCGGAAGCCGACGTCCTCGCCTACGCGCGCGGCGAGCGCTTCTTCGTCGCGCTCAATCTCGGCAGCCGGGAGCGGCGCGTGCGCCTGCCGCGCGCAGGCGAGCTCGTGCTCTCCACCCGCCTCGACCGCGGTCCCGAGCGCGTCGGTGGAAGAGATGCGCCCACGCTCGCGCTGCGTCCGGACGAGGGGGCAATCGTCAGGCTCGGGTAGCGAAAAAGGGGTCTGACCCCTTTTTTCGCAAGGCTGGGAACGGAAAGTGCATAGGCCGGCCCCGTATGTCCGCGATCGACGACTATTGGTTCAAGAACGCCGTCATCTACTGCCTGAACGTCGCCACCTACATGGACTGCAACGGCGACGGGGTGGGAGACTTCGAGGGGCTCTCGCGGCGCATGGACTACCTGCACGCGCTCGGCGTCACCTGCGTGTGGCTGCAGCCCTTCTACGGCTCGCCCAACCGCGACAACGGCTACGACGTCTCCGACTACTACGGCGTGAGCCCGCGCTTCGGCTCCTCGGGCGACTTCGTCGAGTGCATGAACCACGCGCACGCGCTCGGCCTGCGCGTGGTCGTCGACCTCGTCGCGAACCACACCTCGATCGACCACCCCTGGTTCCAGTCGGCGCGCGCCGACCCCGACTCGCCCTACCGCGACTGGTACGTGTGGGCCGACAAGCGCCCGCGCGACCACGCCGAGGGCGTGGTGTTCCCGCCGATGCAGAAGACCACCTGGACGCGCGACAAGGCGGCGGGCAAGTACTACTTCCACCGCTTCTACGCGCACCAGGCCGACCTGGACACGCACAACCCCGCCTACCGCCAGGAGCTCTACAAGATCATGGGCTACTGGCTGCAGCTCGGCGTGTCGGGCTTTCGCATGGACGCGGTGCCTTTCCTCGTCGAGAGGAAGGGCGCGAAGGTGAAGCCGGTGCGCGACTTC
Source organism: Burkholderiales bacterium (assembly GCA_035649175.1). Lineage (GTDB taxonomy): Bacteria > Pseudomonadota > Gammaproteobacteria > Burkholderiales > SG8-39 > SCGC-AG-212-J23. The sequence goes on along the minus strand of DASRKB010000176.1, from coordinate 3,019 downwards.
GCGCTGCTCGAGGAGATGCGCCGCTTCCTGCAGTGGCGCTCGCGCGACGCGATCATGCTCGCCGAGGCGAACGTGCTCGCGGGCGAGAGCCTCGAGTACTTCGGCGACGAGGGCGACCGCATCCAGATGATGCTCAACTTCCCGGTGAACCAGCGCACCTTCTACGCGCTCGCCACCGCCGACGCGCGCCCGCTCGCGCGCGCGATCGAGGAGACGCAGGCGAAGGTCCCGCGCGACGGGCAGTGGGTGAATTTCCTGCGGAGCCACGACGAGCTCGACCTCGGGCGGCTCTCGCAGGCGCAGCGCGAGCGCGTCTTCGAGGCCTTTGCGCCCGACGCGTCGATGCGGCTCTACGGCCGTGGCATCCGCCGGCGCCTCGCGCCGATGCTCGGCAACGACCGCCGGCGCATGGAGCTCGCCTTCAGCCTGCTCCTCGCGCTTCCCGGCACGCCGATGCTGCAATACGGGGACGAGATCGGCCTGGGCGAGGACCTCTCGCTCGATGAGCGCGAGGCGGTGCGCACGCCGATGCAGTGGAGCGACGAGCCGCACGGCGGCTTCACCCGGGCGAAGAAGCCGCTGCTGCCCGCGATCGACAAGGGCATCTTCTCCTACCGCGAGGTGAACGTGAACGCGCAGCGGCGCGACCCGGGCTCGTTCATGAACTGGCTCGTGCGCCTCATCCGCGTGCGCAAGGAATGCACCGAGCTTGCCTGGGGCAAGTGCGAGGTGCTCGACACGAAGGACCCCTCCGTCCTCGCCCTCAGCTACGAGTTCCGCGACAGCGCCATGGTGACGCTGCACAACTTCTCGGAGGAGGCGCGCAGCGTGCGGCTCAAGCTCTCGCTGCCGCACGCCGAGCGCCTCGTCAACCTGGTCGACGAGCACCACAGCGACGCCGAGCGCCGCGGCGTGCACGAGATCGCGCTCGAGGGCTACGGGTACCGCTGGTTCCGCCTCGGGACGCTGGACGACACCTTGATAAGGGCTCCCTACTGACATGGAACGCCTGAGAGTCGTGATCACAGGGGCGTCGGCCGGCATCGGCCGCGCCGCCGCGGTCGAGTTCGCGCGGCTGGGCGCGCGCGTCGCGCTCCTCGCGCGCGGCGAAGAAGGCCTTGAAGGCGCGCGGCGCGAGGTCGAGGCCGCGGGCGGCGAGGCGCTCGTCCTTCCCACCGACGTCGCCGACGCTTCGCAGGTCGAGGACGCCGCCGCCGAGGTCGAGCGCGCCTGGGGCGGCATCGACATCTGGGTGAATAACGCCATGGCGACCGTCTTCTCGCCCTTCGCCGAGATCGCGCCACAGGACTTCCGCCGCGTCACCGAGGTGAGCTACCTCGGCGCGGTGTGGGGCACGCGCGCCGCGCTCGAGCGCATGCTGCGCGCCGGGCGCGGGACCATCGTCCAGCTCGGCTCGGCGCTCGCCTACCGCTCGATCCCGCTGCAGTCGGCCTACTGCGGCGCGAAGAGCGCGCTTCGCGCCTTCACCGACTCACTGCGCTGCGAGCTCGCGCGCATGCAGAGCCGCGTGCGGGTGACCCACGTCGTGCTCGGCGCCTTCAACACCCCGCAGTTCGAGTGGGCGCGCACCACCATCCCGCGCAAGCCTCGGCCCGTCGGCAGCGTCCTGCAGCCAGAGCTCGCCGCGCGCGCCATCGTGCGCGCCGCGCTACAGCCGCGGCGCGAGGCCTACGTCGGCTGGGGCGCGGTGCAGGCAGTGCTCGGCACCATGTTCTTCCCCGGCCTCCTGGATCGCCTGATGGCCAGGACGGCGTGGAAAGGCCAGCTCGGCGCACCCGTCGACCTCGCCGGCCGCGCCGACAACCTGCACTCGCCGGTGCGGCGCGACTTCGGCTCGCACGGGCGCTTCGACGCCGAGGCGAAGAAGAGCACGCTGCAGCAGCGCCTCCGCGCCAACCCGCGCACCCTCGCGCTGCTCGGCACCGCCGCGCTCCTCGCCGGCGCCGCGCTCTTCGAGATCGGGGTCAGACCCCGATCTCCGGATTCGGCTCGACATTTTCGGAAAGCATAAACACGCAGGCCGGCGCGAGATGGGGCTACCATGGCGCCGATGGCCTACGCAACGCTGAAAGGCGCGTTCACGCGCTTCGCCGCCGCGGTCCTCGGCGTCCCCGCGGCCTCGAGCCCGGTCCCGGCGCCGCCGTGGAAGCTCGACACCGGCGAATGGAGCCTCGAGCTCCTGAAGCGCCTCGAATGGCGCCGGCTGGAAGAGCTCGCCGTCGCCTACTTCGAGACGCTCGGATTCACCGTGCGCGTCTCGCCCGGCCTCGAGGGCGCGGACATCCGCCTGGAAGTCGGCGCCGGCGGCGCCGCCACCCTGGCGCGCTGCAAGGCCTGGAACGCTTACGGCATCGGCATCAAGGCCGTCGTCGCGCTGCGCGCGAAGATGGCCGCGGACGGCATCGGTCGCGGCATTTTGCTGAGCGCCGGCCGGTTCACACATGAGGCCCGGACCTTAGCCCCCGCGCAGGGCATCGAGCTCCTCGACGGCGCCGCGCTTCTCGCGCGGATCACCGCCCTGCCGCCGCAAACGTCCCTCGCCCTTCTGCGCTTCGCCACCGAGGGCGACTTCCTCACCCCGACCTGCCCTTCGTGCGCGGTCAAGATGGTGTCGCGCCAGAGCACGCAGGGCGGGCGCAAGTTCTGGGGCTGCCCCAACTACCCGCGCTGCAAGCAGATCTCCTACGCCACCGCCAACGCGCCCGCCTGACTTACCGCGCCAGCGGATCCGGCCGTAGCTGCAGCTTGATCGCCTTGGGCTGTTGCTTGCCGCCTTCCTGGTGGAAGGGCGTGCGCGAGCCCGAGGTGGTCCAGATGCCGCGGCCCTTCCAGCCCGCTTGCGGGTCGTCGATGCGCCCGTCGACATTCTTGGGGAAGATGCCCGAGGGGTAAGGCAGGCGCAGCACGACGAACTTGCCGTCGACGAAGGGCATGATCGAGTCGGAGCCGTTGCCCATGGCGATCGGGATGTTTTTTCCCAATCCCAGGATGCCGAACC
>DASRKB010000175.1:0-3382 GCA_035649175.1 Burkholderiales bacterium | reverse complement strand
GTGGCGATGGAGCAGCGGGCCCTGGAAGAGCAGCGCCGCGTCGCCGAGGCGCAGCGACGCGAGCGCGATCTCCAGGCGCTGATCGCGCGCAAGCAGTCCGCCGCGCGCCAGAGCGCCCTCGACGCCTGGATCGGGCTCATCAGCAGCCGTATCCGGAACCACATTCCCGTGAGCGTGGTCGAGGAGGTACAGGGCAACCCGGAGGCCATCTTCGACGTCACCCTGCTGCCCAGCGGGGACGTGCTGAATGTCACGCGGCGCAAGTCGAGCGGCCACCGCGGTTATGACGAAGCGGTCGAGCGCGCTATCCTGAAGTCTTCGCCGCTACCCAAGCCGGACGACCCAGCCCTGTTCCAGCGCAGGCTGGAACTTCGCTTCCGGCCACAGGACAAATAAGATGTTCCGGTTCAAAAAGATCAGGAGGATCCAACACTTGCCGGCACGCTTATCCCTCTTGCTGGGGGCAGCCCTGCTGCTTTGCCTTCCCGCTTTCATGCCCGCGGCCCGCGCGCAGCTCTCGATCGAGATCACCGGCGCCGGGGCGCAGCGCATCCCGATCGCCGTCGTGCCGTTTGCCGGCGAGGCGTCGCTCGGGCCCGCCATCAGCGCCATCGTGCGGGCCGACTTGGAGAGGAGCGGCCTTTTCCGAGGCCTGGAGGTTCCTCCGCTCGTCCCCCATCCGACCGAGGCAACGCCGGTCAACTACTCGGCGTGGCGTGCGCGGCTCGCCGACGCGCTGGTGCTCGGCTCGGTGGCGACGCGCCCGGATGGGCGCTACGAAGTGCGCTTCCGGCTCTTCGACACGGTGAAGCAGGAGCCGCTGGGGGGGATTGCCTACACGCTCTCGCGCGAGCAGGCGCGCGCCACCGCGCATCGCATCGCAGACTTCGTCTACGAGAAGCTGACGGGCGAGCGCGGTGTCTTCTCCACGCGCATCGCCTACGTGGTGAAGCGTGGCGAGCGCTATGAGCTGCAGATCGCCGACGCCGACGGCGCCGGGCCGGAGACCGCGCTCGCCTCTTTCGAGCCGATCATCTCCCCGGCTTGGTCCCCCGACGGGCGGCGGCTCGCCTACGTTTCCTTCGAGAACAAGAAGCCCGTGGTCTACGTGCACTCGCTGACCGACGGGAAGCGCCACGTCGCGGCGAACTTCAAGGGCTCGAACTCGGCGCCGGCCTGGTCGCCGGACGGCAAGCGCCTCGCCGTCTCGCTCTCGCGCGAGGGCGGGTCGCAGATCTTCCTCGTCAACCCCGACGGCAGCGGCCTGCAACGGCTGACTTCCTCCTCGGCCATCGACACGGAGCCGCGATACTCGCCGGACGGGAAGTGGATCTACTTCACGTCCGACCGCGGCGGGACCCCGCAGATCTACCGCATGGGCGCATCGGGGGGAATCCCGCAGCGCGTCACCTTCGAGGGTAGCTATAATGTCTCGCCGCGCCTCTCCCCGGACGGCAGGACACTGGCCTACATCGCGCGTAATGCCGGTAGGTTCCAAGTGGCGCTGCTCGACCTGGAGAATCGGCAGATGCAGATCGTGACCGACAGCGACCGCGACGAGTCCCCGAGCTTCGCGCCCAACGGGCGAATGATCCTGCATGCCACGGTGATCGGTGGGCGCGGCGTACTGTCCGCCGTCTCGGCCGACGGCCGTGTCAAGCAGCGCTTGAGCGCCACTACCGGCGACGTGCGTGAACCGGCCTGGGGACCATTCATCGAATGAAAGGGAAAGGATAAAACATGCGCGCAAGGATGATCGCAGTACTGACCGCGGCGGGGCTCGCAGCCCTGCTCGCCGGATGCGCAACGACCACCGATTCCGAGGCGCAGTCGTCCGCTGGGGTCGAAGACCGCAGCGCCGGCACGAAGCCGGGCGCGGCCAAACCGGTCGATCCCAAGCCAGTCGCGAGCGTCGATCTCACGGCCTCCCGAAAGGACCCGGCGGCGGCGCTGAAGGACCCCAAGAGCATCCTCTCGCAGCGCTCGATCTACTACGACTACGACAAGTTCGACGTGAAGGACGAGTACCGTCCGCTCATCGAGGCGCACGCGAAGTACCTCCGCGAGCACCCCGAGACCAAGATCCTCATCCAGGGCAACACCGACGAGCGCGGCAGCCGGGAATACAACGTCGGGCTCGGCCAGCGCCGCTCCGACGGGGTGAAGAGCATCCTCGTGCTGCTCGGCGCGCGCGAGAGCCAGATCGAGTCCGTGAGCCTCGGCGAGGAAAAGCCGCAAGTCGAGGGCAGCAACGAGGAAGCCTGGTCGCGCAACCGGCGTAGCGACATCCTTTACTCGGGCGAGTTCTAGCGCGCATGAGGCGCATCGCCCTGGCGGCGGTCTTTTCGGCGCTCGCGCTGCCCGCGGCTGCACAGGGGCTGTTCGACGACAACGAGGCGCGCCGCCGGGTCGAGATCCTGCGCGGGCAGCTGAACGAGCACACGCGCACGGTGGACGAGCGGCTTTCCAAGATCGAGGCCGCGGTCTCCGGCGCCGGCGACCGCAGCGCGATCCTCGCTCTCGCTTCGCAGATCGACGAGCTGCGCGGCGAGATCGCGCGCCTGCGGGGCCAGGCCGAGGTGGTCGCCCATCAGGTCGAGCTCGCCGAGCGGCGGCAGAAGGACCTCTACCTCGACATCGACACGCGCCTGAGGCGCCTCGAGCAGGCCCAAGAGCTAGCCGCGACCTCCGCCGCGGCCCTGCCGCCGCCCGCAGCGGCGGAGTCGCAGCAGACGTCAGAGGTCGAGAGCAAGGCCTATCAGGCGGCGCTCGATCAATTCAAGCTCGGCAACTACGGCCAGGCCGTCACCGCCATGCAGGGCTTTCTCATCACCTACCCCAAGAGTCCGCTCGCGCCGAACGCGCAGTACTGGGTCGGCATGGCGCACTCAGGGCAGCGCGACTACAAGTCGGCGATCGCCGCGCAGCGCAAGCTCCTCGCCACCTGGCCGCAGAGCCAGAAGGCGCCCGATGCGCTCCTCAGCATCGCGAGCGCCCAGGAGACCATGGGTGAGCGCCAGGCGGCGCTCAAGACGCTGGAAGAGGTCATCGCCAAGTACCCGGACTCGAGCGCCGCATCGAGCGCCAAGCAGCGCCTCGCCGCACTCAGCAAGCGCTGATAAAATCCCGCCTTTCCCGCAGTTCGCAGGCCGGTACGGGTCGTTAGCTCAGCTGGTAGAGCAGCGGACTTTTAATCCGTTGGTCGGCGGTTCGAATCCGCCACGACCTACCAACAACTTCAGGTGTATTCCGGTCACATGGGTGACGGTTTATACCGAAGACATGGGTAACAGTTTCGCCTGGAACGGGTTGGCCACCGGTTCGAGGCGACATGTCTCATCGTCGAAGAACCCCAAGTCGTAGTGCATGAAGCTGACCAGCC
>DASRKB010000174.1:0-16345 GCA_035649175.1 Burkholderiales bacterium | reverse complement strand
CCCACGAGCGCCGCCGGCACGGCCGCGGCCGCCGCGACCCAGACTCTCGATTCCAGCAGCAGCCCGGTGAGGAGAAAGGCCACCGTGCGCAGCGAGATGCTGGTCAGCGTCGCGAAGCCTAGCGTCGCGCGCAGCTGCTCGCGCGTCAGCCCGCGGCGCGAGAGATAGATGACATAGGGTGGGCCGCCGGCGCCGAAGACGGTGCTCGTGATGCCGCCCGCGAAACCCGCCACCCACGCCCAGCCCGAAGCAAGGGGTTTCCTCACCTCGGGTTTCATCAAGCCGTAGATCGAATACAGAACCACGAAGATCCCGAGTGCGAGGGTCGCCGCCTGGCGCGGCAGGTTGACGAGCAACGTCACGCCCACCACGGTGCCTGCCGCGATCATCGGCACGAGCCGCGCCCACTCCGCGCGCACCGCGTTCCTGGGGTTCTCGAAGCCCACGCTCGCGGCGCAGGCAAGGTCGACGAGCACGAACAGCGCGAGCGCGAACGGCAGCGGCACGAGGTGCGTGGCGAGAGGAATGGTAACGAGGGCCGCGCCGAAGCCGGTGATGCCGAACACGAGCGCCCCGAGGAACGCCACGGCCGCGAGGAAAGCGATCTCAGCCAAGGCTGAGCTCCGTCGCCGTCCAGCGGTTCATTGCGCGCAGGCGCGACACATAACGCCCGAACGGCAGCGCAAGACGCGACTCGAGCGCGGCGGCGCGGTGGCGCAGATCGTCCCAGCGCAGGCGCGGCGGATGGCCCTTCAGCGCGAAGACCAGGATGTTGGGATCATAGAGCGCCTTCATTGCGATCACGGCGCCGCCGAAGGCGCGCTCGAGCCGCCCGAGCGTCTGGTCGAAGCGCGGGTCGTCGTCCATGAAGTTCACCACCATCGCGCCCGGCTCGGAGAGCGCCAGGAACGCGCCGTCGTAGAACGCCGCGCTCGCGAGCGCGGGCACGTGCAGCTCGTTCTGGAAGGCGTCGAGCACGAGGAGGTCGCAGCACTCGGGGGCGAGCGCCTCGGCCCCGTCGCCGATCTCGACGCGGAAGCGCGGGCCGTCGGGCGGCAACGCGAAATGCTCGCGCGCGGCAGCCACCACGCGCGCATCGAGCTCGACCACGCGGATGGACGTCTGCCTCAGGTTTCGATAGAAAAACTTCGCCAGCGAGCCGCCGCCAAGGCCGATCATCAGCGCCTGGCGCGGCTGCGGATGGAACAGCAGGAACGCCATCATGCAGCGCGTGTAGTCGAGCGCCAGGGCGTACGGGTCCTCCAGGCGCATCGCGCTCTGGATCGCCTCGCCGCCGACGTGCAGCGTGCGAACGCCGCGCGAATCGCTAACGGCGACCGGGGAGCGGCTCTTTCTCGCCATGGATCAGCATTGCCACGCATCCTGCCGCCAGCAGGGAGAACAAGGCACCCGCGGCGATCGGCAGGTCGTAGACGCCGAAGGCATCGTAGGCGAGGCCGGCGAGCCAGGGACCGACGAGGGTGCCCACTCCGGCGCCGGTATAGAGGCAGCCGATGATGCCGGACACCGCGCGCGCGCCGTAGAGATCCATGACGATGGTCGGCAGGAGCGCCACGTATGCGCCGTAGAACATGCCGAAGGCCACGGCGAAGAGCGCGAGCAGCCACCACGCGGAAGCCGCCCACCACACGAGGAGCATGGCGCCGAGCCCGGCGTACATCGCGGCGAGGGACAGCTGCCGCCCCAGGCGGTCGGCGAAGGGTCCGATGGCGAAGCGACCGAGCAGGCTGCCGAGCCCGATGAGGCTCACGAGCGTGACGCCCTGCGCCTCGCTATAGCCCGCGTCCTGGGCATAAGGCCCGAGGTGCACCATCGGGACGAAGAGCCCGACGCAACTCGCGACGAGGGAAGCGAAGAGCAGCCAGAACGCCCGAGTTCTCAGGGCAGTGGAAAGCGTGACACCTTCCTGCCGCTGCAATGAACTGCCCTGCTTCTCGTGGAGCAAGCCGGCGGCCAAGCCCCCGACGATCAGCACGAAGAGCGAAAGCGCGACGTAGGCGCCGCGCCAGCCGAACGCCTCGATCCACCAGGCGGCGAGCAGCGGGCCGGCGATGTTCCCCGCGCCGATGCCGGCGATGGCGATCCCCGATGCGAGCGCGCGGTTCGCGGCGAACCAGGGCTGCACCGCGCCGACCGAGGGCACGTACACGAGCCCGACGCCCAGGCCGATGCCGATGCTGTAGGTGGCATACAGCGCTTCCAGCGACTGCGCGCGGCTCGCGAGCCAGAGGGCGAGCACGAGGCTCGCCACGCCGGCGCCGGCGACGCGGCGCGCGCCGAAGCGGTCGGCCGCCATGCCGCCGGGGGCGCCGAGCAGGAACCACAGGAACGCCGCCACCGAGAACACGAGCGCCACGTCGCCGCGCGAGGCGCCGAACTCGGCCTGGAACGCGGTGAAGAATGCGGCGAAGGAATACGCGGAGGCGAATCCCACGAACATGAGCCCGAAGGCCGCGCCCACCACCACCCAGCCGGCCCCATCATTACGTGTCCCTCGCGTGCTCAAGGCCTCGCTCTGGGCACGCTGCTCGATCCCTAGTAGACGGCGCCACGCGCCGTGATCGGCCAGAGCGCTTCCACCCTGCCGGCGCGCACGCCCACGTACCAGTCGTAGAGGTTGATTGTCGGGTCGCAATGCCCCGGCACGAGGAGCAGCTTCTCGCCCAGGGCGGGCGCCTTGTTTCCTTCCACCCAGCCGTGCTCGTCCGAGGCGTGCGTGTACTCGAGCCCCGGGCGCTGCCATAGGGCCGGCATGCCGGAGTCGACGCTCGAGGCCTTGAGGCCCGCGTCGACGATCGCGAGGCGCTCCGAGGGCCGGCTCATCACGGTAGTGAGCACGAAGAGCGCGTGCTCGAAGCGCGGCAGCGGCGCCGCCCACTCGTTTCTCGCGTAGTCGGCGTCCATGAAGGCGTAGGAGCCGCACTGGATCTCGTCCCAGGCGCCCGACTCGACTTCCAGCATGTACGTGCCGCTGCCCGCACCCGTGACGATGGGGCAGGGGATGCCCGCCTTCTCCAGAAGGCGCTTCGTCTCGAAGACGTGCTGCGCCGAGCGCTCGATCACGGCCTGGCGCTCTTCCATGCTGCGGATGTGCTGTGCGCGGCCGTGGTAGGCCTGCAGGCCGCCAAAGCGCATCCCGGCCGCCAGCACTTCGCGCGCGAGCGCGACCGCGGGCGCGCCCGGCGCGATGCCGCAGCGCTTCATGCCGACCTCGATCTCGACGTAGACGTCGACGTTCGCGCCCGAGGCCTTGAGCTCGCGCAGATGCTCCGCGCTGTCGATGCAAACGCCGATCCTCGCCTTGCGCGAGAGCGCGGCGAGCCGCGCGAGCTTCTGCCTGCCGACGATCTCGTTGGAGACGAGCACGTCGCGCACGCCGCCCTCGACCATCGCCTCGGCCTCGGAGACCTTCTGGCAGCAGCTCCCCACCGCGCCGAGGGCGATCTGGCGCTTCGCCACCTCGGGGCACTTGTGGGTCTTTGCGTGCGGGCGCACGCGCACCCGGCCCTTCACCGAGTCCTTCAGGGTGCCGAGGTTCTTCTCGAAGCCATCGAGGTCGAGCACGAGCGCCGGCGTGTCGATCTCGTCGAGGGACTGGCCGACCGTGGCCGGAGGCGGCTGTGCGCTCATGCCGCCGCCCGGCCCGCGCGGCTGCGCAGCGCAAACCATGCGAGGGCGACGGCGACCACGCCAACCATTGGGAGCGCGAAGAGATTCACGCGTTCCCAGCCGGCCTGGGTCACCGTCATGCCCGAAGTGAACGAAGAGATCACCATCATGATGAAGATCGCCTGGTCGTTCGCCCCCTGCGCCTTGGCGCGCTCCTCGGCGCGGTAGGTTTCCGTGAGCAGGGTGGTGCCCCCGATGTAAAGGAAGTTCCATCCTACGCCGAGGACCACCATCGACCACCAGAACTGCGCCACCGCGATCCCGGACAGGGCGATCCCGATCGCGGCGAAGTTGAGCAGTACCCCGGCGGCCATGATCGGCAACACGCCCGCCGCCCGGATCAGCCGCCCGGTAAAGAGCGAGGGCAGGAACATGCCCACCACGTGCCAGGAGATTACGAAGGCCGCGTCGCCGTAGGGATGGCCGCAGGCGCGCATGGCGATGGGCGTGGAGGTCATGAGGAAGTTCATCACCCCGTAGCCGATGGCGCCGGAGAGCACGGCGACGATGTACTTCGGCTGTGCCGCGATCTGGGCGAGCGGCCGCCCGGCCGCCGTGCGCTCGGTCGCGGTCGGGGTCGGGATGCGGATGAAGCGCAGGAGCACCATGGTCGCGATGGCGAAGGCGATGAGCGCGAGGTAGGCGCCCATGAAGCGCGGCCCGGCAAGCTCGATCGTCGCGCGGGAGAGCGTTGGGCCCACGAGCCCGCCGACCAGGCCGCCCGCGAGCACGAGCGAGATCGCCGTCGCGCGGAAGTCCGGGCTCGCCGCGTCGGCGGCGGCGAAGCGGTAGTACTGCCCGTACGCGTTGTAGACGCCCCAGACGAGCGTCGAGAAGCAAAGGAGCCAGAAGCTCTGCAGCCAGATCGCCGAGGCCGCCATGAGCGCGCCGCCGACGCCCCAGAGCGTGCCCATGGTAAGGCCCTGCTTGCGACCCACCCGCTTCATGTGCAGCGATGCCGGCATGGTGCCGATCGCGCCACCGAGGACCCAGCAGGTCACCGGCAGCGTCGCCAGGCCGGCGTAGGGGGCGAGCGCGAGCCCTGCCAGGCCGTTGATCGCAATCAGCGTGGAATTGTTGGTGAACAGCATCGCCTGGCAGGCGGCGAGCAGCCCGACATTGCGCCGGGCGTCGCTAACGGTACTGTTCATTTATACAGTATCGGCGTAACATCCCCCGCATGAATTCTAGCGACGATCGCCTGCAGCTCCGTGGCGCGCGCTCGTTCGTAGCGGGCCGTTTCGAAACCGTGCAGCGTGAAGCGTTCGACGACGGCTGGATGCCGGAGGAGACGGACGAGCGGCCGCTCGAAACCCAGGTCGCCATCGAGAGAGCGCGCTCCATCCTCTCCTGGAACGATTCGCCCGACGTCGGATTTGATCGCTCTATCAATCCGTATAGAGGATGCGAGCACGGATGCACCTACTGTTACGCGCGACCGAGCCACGCGTACCTCGAGCTTTCGCCGGGACTGGATTTCGAGACCAAGCTCTACGCGAAGACGAACGCGGCCGAGCTTCTGCGCGCGGAGCTTGGGAAGCCGGGCTATCAGCCCGCGCCCATCGCCCTCGGGGCGAACACCGACTGCTACCAGCCGATCGAGCGCAAGTACAGGATTACGCGGCAGATTCTCGAGGTGCTGGCCGCGTCCGAGCACCCCGTGACGATCGTGACGAAATCGGCGCTCGTGGAGCGCGATCTCGACCTTCTCGGTCCGATGGGCAAGAAGAACCTCGTCAAGGTATTCGTTTCCATCGGGACGCTCGATCGCGCCATCGCGCGCAAGCTCGAGCCCAGGGCCGCCAGCCCTCAGCGCAGGTTGGATGTCGTCCGGAAGTTGAACTCCTGCGGCGTCCCCTGCGGTGTCATGATCGCCGCGCTCGTGCCCGCGCTGAACGACAAGACGCTCGAGCAGGTCCTCGACGCGGCCGCGGCCGCGGGCGCAAAGGAAGCGGCGTACGTGATCCTGCGGCTGCCGCACGAGCTGAAGCCGATCTTCAAGGAATGGCTCGCCGCGCACTACCCCGAGCGGGCGGAGCACGTGATGAGCATAGTGCGCCAGATGCGCGGCGGCCGCGACAACGACCCGAGCTTCGGCCGCCGCATGACCGGCACGGGAAACTACGCCGAGCTCATCGAGAAGCGCTTCGAGATCGCGTGCCGCCGCCACGGGCTGAATGGGCACGGCGCCGGGCGCAAGCCCCCCGAGCTCGACTGCACCCGCTTCCGCCCGCCCTCGCGTCATGGTCAGATGACGCTATTCTGAGAAAAAGAACCCTCGCGCTCTCACTCGGCTGGGGCTGGGCGGCGGCAATCGTCTGGCTCTCGCTCACCGCTTCCCCACCGAAGGTGGACTTCGAGGCGAGCGACAAGGTCGGACATCTCCTCGCTTACGCCGCCCTGATGTTCTGGTTTTCACAGCTCTACCTCTCGCGCAGCCTCCGGCTCATTCACGCGGCGATCTTCCTGCTGATGGGCATTGGACTCGAAGTGCTGCAGGGAATATCCGGACTGCGGACCTACGAGATCATGGACATGCTCGCGAACACGGCAGGCGTGCTGCTGGGCTGGCTCGCCGCGCGCCTGGCGCCGCCGCTTCTTCGGCCTTGAGCGGCCCGCGCACCGAGCGGCTGCTCGCCGCGCCCATCCTGCCGACGCTCGCGCGACTGTCGGCGCCCGGGTTGCTGCTCGTGCTCTTCCAGTCGATGGTGTCGATCGGCGACACGTACTTCGTCTCGCGGCGCGGCACCGAGCCGCTCGCGGGCCTCGCGCTCGTCTTTCCCTTGCTCATGCTGCTGCAGATGACTTCCGCGGGTGCCATGGGCGGCGGCGTCTCCTCGGCGATCGCCCGCTCGCTCGGCGCAGGCGAAACTGCCATGGCGCGCCGTCTCGTGCTGCACGCGCTCGTCATCGCCGGGGCGATGGCCGCGGCCTTCACCGTGCTGCTGCTCGCTTTCGGCCGGCCGGTCTATGCGCTCCTCGGCGGGCGCGGCGAAGCGCTGGAGGCGGCGCTCTCCTATTCCCACATCGTCTTCGCCGGAGCAATCACCGTCTGGCTCGCGAATACGCTGGCGAGCGTACTGCGTGGCACGGGCAACATGGTGGCGCCTGCGGCGGCGCTCGTCGCCGCAGCGGTCATCCACGTCGTGCTTTCGGGATTCCTCGTCGCAAGCATCGGCATCGCAGGCGCCGCGATCGCCTATGTCACCACCTTCGGGCTCGCCAGCGCGGCGATGGCGCTCGTCGTTTTCCGCCGCTCGAGCCCGTTGCGGCCGCGTGCGGAGGATCTGCGTCTGGAGCCTCGGCTGTTCCGCGAGATCCTGCGCGTGGGCGCAATCTCCTCGCTCTCGGCGGTCCAGACCGTGCTCACGGCGGTAATTCTCACCGGGATCGTCGGCCGTTTCGGCGCGCCAGCGCTCGCCGGCTACGGCGTAGGGGTGCGCCTGGAGCTCCTGCAGATCCCGCTCGTCTTCGCCGTCGGGCAGGCGCTGGTAGCGCTCGTGGGAACGCACGTCGGCGCCGGGCGCATCGCGCGCGCGAAGACGATCGCCTGGACCGGCGCGGCCGCGGCCTGCTCGATCAGCCTCGCCATCGGCGCCGCGGTGTGGCTCTTCCCGCTCGCCTGGGTGGGACTCTTCAGCGCCGACCCGGCGGTGCTCGACGCCGGCACCCGGTACCTGCGCATCGTCGCGCCCTGCTTTCCCTTCCTCGGCCTGGGCATCGCGCTTTACTTTGCCTCGCAGGGCGCGGGCCAGGTGCTGATGCCGGTGCTCGCCGGCACCGCACGCCTCGTCCTCATCGTCGGCGGCGCGCTTCTCCTTTCGGCAACAGGCACGCTCAGCCTGGACGCCATCTTCGCGCTCATCGCCGTGGCGATGCTGGCTTTCGGCGGCCTCAGCGCATGGGCAGTGGCGCGGGCGCGCTGGTCTCGCTGAGGAAACCGATCAGCGCGTCTAGCGTCTCGTCCGGCGCCTCTGACATCAGGGAGTGGCCCGCGCCGCTCACGAGCACGGTTCTCGCGTTTTTGAGCTTCTCCTGCAGAGCCTGGGCGTTGCGCGGCGGCGTCATCACGTCGCGCCGGCCGAGGATGAAGAGCGCCGGGCAACCCACCTCGCCGGAGAAAACATACTCGTGCACCGCGTTCAGGTCGTTGTACAGGACCCCGGGGGCGAGCCGCCGCACGCGCGCCTGGTTGTCGCCGTGCATCCACATGCCCGGGCTCGGATTGCCGCTCAAGGGCACCTGGAGCCCATGGCCCCAGATCGTGTGCATGTCGAGCGCGGCGAGGTCGTTGCGCCGCGCAGCGTCCAGGAAGGTCTCGGTGACCTTCATCGGATAGGCAGTGGCGATGAGCGCGATTCGCTCGACGCGCTGCGGATGCCGCGCCGCCGCCTCGGCCGCCACGAGCGAGCCCATGGAGTGACCGACGATCGCGGCTTTTTCGACCTCCAAGACGTGCAGTACCTGGATGACCCATTCGGTCATGCCTTGCACCGTGGGGATCGGCGGGCCCTCGCTGCGGCCGTGGCCGGGAAAGTCGAGCGCGAGCACGTTCCAGCCGTGGTAGCCGAAGTAGCGGCTCTGCAGGGCGAAGGACGAGTGGTCGAGGCCGGCGCCGTGGAGAAAGACGACCGTGGGCTTCCCCGCGTCGAGCTCATGCGCGGCGGTGTAGGCAAAGACTTTCTTCTTTTCCAGAAGAAAGTCCATCAGGACTTCGAAGACGCTTTCAGCGACCGATCGAGGTCCTCGATCAGGTCCTGCGGGTCCTCCAGGCCGATCGACAGGCGCACCGTTCCCGCGGTGATGCCGGCCTTCTTAAGGTCCTCGTCGCTCATGCGGTAGTGCGTGGTGGTCGCCGGGTGGATCACCAGCGACTTGGCGTCGCCGACGTTCGCGAGGTGCGAGAAGACGCGCAGTGACTCGATGAACCGCTTGCCGGCCTGACGACCCCCTTTGATCTCGAACGAGAACACCGCCCCGCATCCCTTCGGCAAAAGCCTCTTGGCAAGCTCGTAGTCGGGATGCCCGGGGAGCTCCGGGTAGATGACCTTCTCCACCTGGGAATGCGAAGACAGAAAAGCCACCACCTTGCGCGTGCTTTCGACGTGCCGCGGCATGCGCAGGTGCAAGGTCTCGATGCCCTGGAGGATCTGGAAGGCGGTCATCGGTGCCATGCACGCGCCGAAGTCGCGCAGGCCCTCGCGGCGTGCGCGCAGCAGGAAGGCGCGCGTGCCCGACTCCTCCTCGAAGTCCATGTTGTGGAAGCCCGAGTAGGGCGCGGTGAGCGTCTCGAACTTGCCCGAGACCTCCCAGTCGAAGCGCCCCGAGTCGACCAGCACGCCGCCGATGGCGGTGCCGTGGCCACCGAGGAACTTGGTCGCGGAGTGATAAAGGAGATCCGCGCCGAGCTCGAAGGGCTTCATCAGGTAAGGCGTGGTGAAGGTCGCGTCGACGAGGAGCGGCACCTTCGCCTCGTGGGCGATCGCGGACACCGCCGGGATGTCGAGCACGTCGAGCCCGGGATTGCCGAGGGTCTCTCCGAAGAGCAACCGGGTATCGGGTCGGATCGCTCTCCTGAAGTTCTCCGGCTTCGGCACTACGAACGTAGTGTCGATGCCGAACCGCTTCATCGTGTAGGCGAGGAGGTTATGCGAGCCGCCGTAGAGCGACCCCGAAGCGACGATGTGGCTGCCCGAGCCCATGAGCGTCGCCACGGCGAGGTGCAGCGCCGCCTGGCCCGAGGCCGTGGCGATCGCGCCGACGCCACCCTCGAGCGCTGCCATGCGCTCCTCGAGGACCGCCACGGTTGGGTTAGAGATGCGAGAGTAGACGTGGCCCGCGCGCTCCATGTTGAAGAGCGACGCGGCGTGCTCGGTATCTCGGAAAACGTAGGAGGTGGTCTGGTAGATCGGCACCGCGCGGCTGCCGGTCGCCGGGTCTGGCGACTGGCCGGCGTGGAGCGCCAGCGTGTCGAACCCGGGGTACTTCGGACCTGCCACTCTTAGTGCAGATTCTTCCGGGACGGCCGCGTGTAGGTCTCGAAGGCGCGCTCGGGCTTCTTCTGCTGCGAGGCCTTCTCCTTCCAGTCGCGGTCGAACAGCTCGTTCACGAGCGCGGTCACCTGCCCGACGGCCGGCTTGTCGAACTGCCGGGCGAGGATCGCCGCGACGTCCTCGATCATGCAGCGGCGCTGCGCCTCGTGGATCGCCTGCGCGGTCGGCCCGACGAAGAGGAGCTTCGACTCCTGCTCGCCGTTCTCGTGGTACTCGGTGAGCTCGACCTCGACCGCTTCGTAGCAGTAGGGGCCGATCGCCTCGAGCGCCGTCTCGAGCGCGCCGTGGAAGCTGCGGCCCACCTCGCCGGTCCAGCACACGGTGAGGATGAGCTCCTTCTCGTCGTACTTGACGCCCGGCTCTTCGGGCTCGAGGCTCTTCACGTCCGCCAGGCCATCGGCGTCCAGGTACTCGAGCAGCGGCGCGAACGCCCGCTCGAGCTGGCGCCGCGAGACGCCTTCGAGAATGGGGATGTCGGCGTGCAGATGGACTTCGTGCCGCATGGCGAATACCTCGGGAGGGGACGAGGGAATTCTACCCCTAAAATCGTCGCTCCCATGCTCCCCGACTATGCCGGCGGCAGCCTCGTCAACCTCATGGCCTCGATCGTCGCGGCTTGCGGGGGCAAGCCGCATCACGCTCCTCTGGGCGCAGTGGCATTTGAAAAAGCGACAAACCTCGTCCTGCTCATCGTCGACGGCCTGGGTGACAGCTTCCTGCGCCGCCACGGCGCGGGTGGCGAGCTCGCGCGCCGGCGCACGAGGGCGATAACCTCCGTATTTCCGTCGACCACGGCGTCGGCAATCACGACAACCTACACCGGCCGCAGCCCGATCGAGCACGGCCTCACCGGCTGGTTCACGTACTTCGGAGAAGCGGCATGCGTCGGCGCGCCGCTGCCCTTCCGCAGCCGCGGCGACAACATCAGCTTGCGCGCGCGTGGCTTCGAGCCGGGAGCGGCGTTCCGAACCCCTTCCCTGTTCGAAGCGCTGCCGTTGAAATCGTTCGTCGTGACGCACAAGGACATCGTCGACTCCGACTATAACGTGCGCCACTGCGCCGGTGCCGAGCGAAGCGCGTACGCGACGATCGAGGAGATGGTGGCCGGCATCGTCGCGGCAGTGAAGTCCTCGGCCGCACGCAAGCTCGTCTACGCGTACTGGCCTGACTACGACGCGGTCTCGCATCGCTTCGGACACGAGAGCGCCGAGGCGCTCACGCGCCTCGCGGCGATCGACGAGGCGTTCGGCATACTGCTCGCGCGCCTGTCGGGCACCGATACCGCGGTGGTGGTCACCGCCGACCACGGCTTCGTCGACGCCGAGGACTGCCTCGAGCCGCCGGCGGAGATCACTTCGCTCCTGCGCTTTCCTTTCTGCGGCGAGCGGCGCGTGGTGTATTGCCATGTTCACGATGATGCTGAATTCCTGAACCGTGCGCGGGAATGGCTGGAGGGCAAGGCCGACGTACGGCCGAGCCGCGAGCTCGTCGCCGAGGGGTGGTTCGGCCCCGGCGCGCCGCATCCGCGGCTTGCCGAGCGCATCGGCGACGTGACGCTCGTGATGCGCGACCGGCACACGGTGAAGGACTGGACCCCGGGCGAGCCGCGACACCTGCACATCGGCAACCACGGGGGCACGAGCGAAGAAGAGATGCTGGTTCCACTCATCCTGGAGACGATATGAAAGCGACGGTGAACGGACACGAGGCCTACTACGAGATCCACGGCGCGGAAGGAAAGCCCTGGCTCACCTTCAGCCACTCGCTCGCCTGCAGCACGCGCATGTGGGACGGGCAGATCGCCGCGCTCAAGGATCGCTACCGCATGCTCGCCTACGACACGCGCGGCCACGGACAGAGCGCGGCGCCGAGAGGCGCCTACACGCTGGAGCAGCTTGCCGACGATCTCCATGAGCTTCTCGATCATCTCGGGGTGAAGAAGACCCACTATGTCGGCCTGTCGATGGGCGGCATGATCGGCCAGACCTTCGCGCTCAAGTACCGCGGCGTGTTCGAGTCGCTCGTGCTCGCGGACACGACGAGCCGCTATCCGGCCGAGGCCGCGGGGATCTGGCAGGACCGCATCAAGGTGGCCGAGACGAAGGGCATGGAGCCGCTCGTGCAGCCGACGCTCGAGCGCTGGTTCACGGCTTCTTTCAGGAAGAGTGATCCGAAGACCGTCGAGGGAATAGCTGCCGCCATAAGAAACACGCCTGTTGCCGGCTACGTCGGCTGCTGCCACGCGATCCCGAAGATCAACCTGACCGACCGGCTGAAGGAGATCAGGGCGCCGACGCTCGTGATCTGCGGCGACCAGGATCCCGGCACGCCGCCGGCCATGGCGCGCGAGATCGCAGCGAACCTGCCGGGCGCGAAGCTCGTGCTCATCCCGCAGGCCGCGCACCTCGCGAACATCGAGCAACCCCATGCCTTCAACCGGGCGCTCACGGAGTTTCTTCCCTGAAGAACGCGATGCTGGTGGTATTCGGCCCGTTCGCGGCCGGCTACTTCCTGTCGTTCTTCTTCCGCAACGTCAACGCGGTCATCTCCAAGGACCTGGCGGCCGAGTTCTCGCTCTCGCCCTCGGACCTGGGCTTCCTCACCTCGATGTACCTGCTCACGTTCGCGGCGTTCCAGCTCCCCCTCGGGGTGCTGCTCGACCGCTACGGGCCGCGGCGCGTGGTGGCGGCGCTGCTGTGCGTCGCAGCCGCGGGGGCGCTCATCTTCGCGTTCGCGCGCGACTTCACCATGCTTTCGATCGGCCGGGCGCTCATCGGCCTGGGCGTCTCGGCCGGCCTGATGGGCGCGATCAAGGCCTTCACGCTGTGGTTCCCGCTCTCGCGCCTCGCGACGCTGAACGGGCTTTACCTCGCGGCGGGCGGCATCGGCGCCCTCTCCGCGACGGCGCCCGCCGAGGCGATTCTCGGCACCTGGGGATGGCGCACGCTCTTCCTTCTGACCGGCGGCATGTCCCTCGCCGTGGCGGCCCTCGTCTTCTTCGCGGTGCCGGAGAAGGAGCTGCCCGGAAAGGGCGAGACGCTGCGCGAGCAGGTCCGGGCGTTCGGTCTGATCTTCTCTTCCAGCGTGTTCTGGCGCATTGCGCTGCCGCTCGTGGTGTGTCACGCCTCCTACCAGGCGCTGCAGGGGCTGTGGCTCGGACCGTGGCTCTACGACGTGGCAGGGCGGACCCGCGAAGGCGTGGCGAACCTCCTGTTCGCCGCCGCGCTCGCCTACATGGCGGGCTCGGTCTTCTTCGGCGCCGGCGCCGACCGCCTCGCCGAGCGCGTGTCGCGGCTGACGATGTACAAGCTAGGGCTGGGTATCTCGGCTGCGATGTTCGTCCTGATCACCGCCCGTGTACAGGAAGGCCTGGGAGTGATCCTTGCCGTTTACGGCTTCACCTCGATCTCGGCGGCGCTCGCCTACGCGCTGCTCACGCCGCGCTTCCCGCCCGCGCTCACCGGGCGCGTCAACACCGCCTCGAACGTGCTGATGTTTGGCTGCTCGTTCCTGTTTCAGTGGGGGGTCGGCGCGGTGCTCAGGCTCCATCCCGTCGCCGACGGGCGCTTCGCACCGGAAGGCTACAGCGCGGCGTTCGGCATCCTCGCGGCGCTGCAGCTCGCCACGCTGGCGTGGCTCTTTCCTCTGAAAATGGGCCCCCTTCATCGCGGGGACTAGCCGCCCTCAGCGCCGACTTTCCGGACCCTCAGCCCCGCTTGTAGACGATCTTCTTGGTCCCGCCGTCGCAGGTACCGACCACCTTGCCGTCGGCCTCGGCATCCTTGTCCAGGACGTCGAGCGTGAACTTCTCCACGCCGTTCGCCCGGATCTTGGCGTCGATCTCGCTTTTAAGCTCGTTGCAGTCCTTGCGCTGCGCCAGAACCGGGCCGGAAAGCGCGAGCCCGGCCACCACCGCCCCCACCATCAGCTTGACCATGAGATCCCCTTATTGTCGATGGAACTACGGGGCGTAGCATAAGCCTAGACGCGCAGCAGCATCCAGTACACCGCGGCCGAGCCGCCTGCGAGTGTGACAAACAGCGCGATGCGCCCGAAGCGGCGGAAGGTGCCGTCCCGACGGAAATAGAGGCCCCGGATGATGTCGCGGCGGCCGCCGGCCCACATCCAGTCCGGGCCCGCGGCGGGCCGGAAAAGTCCCAGCAGAAACGAGACGAACGTCCCGAGCGCGACTCCGAGCACCATCCGATCCTCCCGATCTGAACTACAGACTGTCGCGGCGAATTATAGTGACGGGTCGCAATTTCGTCGCCGTCACCGGAGCACGACATGTTCAAGACCACGATTGCAGGAAGCCTTCCGAAGCCGGCCTGGCTGGCCGAGACCCACAAGCTCTGGCCCGCCTGGCAGGCCTCGGGGGCGGACCTCGAGCGCGCCAAGCGCGACGCCACGCTGCTGTGGCTCAAGGAGCAGGAGGATGCCGGCATTGACATCGTCAGCGACGGCGAGCAGTCGCGGCAGCACTTCGTGCACGGCTTCCTCGAGTTCGTCGAGGGCATCGACTTCGGCCGCAAGGTGAAGATGGGCATCCGCGACAACCGCTACGAGGCGATGGTGCCGGTGGTGACCGGCGAGCTGCGCCTGAAAGGCAGGGTGCACCAGAAAGAAGCAGTTCTCATGAAAAACCATACGAAGAAGCTGCGAAAGATCACGCTGCCCGGGCCGATGACCATCGTGGACACGATCGCCGACGAATACTACGGCGACAAGGTGAAGCTCGCGATGGCGTTCGCCGGGCTTCTCAACCAGGAAGCGCGCGCCCTCGAGAAGGACGGCATCGACGTGATCCAGTTCGACGAGCCGGCATTCAACGTGTACATGAAGGAGGTTACGCGCTGGGGCATCGGCGCCCTGCACCGCGCAATCCAGGGACTGAAATGCACGACCTGCGTGCACATCTGCTACGGCTACGGCATCCCGGCCAACATCGACTGGAAGAAAACGCTCGGGGAGGAATGGCGCCAGTACGAGCAGATCTTCCCCGCGCTCGCGAAGAGCAGGATCGACCAGGTGTCGCTGGAATGCATCCACTCCCACGTGCCGATGGAGCTCATGAAGCTCCTCAGGGGCAAGGACGTGCTTGTCGGGGTAATCGACGTCGCCTCGGACAAAGTCGAGACCCCGCAGGAGGTGGCGAAGGTCATCCACCAGGCGCTGAAGTACGTGCCGGCCAGGCACCTTTTCCCCTGCACCAACTGCGGCATGGCGCCGATGGACCGGGAGCTTGCGCGCGCCAAGCTCAAGGCGCTGGCTGAAGGCGCGGCGCTGGCGCGGAAGAAGGCGAAGCGCTGAGGATCGGGGTCAGACCCCGATCTTTCGGCTGTTCGCGGATCACGAGCGCGAGCGCGGCGGCGACGCAGGCGAGCGCGAGGTCGAGCATCCACATCGGGTCGTAGCTGCCCGTGGCCTCGAGCACCACGCCGCCGAGCCAGGAGCCGAGGAAGGCGCCGACCTGATGCAGCATGAACGTGATGCCCAGCAGCGTCGCGAGCCGTCCCGCGCCGTAGAGCTTGCCGATGAGCCCGGCCACCGGCGGCAGCACCGCCATGTAGGTAACGCCCATCCACACCGAGAACGCGAGCACGACAGCCTCCGTCTTCGGCGCGGCGAGGAACACCGCGATGCCGAGCCCCCGCGCGGCGAATAGCGCGGCGAGCGTGAGCTTCATCGAGAAGCGCTGGATGACGAGTCCGGCGGCCACGCTGCCCGCGATGTTGAACAGCCCCAGCAACGCGAGCGAGGCGCCGGCGACGCTGGCGGGGAGGCCGCAGAGCTCGATCACGCCCGGCAGATGCGTGACCAGGAAGAAGACGTGCAGGCCGCAGACGAAGAACGTCCCGTTGATGAGCCAGTAGCCCGGGCTCGCGAGCGCCTCGCGCAGCGTGGCGCCGGCCGGCGCGGCGGCGTGCGTGCGCGGCGCGGAGGAGCGGCGAAACGCGGCCGCGAGCGGGAGCGACGCGAGTGCGAGCGCCGCGATCGACAGCGCGGCGACCACCCATCCGGCGATCGAGATCACCGCCGTAGTCGCCGGCGCGAGCACGAGCTGTCCGAGCGGCCCGCCGGCGCCGACGATGCCCGCGACGAGACCGCGGCGCTCGGGCGCCGCGCGCTGGCTTACCGTACCGACGAGGAGCGAGGGACTGCCGACCGTCGCGGCGATGCCGCCCACAGCGAGCACGGAAACGAGCATCCAGGCGCTACCGGCAAAGGGAAGCAGCGCGCCGCTCAATGCGGCGAGCAGGCTGCCCGCGGCGATCACGCGCGCCGCGCCGTAGCGCTCCGCGAGCATGCCGCACAAGGGTTGCGCCGCGCCCCAGGTAAGCTGGCCGACCGCCGCCGCGAAGCTGATGGTGGCGATGCCCAGCCCCGTGGCGGAATTGAGCGGCGAGATGAACAGGCCGAACACCGAGCGCGAGCCCATGGTAACGGCGAGAAGCGCCACCGCCGCCGCGGTCAGGAGCCAGAAATTTCTGTCGTTCGGCATGCCCGCATGCTAGGCAGCGGGCGTGTCGAGGGAATTGCGGGGGTGTTAGCGCTTTGTAACGCTCTGGTAAAAGGGGTCAGGACCCTTTTCCTTTGCTTGC